>JAXDKI010000221.1:0-17402 GCA_034667245.1 Thermomicrobiales bacterium | reverse complement strand
CGCAAAGCGCGCCTCCGCGCCATGGCCGACGACGGCAACCGTGCCGCCCGCCGCGTGCTCGCCCTCGCTGAATCACCGGGCGGCTTCCTGGCGACGATCCAAGTCGGTATCACCCTGGCCGGCTTCTTCGCGTCGGCCGTCGGTGCCGTCAGTCTCGTCAAGGTCGTCGAGGATTGGCTGGAAGGGGTACCCCTCGGTTTCGTCGCCGGCAACGCCAGCGCCGTCGGCCTCATCCTCGTCACGGCGGTGCTTTCCTTTGTCAGCATTGTTCTCGGCGAATTGGTGCCCAAGACCCTCGCCGTCAGCCGGGCCGAACCGGTCGCGCTCCGGGTCGTGGGGCCGATCGAGACCCTTTCCCGGATCGCCCACCCGATCGTCTCCCTCCTCACCGGCACCACCAATGCCATCCTCCGCCTCATCGGCAGCCATCGCCAAGCCAATCTCCCCTCAATCACCCACGCCGAGATCCTGGCGATGGTGGAGGCGGCCGAAGACGAGGGGGTCGTCGAGCAGGCGGAGGCCGAACTGGTCGAAGAGGCCCTCGAGTTCGGTCGCATCGTTGTCCGCAGCGTCATGGTCCCTCGCGTCGACGTGCGCGCGATCGAAGGCGGAACGTCGCTCGGCACCGCGGTCGATCTTTTCTTCAGCACCGGCTACTCGCGCCTGCCCGTCTTCCGCGAGACGCCCGACGACATCCTCGGCATCCTCCACGTCAAGGATGTCTTCCGTCTCCTCTGGATGGACCGAGAGGTCGCGACCAAACCGGTCGCCGAAGTGATTCGCCCCGCCTACTTCGTCCCCGAGAGCAAGCCGATCGACGAGCTCTTGCAAGAGCTCCGCGCCCGCAGCACCCACATCGCGATCATCGTCGACGAATACGGCGGCATGGCCGGGCTGGTGACCCTCGAAGACCTGATCGAAGAACTCGTGGGCGAGATTACCGACGAATTCGACGCCGGCTATGAGCCGCTCCGTGAGGTGGAGCCAGATGTTGTTGAGGCCGACGGACGCGTCTCCGTCGGCGATCTCCTCGACCTCCTTGACATCGAGCGCCACCGGCTAGAACCGTTCGAAGCGGAATCAGTCGGCGGCCTCATCGCCGACCGCCTCGGCCGCATCCCCGAACTCGGCGACGTCGTCGAGACCGGCCCTCTCCGCTTCGAAGTCCGCTCCATGGATGGCTACCGCGTCGCCCTCGTCCGCGTCGAGCGGATCGACCAACGAGCATCCGACGCCACGCTCGTCGAGCAACGTGCTGAAGGAGAATAAGCGAACACCAAGAGAGATGACGTGGTTCGACTATCGCGGCTTGTACCCACCGAACAACGCATGTCCGGCACGAATCCAGAACGCGTCGACGCTCTCGAACCCTGCCTCCATCAGCCATGACAGCTGCTCCGGCAGTGTCGATGGAAAGTCGATGTCGTCCTCGTCGCCCGGGAACTGGTAGAGGTTCCAGCGGTCGGCCACAAACTGGTCGTACGCCCGGCGGTCGCCGCCGTACTCGATCGACTGATACTCCACCTCAGAATTCCACGCGTGCGCCATGTGCCGACGCGCCCAGGAGCTCGTTGGTTCCATCACATCGGCGATCAGGAGGGCGCCACCCGGCGCCAACCTCCCGTAAAGTGCCCGGAACAGCACCGCTTTCTCGGGGCCACGCAGATGATGGATGACCAAGCTGCTGACGATGCAGCGCTGCCCTTCCGGCAGCGCCTCAATCCACCCCGGGTCTTCGAGACGAAACGATCGGAGCTCAAACCGCCCTGGATACGGTGCAAGCATCACCTCGGTCGCAAGCAACATCGTCTCGCTCCCGTCGAGTCCGATCATTCTGGCCCTCGGATAGTGCTTGAGAATCGCCGCGGTCAGCCAGCCCTGCCCCGTCCCGATCTCGACACCCACGAAATCCTCGTCCGTCTCCGCCGGGATCAGATCGAGAAACGCATCCCGCAACTCATCCCGCCGCGGCGTGTAGATCCGCCCCAAATCGATGAAATGGGTCGAGTCTGATTCCTGCCACCGCCCGGTGGTGTGCTGGTCGCCCTGTCCTGAGTCCGAACGAGGCTTGTCCATTCTTTGAACTCCTACTGGCCCGGTCGGACGGTGCCGGCTGTTCATCATGCGCTGAATTCGCCGACAACACGGCGGTAAGGCGATTATCTTCAATCGGGCTATCGCCAACCAATGGCACGCGAGGGAGGGGAACTCACTCGATCGCCATCTCCTCCCGGCGCCGCGCCGCCCCACCCGCCCGCTTGCGTGTCGGGTCGGGTCGTCACCAAAGCCGTCCATCCCGTCCGAACAACTGACACTCTTACGCCGCGTCCTCACCTGCCGGCGTGTACTGCCGCAGCTCGAATGCCTCCGCGAGCAACTCGTATGAATGCCGCCGCGCCGCGTGGTTGTGCATCGTCGTCATGATCATCACCTCGTCCGCACCCGTCGCGGCGACCAACTCCTCGATCCGCGCCCGCACCGTCTCCGGGCTCCCGGCGATGTACATCGGGCGGAGCGCCTCGATCTGCGCTCGCTCTGCCGGCGTGTAGGGGTAGGCCAACGCCTCTTCCGGCGTCGGCAGCGGACCCCGGCGGTTCGTCCGTAGCTGAAGCAGGACGAGGTCGAGCGAGGCGGACAGATACTGTGCTTCGGCGTCCGTGTCGGCGCAGATCACCGAGAGCGCAAGGATCGCCTCCGGCTTCTCAAGTGTGGCGGAGGGAACAAAGCCGGAACGATAGGCGCGCATCGCTGGGATCGCGGCACCGGGGTTGATATGGTGTGCAAACGCGAACCCCAACCCCAGTGACGCGGCGAGCTGCGCGCTGTAGCCACTCGACCCGAGCAGCGAGACGGGAGGCAACGGCACATCACTCGGCGTCGCGGTAATCGCCCGGAAGGGATGGTCCTCGGGAAACCCGTCGTCAGCAAACGCGAAGAGCTCTGCCAACTGCGCCGGGAAATCGTCTGCGCCAAGCGCCTCCGTCGAGCGGCGAAGCGCCACAGCCGTCAATCCATCCGTTCCCGGCGCCCGCCCGATCCCGAGATCGATCCGCCCCGGATGGAGCGCCTCCAGGACCCGGAACGTCTCGACGACCTTGAGCGGCGCATGATTCGGCAGCATGATCCCGCCGGACCCCACCCGAATCCGCGTCGTCTCGCTGGCGACGTGTCCGATCAGGATCTCCGGCGCGGACGAGGCGACACTCGGGATGTTATGGTGCTCCGCCAGCCAGTAGCGGGTATACCCGAGTCCGTCGACCAGCCGCGCCAGATCGAGTGTGTTCCGCAACGCCTGCGGGGAAGAGGAGCCGGAACCCACCGGCGAGAGATCGAGTACCGAAAGCGGCAACACCATCGTCGAAAGTCCTTCCGAACGCACGCGGTAGTCCAACTTCGCCCGTTCTACTCGGTGCCGGCCCCACGATCAAGCTCTACCGCGGCAACACCGTCCGACCGTCCACTTGACAACCGATCCTCCTCGGCGAAGATGATCCCATCGTCGCCGCGCCGATCATCGACCACCACTGGAGGGCAACGTGGGGCAATCTGGAAAACGGCCGCTCAAGATCGGGGTGTTCCTCCCGCTGATCGAAGACCCCACGCGCAACGGCGTCACGAGCTGGGCCGAGTTGGTGGCCATGGCGAAGGCCGCGGAGGACGTCGGCTTCGACTCGCTCTGGGTTCCGGATCACTTCATCTTCCGCGAGCGTGAACCTGGCGCCGGGACGGTCGGCATCTGGGAAGGCTGGTCCGTGCTCGCCGCCCTCGCCGCCGCCACCACTCGCGTCGAGCTCGGCCCCCTCGTCCTCGCCACCTCGTTCCGTAACCCGGCCCTGCTCGCGAAGATGGCCGACACGGTCGACGAGATCAGCGACGGCCGCCTCATCCTCGGGCTCGGCGCCGGCTGGCACAAGCCCGAATACGACGCCTTCGGATTCCCCTTCGACCACCGCTACTCCCGATTCGAAGAGGCGCTGACCATCATCCACGGTCTCCTCCGGAACGGCCACATCGACTTCGACGGCACCTACTACCAGGCGCGCGACTGCGAGTTGCGCCCCCGCGGACCGCGCAAGAATGGTCCGCCCATTCTCCTCGGCACTACCGGCGAAAAGATGCTCCGTCTCGCGGCCAGGTACGCCGACCAGTGGAACGTCTCCTGGCGCAACGACGCCAACGAGATCCCGCCGTTTCGCGCCCTCGTCGATGCCGCCTGCGCCGACGTCGGACGCGACCCGGCCACCCTCGAACGCACGGCCGGCGTGATGGTCGACCTCCCCGGTACTCCCGGCCGTCCCGGCCTGAACAAGGACTCGCCCCCGCTGAAGGGCTCGATCGAAGAGATCGCCGAAGGCCTGAGCGCCTATACCCACCAGGGAGTGACACACCTCCAACTCCTGATCGACCCACCGACCCTCGCCGGCATCGAGGGCTTCGCGCCGGTTCTGGAGTTGCTGGACACCGGTCATTCCGAGCCCGCCGAGGAATCTCTCTCCGACTGAAACAACGGCAGTGATGGACCTCCTCCGGGCCTCCCCGTTTGAGTGACGCCTCGGTGTTACCCGCGTGATCTCACACGCGGGTCCCTGCCGGCGTTAAGAGAGACGTTGTCCGTAAATCGCCGTCTGGATGTAAGACCCGGAATAAGAGAAGGAGTAATGGCATGAGACTCGCCGAAGCCCTGATCCTGCGCGCCGATGCGCAGAAGCGAATCGAACAACTGAAGCAGCGCCTCCTTCGCAATGCCAAGGTCCAAGAGGGCGACGCCCCCGCGGAGAATCCCGGCGATCTCATCCAGGAGTTCGAGCGCGTGGCCGTCGACCTGATCCGTTTGATCCAGCAGATCAATCGAACCAACGTCGTAACGACCCTCGCCGCTGGCGCCACTGTCTCCGACGCCCTCGCCCTGCGCGACGTGCTCGCCAAGCAGCACGCCGTCTTCCGCGATCTCGCGGCAACCGCCACCATCGACCAGAGCCGCTACTCGCGATCCGAGGTCAAGTTCGTCAGCACCGTCGATGTCGCCGCCATGCAGCGTCGTGCCGACGATCTGGCTCGCCAATACCGTGAACTCGACGCGGCGATCCAGGCGACCAACTGGAGCACGGACTTGCTGGAGGAGTAGCGTTTCTGAAGCGGGCCAGGGGAGGAGCTGGTACCCGGCCCGGCAGAGGCGAGCACATACCCCTCGGCTCGCGGGGAAAGCGGGCCTACTGGTGGTGCGAGGGGCCGCACTTCGGGTTCGAATCCCGACCTGACGGCGTAGGCCCAGCAACGTGACAAGCGTACCGTGCACCGTCACCGTTATCACCGATGTGCTGATCTGCCGGACTGGGGAGGGCGGGTAAGGGGTCTCCTCCCACACACAGTCGCTGCTGATGCCGCAGCTAAACCATCCAGTTGACCGTTTCTCGATTTCCGTCACGAATCCGGCGGCGCGGCAGGCGGTGCCGCGCTCGCCCACTCGTTACCCCGTTCCATCTCCAACCCGTCATACACCCGGTCGCCCAAGCGAATCTCGCCCACTAACCGGCCAACCACGACGAAGACCCCGACGATGCGCCCGATCTCTTCCTCCTCGATCACCGTGAACTTCGTCGGTGCCGGTGAGCCGGTGGGCGGAGTGCGTAACAGTACTCCAGATTGAGCAAGAAGATTCCATCACGGACCAAGATCAGAGCGCCCGCAACGGAGGGCGCTGGTATGACGTTGGCAGCCCTCACCAGCTCGACGGAGAGAATCACCCCACCATATCCTACCGAACGCAATCGATTCGTCGAACGGCCGCGGTGGCACCGACGTCTGCCCAATCGGAGATCAACTCATCGTGGACACGTCGCGCCCGCGGACCGAGGTGCCGGACGGCGCGGGGGAATCCTCGTACGAAGATGACCTCAGCCTCGTCGCCGCCCTCCGTGCCGGTGACGAGCGCGCCTTCATGACGCTCGTCGAGCGCTATCAGTCGTCGCTTATCCGTCTCGCGCTCCTCTACGTCGGCGATCGTGGTGCCGCCGAGGATGTAGCACAGGAGACCTGGCTCGGCGTGCTGCAAGGCATCGACCGCTTCGAAGGACGCTCCTCCCTCAAGACCTGGCTCTTCCGCATCCTCACCAACCGCGCCAAGCGCCGTGGCGAGCGCGACCACCGCGCCGTCCCCTTCTCCGCCGCTTGGTCGCCGGGCGACGACGATGGAGCGAGCGGAGATCCCGATCGCTTCTTCCCGCCCGGTCACGACTTCGCCGGCCACTGGTCGTCGTTGCCACAGAACTGGGACGACCTCCCCGAGGAGCGCTTCCTCTCCGCCGAAACCCGCGCCATCATCGACCGCGCCATCGCCACCCTCCCGCCGACACAGCGCGACGTGATCACCCTGCGCGACGTCGAGGGGTGGACGTCGGAGGATGTCCGTAATGCTTTGGACCTGAGCGAGACGAATCAACGTGTCTTGCTCCACCGAGCTCGCACCAAAGTGCGGCGGGCGCTGGAGGAGCATCTGGGTCGATGAAGGGTTGTGCCGAACCGATGACTGCGAGCGAACTGACGTGCCAGGAGCTCGTCGAGTTAGTGACCGACTACCTCGAAGATGCTCTCCCGGCTCACGACCGGACGCGCTTCGAGCGCCATCTCAACAGCTGCGCCGGTTGCCGCCGCTACCTGGAGCAGATGCGCCGCACAGTCGTCACCGTCGGTCATCTCCGCGAAAACGACCTCCCCCCGATCGCTCGTGAGGATTTGCTTTCGGCCTTCCGCACCTGGAAACAGGATAAGAACGGCGACTGAACGGATCACGACGGCTGGAGGCGCTGCTGCGCTCAGCTGTGGGCCAACCGTACCGCCCGACGCCGCTCTGCCGCGGCCCACCGAGCGCGGTCCTCCTCGGTCTCGGGCGTCAGCGGCGGGATGGGGTGTGGTTTGCCGTTCCCATCCAGGGCGACATAGACAAGGTACGCCGTCGAGGTTCGGCGACGCACTCCCGTCAGCACGTGCTCTGCCTCCACGACCACCTGGATTTCCATACTCGTCCGCCCCGTCCAGGTCAGCCGCGCGACGAGGTGGAGCAGGTCGCCGATGTGCACCGGCGCCTCGAACGTCATCGAGTCCATCGCCACCGTTACCGCCCGCGAGCGGGCGTGCCGCATCGCCGCCAACCCGGCGGCCGTATCGACGAGCTTCATGACTACGCCGCCGTGGACGTCCCCGGATGGATTGGCGTCGTCCGGCAGCATCAACTGCGCCAGCATCACCTCGCTATCGGCCGGCGTTCGCGTCTCGTTCGACACCGCACACTCCCCATACCAGATCCCCTGCACCGGGCGCCGCTTGGCACCTCCACGTCGGCAGGGATGATGCATGTTTTGACGCGCCATGGGAATGGAGCGGACCAGCGGGCTGTGGCTGTCGTCCTGGAGGAAAGACGATGGGGTTCGACCACTATCACGAGCCAGCGAACGAGCTGCCCGCCGAGACGCGGACATTTGCCCGCATGATTGCTTCCCTCATCGAGGAAGCGGAGGCAATCAACTGGTACCAGCAACGGATCGCCCTCGAACCGCGGCCTGTGCCTTTGATCACCACCTCTTCCCAGACGGCCGACGGGACGGCCACCTGCGTGAAGACGTCGCGTAGGATATCGAGACGGCCGATGGCGGCGTAGAGATTCAGCGGGCTGCCGTTGCTGACCGCGGCATGTGTTTAAGAACGATGGATAGCGCACCGGGCGCCCTCGATTTCCTGGCGCATCTCTTCCGCTGTCTCGGGCCCCGAGGGAATCCCGAGCCGAGCCATCAAAGTCAGAATATCCCAGCGCGTTGAACCGAGGAGGCGTGCCGCCTGTCCCTGGCTGATGCGACCTTCGCGCAGCAGATCGATCACGAGCGATTCCCGTTCCCTTGTCGCGGCCTCTTCCGGAGAGCCGAGTGGGGCGACGAGTTCTTCCGGCAATTCGACTGTCAGCGTTCGTGTGGCCACAGCAATCTCCCCGACAGTACCGATCGGGACGTGTTGTCGGGGAGTGGCCGAGATGCGCCAAGGCCGTGACGGCGTTCATTCTCGTGACCCGAAACCGACCGCCTCCTACGTCGCGGAGACGTTTTCGGTCTGAGACGGTGCCGTTGGCTGCAGGTAGCGGCTGCTGGATTCGGTCTCGGTGGTAGAGGGGCGGCGGCGGTTGCCGAAGACGGCGACGAACATGAAGCTTTTGTCGGCAGCGTGGGGAGAGAAGAAGGCGGTGACTTCGTCGTCGTCGGAGGTGGAGCCGACGGCACCAAGGCGGAGGGCATGGGCAGCGAGCTGGAGGCGGCCGGCGAAGAGGGCGGCTTCGAGCTGGGCGAGGCGGTAGCCGCGGTTGCCGTAGCGGTCGAGGACGGGCGCGAGGTCGGTCAGGGCGTAGACGTTGACGTGGGCGTCGGCGGCGTAGTCCTGGCCGCAGGCGAGCCTGGCGGCGTCGGCGCGTTCGTCGCCGGTGGCGAGCAACTCGATGGCGCCCCGGTCGCGGTGGAGGACGTAGGTGCCGGGGGTGACCCCTTCGACGTTGTTGACGATCAGGTAGGGGTCGTGGAGCGAGGGTGACGCGGGATCGAGGGCGTCGATTGCGGTGCCGCGCGTCGCCCGATCGAGGACGGTCGAGAAGAGGGAGAAGGGGATGGGGGTCTCGGCCGCGTAGTGGCGGTTCGAGCGGCGGCGCTGGATGACGTCGACGATCGATTCCTGGGGGATCTGGGTTGGGTCGAGCGGTTGGAGCGGTGTCGTCGGGCCAGTCGGCGGGGGAGGGGTGCGACGGAGGGGGGTGGCGCGCCAAAAGGCGGCGTCGGTGCCGGAGTCGAGGGATGAGGCGTGGTGCAGCTCCCGGATGAGGGGGAAGTCGATCTCGCGCGGTGAGAGGGGTTGGGTCGGGAGGTCGAGGGGAGGGAAGGACGGAGCGGCCGGCGGCTGGTCTTGAGAGCGGCCCAGGGCGAGGAGGGCGACGGCGGCTTCGCGCTCGCCGTCGACGTCGACCAGGGCGTTGATCTGGCGGTCGGCGTAGCCGAGGACGACTTTGGCCGGGAGCTGCTCGCTGGCAGCGACGGCGAGGAGGTTGGCGAAGAGGGTGCCGGTGTCCCAGTAGACGTGGCGATAGGCGCGTTCCTGATAGCGCCAGGCGTTGCGCCAGAAGGTGCTGGTGCAGATCGCGATCACGGGAGCCTGGGCGACGTCGGGCTCGTTCCCGGTGGCCTCGACGATGGCGGCGCGGTAGTCGCCGACCCGGAGGCGGCGCAGGCTGTGGTCGTGCGCGGCGTACTGGTAGACGCCGGCGTCGAGATCGGGGAGTTGGGCGCAGACGAAATAGAGCTCCAGGTGGAAGCGAGCTCCCGTGCAGCCGGCGGAGCGGAACTCGATCTCGCGGCCCCATGGGCTGCTCCAGCGCTTGAGGAGGCCGTTGGACCAGAGACAGAGGCGGGCGAGGGTGGCGAGGTCGGAGACCTTGGTCACGCCGGGAAGGTCGCCGGTCATTGCCAGCGCATCGAGCGCGGTGATGGAGGTGGCGAGCGGCTCGCGAGGGAGCGGGATCGGGTCGACTGAGGTGTAGATCTTGTAGGGCAGGGGCTCCAGGGCGGGGTCCTGCTCGCCGATCGCGGGGCCGAGGTTCGGCGGTTCGCCCATCAAGATCTGGTCGTCGCCCGTGCCCTCGGCGAGTAGGGTGTACTTGGTCGCGTTGTGGAACCGCCAGGCGGCGCGTGTGTCGTCGTTTCGTTCGGACATTCCCAATTCCCAGCCTCTCCTCGACCGAATGACTGCCGGCACGGCTATTGTCGCCGCGATGCCGATGGTTCGCCACGGGACTTCCGAACGTCGCGATCGCTCGCGAGGCCGGTCGGTGGCACACTTGATGGCACCATGAAAGGAGGCCGCCCATGCAGCCGATTCGTCTCTTCGCCACCACGGGAGACGCCGTCGCCCGGATCGACAGCGCCGGCGGCGGGCGATTCGAGGTTGCCATGTCGCTGGAGGGTAGCGGGGCCCACTGCCTTGCCGTCGACCCGGACGATGGGAATCGTGCCTACGTTGGCACGTTCGATCAGGGTCTGTGGCGTAGCCTGGACGGCGGTGCGACGTGGGAGCAGGCCGGCGATGCGATCCCGCACAAGCGGGTGCTATCTGTCGCGTTCGCACCGGCGCGCCGTACGAATGGTCGGGCGGCGATCTATGCCGGGACGGAGCCGAGCAACCTCTATCGCTCGGAGGACGACGGGTTGACCTGGGAGACGTTTCCGGGTTTGCCGGCGCTGCCGAGCGCCCCGTCCTGGTCCTTTCCACCCCGCCCATGGACGAGTCACGTCCGCTGGATCGCGGCTCACCCGAGCGATCCGGAGACGATCTACGTCGGGATCGAGCTCGGGGGTGTGATGCGGTCTCGGGACGGCGGGATCACCTGGGAGGACCGGAAACCCGGCAGCCAGCACGATTGCCACGCGATCGCGATCCATCCCGCCGCGCCCGATCGTGTCTATGAAGCGGCCGGTGGCGGCATCGCCTGGTCGGAGGATGCCGGCGCGACCTGGCGGCCCCTCGACGATGGAACTGACCGTCATTACACGTGGGGGTTGGCGATCGACGCGGGTGATCCCAATCTCTGGTATGTCTCGGCGACCTACGGCGCGCGCGAGGCCCATCGCAACAATGGGGACGCGCGGGCGTTGATCTACCGGAAACGTGGCGACGCGCCCTGGCAGCCGCTGGGTGGGAGCGGCACGCTGTCGAGTCCGCTGCCCTACATGCCGTACGCGTTGCTGGCGCCCCGCGGAAGGCCGGGAGTGCTGCTTGCGGGTATGCAGAATGGCGAGATCTGGCTGACGGAGGACGCGGGCGAGGCGTGGCGGCAACTCGATGTGAGGTTGCCGGGGTTGCTGGCGTTGGGGGAGTCAACGAGGAACGCGTAGGTGTGAAGATGCGGTCAGACGGTGGTCAGTGTCTTAGCCCGTTCGCTTCTTGCCGCCCCGTGGGTCGAGGGCATCGCGCAGACCGTCGCCCAGGAGATTGAGTCCGAGGATGAGGACGACGATCATCAGCCCGGGGAAGACGCCGTACCATTCGGCGTTGCGAAGGTAGGTGCGGCCCGCGCTGACCATGTTGCCCCAGCTCGGCGACGGCGGCTGAGTGCCGAGGCCGAGGAAGCTGAGTGAGGCTTCCAACAGGATCGCCGAGGCCATCGCCACCGAGGCCAGGACCATCACCGACGGCAGGACGTTCGGGAGGAGCGTGCGGAGCAGGATGTGCCAATGCCCGGCGCCAAGGCTGCGTTCCGCCTCGACGTACTCCTTCTCCGCTTCGGTCAGCACGCTCGCCCGCGCCAGCCGCGCAAATGCCGGAACGTTGATCAAGCCGATCGCGATGACCGCGCTCTGCGTGCTCCGTCCCAGGATCGCGATTGCCGCGATCGCCAGCAGCACCGCAGGAAACGCCAAGATGAGATCGAAGAGGCGGGCGAGGATCGCTTCCGTGACGCCCCGGAAATACCCGGCGAGCATGCCGAGCGTGACGCCGACGAGCGCCGCCAGCAGCACCGCGCCGCCTCCGGCGATGAGGGAGATCCGGCTGCCGTAAATCACCCGGCTGAGGAGATCCCGTCCGAACTCGTCGGTCCCGAAGGGATGGTCCCACGACGGCGCCCGGAACTGCTCGCGTGGCGACAGCTCCAGGGGGGGATCGGGCGCGATCAGGGGCGCGAAGATCGCGACCAGCACCATCAGCAGGACGATCAGGAGGCCATTCCGACCCGACGAGCTCCGCCATAGTCGCGCGGCCGCGATCCGCCACAACCCTGACGACGTCGGTGCCTCCGGTAGCCCTGCCGCCGTGACGCGCTCCCTCTTGTCCACGGATGGAGCTTGAGGAGATGGGGCGGCTTGCCTCGCGTTCGCGTTCATCGACCGGACCGAATCCGCGGGTCGATCACGCCGTAGCTCAGATCGACGAGGAGGTTCACCAGGACGAAGACGGCGACGAGGAAGAGCATCGTGCCCTGAACGACCGTATAGTCGCGGTTGTTGATGCCCTGCAGGATCAATTGTCCCAGGCCCGGCCATTGGAAGATCGCCTCGGTGATGACGGCGCCGCCGAGCAGCTGCCCGAGTTGGATGCCGAGCAGGGTGACGACGGGGATGAGGGCATTCTTGAGGACGTGCCGGCGCAGCACCGGCCCTTCGGCCAGTCCCTTTGCCCGGGCCGTCCGTACGTAGTCGTTGTCGAGCACTTCCATCAGCGCCGTCGCCAGCATCCGGGCCAGGACCGCCGACAGTGCCGCCGCCAGCGTTATCGCCGGCAGCAGCAGGTGCTTCGCCGCCTCCCATGGCGCGTCGAATAGGCTGACGTATCCCGACATCGGCAGCCAGTTGAGCCGCAACCCAAAGAAGAGGAGGAGGAGCAAGCCCAGCCAGAACGTGGGGATCGCGAGCACCAGCGTGGTGTACCCGGCGAAGAGATGGGACAGCCAGGACCCGCGGCGCACTGCGGTCACGATCCCAACCGGAAACGCGGTGACCACGGCCAGGATCATCGCCGCGGCCGCGAGCTCCGCCGTTGCCGGGAGTCGATCCCGGATCAGCGCTCGTACCGGCTGCCGGCTGACGAACGAGGTGCCGAGGTCGCCGCGGAGGACGTTACCCAGCCAGATTCCGTACTGAACCGGCAGCGGCCGCTTCAGCCCCATCTCCTCGCGCACCGTCTCCAACTGCTCGGGACGCGCATTCGGGCCGGCGACCGTCGATGCCGGATCCCCTGGGATCAAGCGCAGCAGCGAGAACACGACCACCGACGCCAGGAACAGGAGCAACCCCGCCTGCACCAGACGCCAGAGGCTATAGACCCACACCCGACCGCCTCACCTTACGAAGGGACTGGGGACTGAGGACTGAGTAAGACGAGACGACAAGCCCTCATCCTTAGAGGAGGATTTGAAAGGTCACGCCACGCATCAGTTAGCGTCTCAGTCCTCAGTCCCCAGTCCCCAGAGCCTGCTACTGCGTCAGCGATACCTCTGTCAGATCAAGGTCGTCGTCCAGGTGCACCCGGACGTTTTGGACGTTGTTCCGGACCCCGAAGACGTTGTAGCGGAACGAGACGACCAGCGCGAACGCCTCGTCGAGCATGTACTCGGCCAGCTCGTCGTACTTCGCCTTGCGCTCCTCGGGATCGGTGATCCCAGCGGCCGCGGTCACCAGGTCGTGGTAGGTCGGCGGCGAGAAGTTCGTGCGGTTGTCGTTCAGCCGGAAGCCCGACATGCTGTTGAAGAGGGTCGAGGGGTCCTTGTGCGAGAACCCGGCGCTGGCGATCAACGTGTCGTACTCCTTGGCCGGCCAGAGTTGTCCCCAGTCGGCGCTGGTGACGTCGTTGATGTTGAGGGTGACGCCGATCTTGGCGAGGTCCGATTGGATGATCTGCGCCATGTTGCGCAGTTCCGCCGAGTCGGAGATCGTGACGACCGTCGTTTCGAAGCCGTCGCCGTAACCGGCCTGGGTCAGCAGCTCCTTCGCCCGATCGAGGTCGAACGGGAACTTGTTGACGTGCTCCGGGTTGTAGGCGAGCGACCATTCCGGGAACGGGGTCTGGGTCGCCTTGCCGACCCCGAAGAGGACGGTGTCGACGATCGTCTGCCGGTCGATGGCGTGGGACATAGCCTGGCGGACCTCCTTCTTGTCGAAGGGCGGGCGCGCCGTGTTGTTGTAGAAGGTGTAGAACTGCGAGGCTTCGGTCCCCAAGACGACGGCGAGGTCGCTCGATTCGCGCAGGCGCGGTACCTCGTTCAGCGGCACACCCTGGATGATGTCGAGCTCCCCGGCCTCAAGGTTCGCCACGGCCGCCTGCTGGTCGGGCATCGCCCGCACGATCACCTCGTCGAGGTACGGGAGTCCGGACTGCCAGTAGCCCGCGTACTTCTGGAACCGTGCCTCCTGGCCCGGATTCCACTCGACGAAGGCGAACGGGCCGGTGCCGATCGGTTTCGTGATCGCCGGCGCCTCGAACGACTCGGGGGCGGCGATTCCCAGCACCGTCAGGAGATCGAAGATCGCGTTCGCCGGTTCGCTGAAGGTGAACTGGACCGTGTGCGGGTCGACCGCCGTGACGGCGGAGATCGGCCGCGTGTAACCGAGCACCGAGTGGCTGAGTGTTTCGTCCTTTGCCCGCTCGATGTTCTTCACCACGTCGTCGGCGGTGAACTCGCGGCCGTTGTGGAAGGTCACACCCTGGCGCAGTTTGAACGTCAGGGTCAGCTTGTCCTCCGAGTATTCCCAGCTCTCCGCCAACTGCGGCTGGACGTTCAACTGGGCATCGTACGTCACCAGCGTGTTGTAGAGCTGCCGGTACATCGGCAGGTTGACCGTGATCGCGAAGAAGGGGTCGAAGTGCAAAAAGTCTCCGGCTCGCCCGATCCGAATCGTTCCCCCCGCGGTCGGCGCATCCTGCGCCGCTACGCGCGGCAGCCGGCTTCCGAGGAATGCCGTGCCCATGCCGAGGGCACTCGCTTGCACCAACCGCCGCCGTGTGAATCCCCGCTCCATGCCGATTCCTCCTTTTGTTGATGCCTGCCGCGCGACCGAGCCAATGTCTGTCTGCGGCAGGGATACCAATCGTTGCCGAGGCAACCTTTTACACACTGGTGGATCCTGATCGTTCCGGGGTCAATCCTTGGGATCCCTCAATCGGGGTGGGTCGTCGTGAAATCCTCGAGGAACTCCACGAGCCGCTCGACCGCAAGGGCGGCGATCGCTTCTCCGTCCTCCCGCGTCGCCAGCCGCGGGTCGCCGATGTTGCCGTTCACGGTGATCTCTTCGAATGAGGCCGCCGCATCGACAAACGCGCCGGCAGGGGCACCGCCGCCCGCGAGCGCGGTGTGCCGGTAGCGCGGCGGCAGCTCCTCGCCCATCGCCAGCGCCCCCTCGCGAACGATGTGCGGCGCGATCGCCAGCCCCAACGACGCCTCGATCTCGCAGGCATGGGCGTAGGACCGTCCGAATCGCCGCGTGAGCAGATCGGACGCCGCCGCGAGATAGATCGCCGTGGCGACCGGCATGCCGAGCTCCATCCGCGCCTGGGTCGCGATCACCGAGAGGATTGCCTGGTTGCCGCCGTGGCCATTGAGGAGGAAGAAACGCTTCGCGCCGTGTTGCTTGAGCGAGCGCATCATGTCGAGCAGGACGGCACTAAACGTCGCCGGTTGGAGGGTGATCGTGCCCGGAAAGCGCATGTGGTGCGGGGAGAGTCCGAACGGCAGCGAGGGCGCGACCATCGCCCGAGGCCGGAGCTGCTCGGCCACTCGCCTCGCCACCGCTGTCGCCAGCGTAATGTCGGTCGAAAGGGTCATGCCGGGGCCGTGCTGCTCGTTCGACCCGAGCGGGATCAAGACGACCTCCGCCTCCGCGAACGCTAACTTGGCTTCGGGCCACGTCAAGTCGGAGAGAACGACGGATCTCGCGTGATCACTCATTTGGAACGGACCCCTGCCCTGCAAGACCAATCAGTTGCTTAGGCACCTACCCAACACCCCGAATCATAGCCGCCGCCGAGCCTCGATGTTTCACGAGATGAAATCATGTTACGAAGTTGAGGTGATTATATGAAGGTCTGCTGTTGCACGTCAATCGGCGGTGGATGGGTGGGGTTGTGGCAGAGTCGAGACCGGTCGCTGGTCGGCCGGAAGGCATGCCGGACGCGTCCGTTTCCCCCTTGGGATGGCCAGGAGCAATTCGTCGGTTGGCGAAGGTTTATGTCATCAACACCACTGGATAGTTGGACAGCAATTCGCAGCCGGTCTCGGTGATGAGGAAGGTGTTTTCCAGGCGAACGCCGCTGTTGAGGTCGGGGACATAGGAGCCGGGTTCACAGGAGACGACGTTGCCGGGTTCGAGGATGCCCTCGCGGTCGCGGTTGAGATCGGGCGCCTCGTGAGCGCGGGCGCCGACGCCGTGGCCGGCATGGTGGCCGAGACCGGCTTCGCGCAGGTGGGGGTGCTCGCGGATGCGACGGTCGATCCAGCGCCAGAGGTCGGTGCCATGGGCGCCGGGTTTCAGTTGGCTCGGGACGTCGGAGAGGATCTGCGCCATGTGGGCGAAGACTTCGCGCTGGAGGGGAGTCGGCTCGGCGACGGGGAAGGTGCGGCAGAGATCGGACCAGTAGCCGCGGTAGATAGTCCAGGCGTCGACGATGTAGAGCTCGCCCGCCTCAATCTCGCGGTTGCGAGCCGGACCGCCCGGCTCGCCTGAGCGGTAGTCGCCGTTGTGGAAAACGGGTTCGCCAGCGCGGAGATTGGCCGCCCGGTGTCCGGCCTCGAGGACGGCGAGCTCGTTCGCACCCGGTGCGATCGCCTCACGCACCGCGTCGTAGGCGGCGAGGGTGCAGGCGATCGACTCCCGGAGGAGCGCGATTTCGTCTGGGTCCTTGCGCTTCTGCAGGTCGGCAAGTCCGTCGTCGATCGGCGTCCACTCCTCCGGGTGCAGCGTTGTGGCGAGGAGATCGCCGACGTGCCGGGGGAGCGACTCCGCCTGCCAGCCGAGGCGGCGCACCGACCGGGCGCCGGCGAGGTGGTCGGCGATGGCTCGTCCGAGGCGCCGCATGGGGTCGGGGTTCAACGTGGCGAGAAGGTGCGGTTCGTAGGTCGCCCGCTCGTCGACGGCGGCGGGATCATCGGCGTTGGGTGCCGCCAGGACAGAGCGCCCGTCTGATTCGAGATAGAGCAGCACCGGAAGCGGCATTGGACCCGATGCCAGGAACCCGGTCAGGTAGTAGACGTCGCGGGGATCGCTGATCACCGCGGCGTCGATCCCTTCGCGGGCGAGGAGCGCTCGAAACCGTTCCTGCCGCGTCTTGCAGCCTTCCTGGGTCAACATCGATTCCCTCCCCTGATGCCTGACGACGCGCTCACCGGCCGCCGACTGCCAGCAGGATGCCCTGCTCCTTCATGGCCGGGCTGCTGGTGAGGAAGAGGACGTCGCCGGCGTGGGGGGCGTGGATCTCGGCGAGTTGGTCGCCGAAGAGGTCGTAGATGGCTCCGACAGCCTGGCCGGCCTCGACGGTGTCGCCGACCTTGACCGAGGGGTACCACATCCCTTCGGCGGGGGAGTAGAGCCACGTGAACTGTTGGATTTCGATCGGCGGCTCAACGTGGTGTGGTGCTCCGGTCAGCATCCCGAGGTGGCGGAGAACGTTGTGGACGCCGGCGTAGAGCATCTGCGTGTCCGGCTCGGTCAGCAGTCCGCAACTGCCGGCCTCCGGGGTGATGCCGGGGATGCCGGCCTGGGCCGCGGCCTGGATGGTCATCCCGGCCAGTCCTGGTTGGGGACGGTGGGTCACGACGTAGGGGAGGCCAAAGACTTTGGCCATGCCCTCGGAGACGCGATCGACCTCGGGATTGCCGGAGGCGGACCAGATGG
>JAXDKI010000220.1:0-10793 GCA_034667245.1 Thermomicrobiales bacterium | reverse complement strand
CGCCGCCGGAGGATCCGGGTGGGCAGCCGGTCTCGCAGGTGGAGTACGACCGGGCCCGCCTGCGGATGACGCGGGAGGTGAACGCGGCGATCGAGGGGGCGTTGGCGGGCGGCGCCGAAGAGGTGATCGTCAACGACAGCCACGACGGGATGCGGAACCTGATCCCGGAGGAGCTCCATCCTGCCTGCCGATTCATCAGCGGCAACGACAAGCCGTTGGGGATGATGCAGGGGGTCGATCTCGAAGGGATCGGCGCCGTCTTCTACACGGGCTACCACGCCAAGGCGGGAACCCCCGATGCGCCGCTTGCGCACACCTGGACTGGGTGGGTCAACGACGTCCGGATCAACGACCGCTCGACGGGTGAGTTCGGAATCAACGCGCTTGTAGCCGGGCACTACGGCGTGCCGGTGGTGCTGGTGGCCGGCGACGTCAAGGCGGTGGCGCAGACGCGTGCCTATGTCGGCGAGCACGTGGTCGGCGTCGTGGTCAAGGAGGGGCTCTCGACGTTCTCGGCGCTTCATCTTCACCCGACGAAGGCGCAGGAGCTGATTCGGCAAGGCGCGGAGGAAGCGGTGCGGAAGGCGGCGGCGGCGAAACCGTTGGTGCTGCCGAAGGCGTGCACGGTTGAGGTCGAGTTCGACCATCAGTCCCGGGCGGACCAAGCCGCCTATGTCCCTCGGGTGCGGCGAGGCGGCGAACGGTTTGTGGTGTATGAGCCGGACAGCGGACTGGAGTTCATCCGGACGTTTCGGGCGATCACGAAGGCGGCAGCCATTCGGATGTCTCCGTAGAGGAATCGAAACGACGCGAGCTGAAGAGGTGGACGAGACGCAGAGGGGTCCGTACTGACTCGACCCGAAGGTGGCCCGCGTCTCGTGAACTTTCACGTCCCACCGCTTTACGCCCCGCGGCTCGTGGTCAGTGGCGTACAGCACACAGTCGACCGGCGATGGCACATGCAATGCGGCGCGAACCTCCGGGCTGCACAAGTGGCTCGGTGGCACGTGGATCGTCCCGCCTCCTGAGAAACGGGGGAGGGCGCGATCCCCGTATCGGCATGAGGAGGGCACCATGCGCAGAGTGGTCGTCCTGGTCGCGGCATTGGTCCTACTCGGCGGAAATGGCATAGCGGCGGTTGCGGCGCAGGAGGCGACGCCGACCGCTTCAACGTTGATGGGGCTGGGTTATCCGGAGTTGCAGATCACGGTCACGGACACGGCGTTCGAAGTTTCGCCCTCGGAGGTTCCAGCCGGTCTGGTAACCTTGGTCGTGAACAACACGACCAACGAAGAACAGAGCGCGGTCTTGATCGGCCCACCGGAAGGCATGGGCATGGACGAGTTCACGGCCATGACCCAGGCGACGCCGATGGCAGACGAGGCAGGCTTCCCGTCCTGGTTCTACGACGCAAAGATCACCGGCGGCCCGGTGGTTCTCCCCGGTCAGACGGCGGTAGCGGTCGTCGAGCTCTCGGAGGGCGATTGGGGCGTCATCGGCGAATCGAATCTGCCGCCGGCGCCGGTCCGGGCCACGAGCGGCGGGACACCGGAAACCATGCAGTCTGAACCGACGGCCGACCTGACTGTGACGATGCAGGACTTCGCCTTCGTCGGCCTGCCGGATCAGCTCCCCGCCGGCCACCAGGTCTGGCGGATCGAGAACGCGGGGCCGCAGCCGCACATGGCGATCGTCAGCACCGCGCCTGCCGGCGTGACGCTGTCGCAGATCATCGACGCCTTCATGGGCGGGCCGAATGCGACGCCGTCCGGCATCTCCGAGGCCGACATCCGGACGGTGGGGGGCCTGGAGATCTCGTCGGCGGGGCAGACCGCCTGGGTCGAGCTCGACCTCGCGCCAGGTTCGTACCTGGTCGGCTGCTACGTGCCGGACAAGGAGTCGGGCATGCCGCACTTCGCCATGGGTATGGGACAGATCATCACCGTGGCATAGGACGCATCCGCGGCCTCTAAGAAACGCCGTATTTCGCCGGGCAGGAGTTGCCTGCCCGGCGATGTGTTACCGTGCTCGACAGGACAGGCAAAAGTGTAAGCCGAGGTGTGGTGGCGCGCGATTCGCAATTGGCCTGCGGTGGCGGAGAGGCTGTGCGGATGCCCGGTATCGACGATGCGATCGAGATGACGAGCGCCGATCAGTTCGCCGCGTGGCTGGTGGCGAACGGACCGATTGAGCGCGAGGTCTGGGTTGCTATCTACAAGAAGGCGAGTGGCAAGCAGGTCGTCGGGTTCGATCCGCTGCTGGAAACGGCGCTCTGCCACGGCTGGGTTGACGTGCTGACGAAGGGGATCGACGCCGAGCGCTACGGGATCCGGTTTGTGCCGCGGCGCCCGGGGAGCAACTGGTCGGCGACCAATCGGGCGATCGTGAAGCGACTGCTTGCCGAAGGGCGGATGGCGGAGACTGGGAAATCGCTGCTACCGCCGGACTTGTAGGGTGCTCGGCTCAGGCGACGGTTGGGGCGAGGTGGAGCGGAAGTGACAGGACAGGCTGCAGGCTGAGGCTCTCGCCGGCCAGCAAGGTTTCGGCGTCCGGCGCGGGGAGCGGTTTGGCGAAGTGGTCGCCCTGGCCGAGCTCGCAGTCGAGCGAGCAGAGGTGGACGAGTTGACCGATGGTCTCGATCCCCTCGGCGACGACGGTGAGCGACAGCGCGTGGCCAAGTCCGATCACCGCCTGGGCGATGGTGGTGTCTTCGTTGGAGCGGCCGAGACCGGAGATGAACGAGCGATCGATCTTGAGGAAATCGACGGGAAACTTCCGTAAGTAGGCGAGACTGGAATAGCCGGTGCCGAAGTCGTCGATCGCGATCTCGACGCCGAGGGCTTTGAGCTGTCGGAGGGTCGCGATCGTCGCGTCGGCGTCCTCCATGATCACGCTTTCGGTGATCTCCAAGCGGAGCGATTGCGGATCGAGACCCGAGTCGCTCAGGGCCCGCGCCACGTCGGCGACCAACCCCGGTTGCTGGAATTGTCGCGCCGAGAGGTTGACGCTGACCGACGGCGAAGCGAGACGGTATTTGTCCTGCCATTCGCGGGCCTGGCGGCAGGCCTCGGCCAGCACCCACTGCCCGAGTGGGAGGATGAGGCCCGTCTCCTCGGCGAGCGGGATGAACGTTGCCGGTGACACCCAACCGTGCCGCGGGTGATGCCAGCGCACGAGCGCCTCGAAGCCCTCGATGCGGCCGGACCGGAGGGCGACGATCGGTTGGAAGTTGAGCCCGAGCTCGGCGCGGTCGACCGCGCGCCGCAGATCGGTTTCCAGACCAATACGTTCCGGGTTGAAGTTGCCGACTGCGGGGTCGAAGACCTCGTAGCGCGCCTTGCCGCGTTGCTTGGCGGCGAAGAGGGCGACGTCGGCGTCGCGCATCAGATCCAGCGGGGTTTCGTGCTGAGGGCGCAGATTGGCGATGCCGATACTTGCCGTCACGAAGACGTCCTGACCATCCACGACAAGTGGACCGATCAACGTGTTCAGGATGCACTGCGCGGCGCGAGGGGCGCCGTCCCCGTCGGCGAGGAGGATGGCGAACTCGTCGCCGCCCAATCGCGCGACGAACCCGTCTTGTGGAGCACACGCCCGGAGGCGTTGCGAGACCTCCGCCAGCAGTCGATCGCCCACGCCGTGGCCGAGGCTGTCGTTGGCCACCTTGAACCGATCGAGGTCGATCGTCAGCAGCGCCACCCCGGCCGCGCGGCGAGTCTTGTCGGCAAATACTCGGTCGAGTTCCTCGAGCAGGTGGCGGCGGTTCGGGAGACCGGTTAGGTGATCGAAGTCGGCCTGGCGGACGATCTCCTGATGTGCCAGTGCGAGATCCGCCTCGGTGCCGCGGAGGCGATCGGCATCGATCTGCCGGAGCCGGAGGTGTTGAGAGAAGGAGGTGTAGATCGTGATCGACGGCAGGACGAGGAGGACGACAGACCAGGGTTGAGCGTCGGCGGTGATGGCGGCGATGATGCCGATACCGAGTTGGGAGAAGTGCGACAGGATCGCCGTGCGAGAAGTATCGAGGGTGGCGTCTCGCCAGACGCGCAACGGATCGGTCGAGGTCTGAATCGCGATGACGCCGGCTACGAGGAGCGTATTGACGAGGTAGATGGCCGCCCCGGCGACGCCGATCGAGATCACGTCGACCCCTCGCTCAAATGCGAAGGCATCGGGTGACCAATTGCCGAGGCCGAGCACGAGACCGCCAACTGCAGCCTGTAGGGCCGTCTGCGAAGCGTTGAAGATCGATTCGGTGGGGGTACGCCGGCGCAAGACGTGGGCAAGTGCCGTTCCGGTCGCGGTGATGAGGATGGCGATACCGGGATCGAAGAGCATGACCGAGGCGAAGATGACGCTGGTGTCGAGGTAGAGCTTGGTTTGGGTGGCGAAGTGGAGAGGGAAGAGCCAGGCGATGATCATGAATCCGACCATCGCGACGGCGAGCCCCAGGCGTTCCTGACGCACGGGTTCGAGTCGGGTCAAGAAGTGGAAACCGAGCAGCGACGCAGCACCTGCCAACACCCCGATGTAGACGCCTGTCCTCATGCGCAGCGCGCTCACGGATGACGCTGGACGTGCGGCAGGGGAAGCGACGTGCGGGGTACGGAGGCGGGCGATCACATCCGGACCGCCCGCCTCCGTACCCGCCATTGTGAGATTCAACGCGGACTCGACCGCCAGTCCCGGGCCCACACTATCTGTCCTGGCCTTTGCGTTGCTTCCTGCCCTTCGACGTTTCGGTATCCGACGCCCTTACATCGGACTCGTCGTCCTGATCATCCACTGACGCGAAGGCGGCACCAAGCGACGCGTCCGAATCGGCGGTTTGGTCGGCCTCGCCGGCGCTGTCGGTGCCTTCGTCCCTGCGCGTGCTGTCGCCCGAAGCCGCGTCTTCGTTTGGCGAGGGGGCGACGCTCGTCTCGTCACCTGCGATCTCCTCACCGCCCGCCGACGAATCCTCAGCCGTGGTTTCGACCGGCGATTCCTCGTCCGGAGCCGCGGTTTCGGTGATCACTTCGCCGCGATCGGCCTTGGTGTGGGAGATCGTCGACCCGGCAAGGGTCAGGGTAACGGTGAGGCCGACTGCCTCGCCCTCGACGTACACGCTATCGCCAGAGTCGGGAACGATCTCAACTTGCATCGGAATGAACTGGTTGCCGCGCATGGGAACGCTCACCGTCGCCGTAACGGTGAATGTGCCGTCTTCCGCGATCTGATCGCCGTTCCCGGCCAACTGGATCGATTCGCCGTATCCGCTGAAGCCAGGATCCGTATAGATCAGCGTCAGGTCCGAGCTTCGCGGCGCGACCAGTGTGACGCTAATCGGCCCGATGACGTCGGCTTGCTCCTCCTCAGGAATGGCGATCCAGAACTGCAGCTCAACGCCATTGAGCGAGACGATGGGATCGGATCGGCACCACCCCTTGCCGGCGCTGACGGGTGTCGCACCAATCCCGAACGTCAGCAGCGCGACGAAGGCGATGAAGGCGAAGCGTCGCATGCTTGTTCTCCGTATCTATCCTCCGCGCCGAAACTCCGACCGGAGGCAACGATGCGGGCCGCTTTGCCGAGAGTCCTGGCCCAAGAATAGGACTTGTGTACCCGAGCATACGCGATGACGGTAACGCCGGAGGGCTGCTCGGGCAGTACTTTGGTCCCTCCCGCTTGTTTTCGGTCCTGGTACACGAAGACGTCTGACACCTATTCACCAGGACCGATGGTTTTTCCACCGCAAGGAGAGATTAGCTGCCATGAATGGATGAGGCAATCACCGATTCGGGTACGCGTCGTTACCCGCTCGGGTGGCGTATGCCGGTGGAGTGACAGGACCATCTGGCCATTGCCAGCTCTGGAAGTGTCAGGCGGGTTGGGACCGAAGGGCTACTCCAGGGGGTGACCGGTCTCAGGCCGACGGCGACGGTGGCGGGCCGGCCGAACCGGCGCGCTGGCTCAAGGATCCGAAGAAGGCCGACGCATCCGCCACTGCTCGCGGTTGCCGGCACCTGAGGAGGTCGAGGGCCAGCGTCACGGGCAGTGCGACGGTGGCGAGGAGGAAGGAGAACAGCAGGAGCATCAGCGATAGCTCGAAGAGCCAGGCGAGGAGAACGAAGAGGGCGTAACCGAGGACGTCGAGCGGCGAGGTCCAACTGCCGTCGAATCCGAAGGCGAGATTGACGATGAGTCGTTGCCGAATCGCAAAGAGTGGGATCCAAAGGACGATTGCCGCGAACGCGAAGATGACCTGAAGCACATATCCAGCTACGTGCCGCCCTAGGCGGCATGCGACGGGGATCAGAGTGATCCCGAGCAGGAGGACGTTGCGGTCCGAACGTCGCCCGAGGGACGATCGTACTCGACGCGCTGGGACGGGAATCGCTGGGCGACGCGAAACGGCGCACCGACGAGCTGACGCCAGTTGTCGAAGAGAGAGCCCCAGACCAGAAAGGCCGCAAGTGCCGCCAATGCACACCGCGCAACTGCACGCCAGAGGCGTTCCGAGTCGCGCGCGAGGTCTCGCAGGAAGAAGCGATTGGTCCGGCCGATCAGGAGGAGAAGGACGAGGAGGGCGCACCCGAGGGCTTGGTTGCTGCCCAGTACGCGGTCGACGTCCATGATTTCACCCTCCGAGTGCGGCGATCTCCGCGTCGACCTCGGCGAGACGGCGCCGGGCGATCGGAAGCCGGTCGGCCAGGCGGGCACGCTCGTCCTCCTCGCGCTCCCGTTCGCGCCGGAGTCGCTCCTCCTCCGCGTCCAGGTGCTGACGTTGCCAGGCGCGGCGTTGGCACTCCGGGCAGGTGCCGTGCCAATCCTGCCAGCCGCCGCAGGCGTCGCATGGACGGGCGAGATCGGCGAGCGTCGGTGCCGTCGGCAGGGGCTGGCCATTCAAGGCGCGGTCGCGAAGATCTGTGGCAAAGACGAAGAGGCTGGCAGCCAGGTGCTCGACCAACTCGTCGCGTCGCTCCGGCGGGAACGCGGGCGGGACAAGAGCGGCCGGCTCTCCCGAGCGATGGACGAGCTCCGGGCGGACCAGTTGCGTCCCACGCTCGGCCCAGTCGATCTCTTCTTCAAAGTGGAAGCGCTCCGGACCGAATTGGAACGAGACCGCTGCCGGAGTCTCCGCCGCCACCTGCAGGTCGGTGATCGGCGTCGGCGGCAGGGGCAGCCCGGGTTTCACCGGGAGCGCGGCGAGTGCGTTGCGGTCTCGCTCCACGTTCGCCGATGCCTCGTCGAGGAGGGCGACGCGCTGCTGCCACGGGTTGTCGGGTTGTGAAGCCGCCTCCGCCTGTTCGACGTCGAACATGACGGCCTCGCGGCGACGACGGAGGCGGGTGAGCTTGTCGTTGTCGTCCACGCTCAGCGAGGTAGAGGGTGGTGCGTCGCGCGGCGGAGGCGGCTGGAAGCCGCGCGCTTTGGGAGCGACCGCCGGAGTCTCCGTCGTAACCGCCGGTGGTGCGGCCGGTGAATCCTGATCTCGCTCCCAAAATCGCCACCGTGCCACGACAGACGCCTCCTTGCTGACGCGATTGTGACACAAGGGGCGCGCCCAATGGGGAGAGTGTGGGAGGGGTGTGCCATGGTCGAGGCTGAATGTCACTGAACGAAGGCAGACACGCGATCGCGATGCCTCGACGTTGACACACCCCTGCGAGGGCAGCACCTCCGCTTGACCGCGCTCCATCTCGCGGCAACAATGCTGCAGGTCTCGGAACGGACATGAGGAGATCGCACTGCATGAGTGGCACGGAGAACGATCGGACTGGTGCGGTGGCCGAGGATGAGCGGGTCGTCTGGGAGCCTTCGCCGGACTACATCGAGCGAAGCCGGCTCCGGCGGTTCATCGATGCGCTCGGGCTGGACAGTTATGAGGCGTTCCTCGCATGGGGGGCGGCCGACATCGGGCGGTATTGGGATGCCGTTGTCCGCGATCTCGGCCTGGAGTGGCACCGGCCCTATTCCCAGGCGATCGATCTCAGCCATGGGGCGCCGTGGCCGGAGTGGTTTGTCGACGGCGGTTTCAATTACGTCGCTAATGCGCTCGATCGCCATGCCGCCGGCGCGCGCCGGAATCAGCTGGCGCTGATCTGGGAAGGCGACGATGGCGAAGTCCGGAAACTGACGTATTGGGAACTCGCCAACGAGACGAATCGGCTGGCGAACGCGCTCCGCGACCTGGGCGTCAAGAAGGGCGACCGCGTTGGCATCTTCCTACCGATGCTGCCGGAGACGGTCGCGGCGACGCTCGCCTGCGGCAAACTCGGCGCGATCTACACGCCGATGTTCTCCGGGTACGGCGAGGAGGCCGTCGCCTCGCGGCTCCGAGATTGCGATGCCTCGGTGCTGATCACCGCCGATGCCTTTCCCCGCCGTGGCACGCCGGTCCCACTGAAGGCGATCGCCGACGCGGCGATGAGCGCGGCGCCGAGCGTGCAGACCTGTCTCGTGCTCCGACGCACCGGCGTCGACGTGCCGTGGACCGAAGGCCGTGACGTCTGGTGGCACGAGGCAATTGCGGATCAGCCTCGTTCCTGCCCGACCGAGTTGACCGATGCCAACGACCCCTTCATGATCATCTACACCTCCGGCACGACGGGCCGACCGAAGGGAGCCGTCCACGTCCACGCCGGATTCCCGATCAAGGCCGCGCACGACCTCGCCTACTGCTTCGACCTTCAGGGCGACGATGTCCTCTTCTGGTTGACGGACCTTGGGTGGATGATGGGACCGTGGGCGATTGGCGGCGGCTTGATGCTCGGCGCGACGCTGATGGTCTTCGAGGGGACACCGGACTATCCAGCGCCGGACCGTCTCTGGCAAATCGTCGAACAGCACGGCGTGACGACACTCGGCGTCGCGCCGACCGCGATCCGGGCGCTGATGCCGAAGGGTGTCGATTGGGTGCGCGAACGCGATCTGTCGTCGCTACGCATCCTCGGCTCGACCGGCGAGACCTGGAATCCGGTGCCCTGGCGCTGGTACTTCGACGAGATAGGTGGCGGTCGCTGCCCCATCGTCAACTACTCCGGCGGGACAGAGACCGGGGGCGGCATCGTCGGTTGCGTGACGCTGAAGCCGATCACGTCGTGCGCATTCACCGGCCCCGTGCCCGGGATGGACGCGGATGTGCTCGACGAGCACGGCGAGCCGGTGCGCGGCGCGGTCGGTGAGCTCGTCGTTCGGCAGCCGTGGGTCGGGATGACGCGCGGTTTCTGGCGCGATCCCGAACGCTACCTCGACACGTATTGGTCCCGGTTCCCGAATGTCTGGGTGCATGGCGACTGGGCGGAGATCGACGACGACGGGTTCTGGTTTATTCGCGGGCGGTCGGACGACACGCTGAAGGTGGCGGGGAAGCGGGTCGGACCGGCGGAGGTCGAATCGGCGGCGGTCGCGCACGGCGCGGTCCAGGAGGCGGCGGCGGTCGGTATCCCGCACGAAGTCAAGGGCGAGGCCGTGCTGGTCTTCGCCGTGCTGAAACCGGGAGAGACCGGGAGCGATGCGCTGGCGGAGGACGTGCGACAGACGATCGCGCGGCAGCTCGGCTCGGCGTTGCGACCGGAGCGGGTCTGTTTCGTGCGCGAATTGCCGAAGACGAGAAATGCCAAGATCATGCGCCGGGTGATCAGGTCAGCCTATCTCGGTCAACCGGCCGGCGATACGACGGCGCTGGAGAATCCGGCGGCCGTGGCGGAAATCGAGGCGCAACGCGTCGGACGTTAGGCGGAAGGCGGAAGGCGGAAACACCTGATGGATCGTGAACAACTGCACGGGACGCGGATGCTCTATCGGGAGGCGGAGATCCCGACCGAAAAGGGCGAGGAGCGGCGGCGGCAAGAGCTGGAGTGGGGCCTGCCCTCCGCCGAGTCGATCCGCGACCGCTCGATCCCGCTCTTCAACCGCGGACGCTGGCGGTACTCGAACTCCGGAACCTACCTCTGCTCTCCCTACCTCCAGGACATGCGACAGCTCGGAAGTCAGGACGTGGCGGTCCTCGGCGTGCCGCTCGACTGCGGAACGACCTTCCGCTCCGGGACCCGGTGGGGACCGCAGGTGATGCGGGGTGTCTCGGCGCTCGGGACCGGCTACAACTTCGAGTTGGGCGTTGACCTGCTGGAGTCTCTGGAGATCGTCGACGTCGGCGACGTCTCGGTGATCCCGGCGAACATCGAGAAGAGTTTCGACCAGATCGACAAGGCGGTCGCCTACATCCACGAGCGCGGCGTCTTCCCTGTCATCCTCGGTGGCGACCACTCGATCGGATATCCCGACATCCGAGGCCTGGCGCCGTACATCGACGGCAACATCGGGATTATCCACTTCGACCGCCACACCGACATGTCGGAGTTCAACTTCGACGAGCGGATGCACGGCACCCCCTTCTTCCACGCCACCAACATCCCGAATGCCCCGCCGACCAATCTCGTCCAGATCGGAATCGGCGGCTGGACCGGTGCGAGGGCGGGTGTCCGCAACGCGCGGGAGCGCGGCGCGACCTCGATCACGATCACCGACATCGAGCGTTGGGGGTTGGAGCGGATCGCGGAGATGGCGCTGGAGATCGCCTGGAAGAATGCCAAGGCGGTCTTCCTGTCGTTCGACATCGACTCGATCGATCCCGCCTTCGCGCCCGGCACCGGGACGCCGGAAGCGGGCGGTCTGCTGCCGCGCGAGGCGCTACGGATGCTGCACATCGTCACCCGGGAGGGCCTGGCCGGGATGGAAGTCGTCGAGGTCGCGCCGCCCTACGACGTGGGGGACGTGACGTCTGTCCTCGGCGTGCGGGTCGTCAACGA
>JAXDKI010000219.1:0-14859 GCA_034667245.1 Thermomicrobiales bacterium | reverse complement strand
CTGAGGCGGACTTGCTTGCTCTGCCGGGCCAGACCGTGGCGCGTGAGACCGACCGGCACGCCCGCGATCGAGATCAGACGGGAAAAGGTCGAGAGTTCCCGCAAGCTGCGGTCCATCTCCTCCCCGTCGTTGACGCCCGGGCAGAGCACGAGCTGGGCATGAAAGTCGATGCCGGCACGATCCAGGCGTGCCAGATCGTCGAGGATGTGCGCACCCCGCGGGTTGCCGACGAGGGCGACTCGCAGGTCCGGGTTCGTCGCGTGCACCGAGACGTGCATCGGTCCGAGCCGCTGCTCCTCGATGCGTCGCCAGTCCTCTTCGGTCAAGTTGGTCAAGGTGACGAAGTTGCCGTAGAGCATCGAGTAGCGGAAGTCATCGTCCATGACGTAAAGCGACTTCCGCATGCCCTTCGGGATCTGCTTGATGAAGCAGAAGGGACAGGCGTTCTCGCAGATCCGCACGCCGTCGAACGTGGGATCGGCGAAGGTGATCCCCCAGAACTCGTCGCCCTCAAGGAAGAGCTCGTGCCGGCGCACGGCGCCATCCCGTTCGACCTCGAAGATCGCGCGATCGGTCTGGGCGTGGAACTGGAAGTCGAGCGCGTCGAGCACCGGGCGTCCGCCGATCGTGACGACGCGGTCGCCGGGCCGAATCCCGAGCTCGTCGCCGAGCGAACCGGGTGCGACCGCCGCAACGACACCCGGCGTCTCCGGAACGAGATCGACGCGACGGTGGGACAGAGCACTGAGAACGGGGGCCATCAGATGTACCAGGGGCGACGGCGCGGGGCGCGATCGCGGGACTTTGACGAAAGCGTCAGGCAAACAACACCGCTGGGCAATGACTGCACCAGCGGTACCACGTTATTTCAAGTTTACCACGTCACTGCCGGTGGGCCGTTGTTAGCCGGTGACGGCAGGCCACCGCCAAACATGTGCGACCCAGTCCTCCACCTGCTCCCGCCGCTGGAGTTCGAGTCCAAGCTCTCGAAAGGTCGTCACCACGTCCTGCTCTTTCGGCTCGATGATTCCACTCAGGATCAATGTGCCATCCGGCTTGACGGCCGCCACCAAGTCCGGCGCGATGTCGACCAGGATCCGGGCAATGATGTTCGCCAGGACGAGATCGTAGGTGCCGCCAAGAGACCCTGCCGCGTCCGCACTGCCCCCCGCGACACTCACCCGGCTGCTGACGTTGTTGCGCTCGACGTTCTCCCTCGCTTGCCGAACCGAGACGGGCTCGATGTCGACGGCATCGACCCGCGAGGCGCCGAGCAACGCCGCCGCGATCGCAAGGATGCCCGAACCTGTCCCGACGTCGAAGACGGCGTCACCGGGCTTGAGTTCGTCTTCAAGCGCGACGAGACAGAGCCGAGTTGTCGGGTGGGTGCCGGTTCCAAAGGCCATGCCCGGATCGAGCACGACGACGACATCGCTTTCCGCCGGGTCGTAGTCTTGCCACGGGGGCCGGATCACCACCCGGCGGCCGGCTCGTACCGGACGGTAGTGCTCCTTCCAGGCGTTCGCCCAATCCTCCTCGCGACGCCGAGTGGCCGTCAGCTCCCCCACCGGACGCATCCGTCCGAGGTGCCAGAGAGCTTGCCTGATGTCCTCCAGGATCGAATTCGGAGCATCGGCGGCGGCGACGAACGTGCGAACCGTGACCGGACGTGAGAGGTCGACGGCCAGATTGTCACCATCGGGATCCTGGGTAAATGGCTCCTCGATCACGACCCCTTCGTTGAACCCGTAGCGTGCGAAGAGCTCGGTTACCGGCTCGACAGCCTCGTGATCGACCTCGACCGCGAGCTCGAGCCACTCGCCACTGTCCCCAGAAGCAGCCATCGTCATAGCTCGACGACGCTCGTGTCGCCGACGTTGAGGCGAGCGGCCCGTCCCCGGACCTCCGCCTTACGACCAACGATCGCGTGCTCGACGACCGCCAGGTCCACCGTCGCTCCGCCCTCTACGATCGCGTCACGCACAATGGAATCCCGGATTGTCGCACCGGGGCCGATGCTCACGTGCGGACCGACGACCGCCCGCTCGACCGTGGCACTGGGATCGATGACCGACGGCTCAACGATCACCGCGTCGCCCAGCTGCCGGCCGGACGGCCCCATGCGTTCGAGCAGATAGCGATTTGTTGAGAGCAGCGCATCCACGTTTCCGCAGTCTTCCCAGGTTTCTACAGGCGCGGTCACGACGCGCTTGCCGCTCTCGATCATCAGCTGCACCGCGTCGGCGAGGAAGTACTCGTTCTTCAGCTTGATCCCGCGCGCCATCTGTTCGTCCATCGCGCGATAGAGCTCCCCAATATCTCGGAACCAGTACATCCCGATCATCGCCTTGTGCGAGATCGGGTCCTTCGGTTTCTCGACCAGCCGGACGACCCGGTCGCCTTCCTCCACCGCAATGCCGAAGGCGGATGGGTCCTCGACCTCCTTGGTGAACGTCACCACGTCGGCCGACGTGTTCCCAAGGATCGAGAAGTCGACCTCGAAGATCATGTCGGGGAAGAGAATCAACGCCTCGCCTTCGACGATGCCGCGCGTCCGGATAATCGCATCCGTTTGTCCGAGCATTTGTGGCTGCTCGACGAAGGCGAGCGGGATGTCGTACGTCTCACGGGCCCACTCCTCGATCTGCTCGCCGAGGAAACCGGTGATGAAGACGAGTCGCGTAGGCTTGAGGGGGAGCAGCCGGTCGATCACGTGGCCAAGCATCGGCTTTCCCGCCACAGCGACGAGCGGCTTGGGTTTGCTCCAGGTTTGCGGCCGCAACCGCGTTCCCAATCCCGCCACCGGAAGTATGACTTCCACCGTCGCCTCCACTCCCTTCGTCCGCCGGCCAATCCCCACCGCCGACCTCGTCGGCAGACCGGTACAATCTACCACCGGTCAGGATCGGTCGTTCGCACTCAGCTTGCCAGCATCCCAGAGGAGCCAGCCGTGACACATGTCGGTCTCTCGTACGACGAGCTCCAGGCAGAGATCGCCCGCCGCATGGCGCGGCTCGATGAAGCGCAGGAAGAAGAAGAACACCTCGGGCCATACGGGGATCTGATGCGGATGGTGGCGATGACGGCGTTTCAGCGAGCCGCTGACCTGATTGCGCTCAACAACCGCCGAATCGAACGCCAGCTCGCCCAGGCCGGCATCGTACTACCCGCAACCGACCGCGAAGTGGACGACGTCGACGTTCGCGTCGACGGCTGAGCGGAGTCGGACGGACCAGTCTCGGTCAGCCCCACAAAAAAGACCGCCTGAAGCGGTCTTGGTACCCCCAGCGGGATTCGAACCCGCGATCTTCACCTTGAAAGGGTGACGTCCTGGGCCGCTAGACTATGGGGGCCCGCTCGAAACATACCCCGCACCCACCCACCCTGTCAACGCATCGCGCCCAGCACCAGCCCGATCGCAAATCCGGCGCAGGTCAGTACCCCCAGGATCATCGTCGATCGCGGGGCGTTCCGCGCCCAGATCCACCACCTCATCGTCGCACGCCGGCTGTCGACGCTGAGCATCCCGACGATCATAATGCACGTCGCCGCAACGAAGATGTTCCCGACCAGTCCAGGCGATCCAACCGTCATCTTTGCCCCGCCCAGATCGGAGATCGAACCGACGACGCGCAGAACGACCGCCGCGCAGACCGCGCCCGGCGCTGCAACGGCCTCTCCTAATGTCTCTGACGCAAGCCCGAGCAAGGCCGCCACGAAGGCGATTGGAAACGACATTGCGACGAATGGCGCGATGATCAGATTGGTAGGCAGACTTAGCGGCGAAATCTGACCAAAGGTCGTGATCAGCACGGGAGCCGTCGCAACTTGAGCGGCAGTGGTCGCCACCAGCGCGCTTCGCAGCACGTCGCCGATGCCGCCCGTACTCATCCCGCGGAGAACGAGCGCCAACGCAAGTGCCGACGCAAACGACAGCCGAAACGAAAGCGTCCAGTAGTCGGATGGACGGTAGAGGAGCTGCAAAGCGGCGGCAAGCGTCGTCAGCGTCACCAAATCGGCGCGACGGCCGAAGGTCACGGCGAAGACCGCGCCCGACGCGACGATCGCCGCCCGCAGCGAAGGGGGTTCGAGTCCGACCAGCAACGCATAGAACCAGACACCACCCGCCGTCGCCATCTGCCAGACGAAACGGCGGTGGAAGCCGAACCGTCCTCCTATCGCGACGGCCGAGACGACAACCAGCGCGATGTTGCTGCCACTGACCGCGGTGATGTGCGTCGTGCCCGTCGCGACGAAGGCCTCGCGAGCATCGTCAGACATCGCGCCGTCGTCGCCGGTAACGAGTCCTGCCAGAAGCGCACCGGAGTCTCCTGGGGCAGCCGTCTGAAGTCGGGTTGCCACTGAGCGCCGCATCCCGTCGATCGCATGCTGCCAGCCGCCGCCCGTGCCCATTCTCGTCGTCAGCCAAGCGGTGGCAGTCGCCGTGCAGCCTCGTGCAGAGGCTGCCTTCGCCGCGCCTTCGGGGAGATCGACGATCCTCTCGACGGAGGCAACAAGAAAGACTCGATCCCCTCTCCGGAGTTCCGGGAGGTCAGCCGACGAAACGCAAACCAATGCGTCGCTGTCAAGCCAACCTATCGGCAGCCGAACCGCCGTCGCGTCGAGGTTGAACCGCTGACCACGCACGGTCGACATCGGACCCGAAGCGACGACGCCTCTGATCGCATCGACCTCGTCGATCCACGCAGGGCCGAGCACGGTAGGCGCCGGAACGGCCCGGAACGCACCCACTACCGCGGCAACGATGATCGCGAGCGACCATACGCCCCTGGCCTTGCCCGCGATCCTGAGCACCAGGCTTCCCAGAGCAACGACCATCACTCCGGACGAACCGAAGGCGAATCCCGCGACGCAGGCTGCACCGATCGCGATCCCCGTCACGGTTAGACCGTGATCAGCGAGCGCAGCTCGTCGACCATCGCCAAAGAGATCCCCTCGACCTCGGCGAGCTCGTCGACGGACCGAAACGGTCCATTCGCTTCCCGGTACGCCACGATCCTCGCGGCGATTGCCGGTCCGATACCTGGCAACGTGTCGAGTAGCTCGACCGCTGCTGTGTTGATGTTGATGATTCCCGCCGGACTCCCACCTGCGGTCGCCGATGCGGCGGCCGTCGCGCCACCCGATGCTGGTTCCCCGGTGGAGGGCAGCGTGGGGATGTACAGCCGTTCCTGATCGCGCAGACGAGCGGCCGGATTGACCCGCGCGAGATCGGCATGCGCGGTCGGACCTCCCGCGGCATTCAGCGCGTCTTGGACCCGAGCGTCGGCCTTGAGGTGATAGACACCCGGCGTCGCGACCGCGCCTTCCACCGAGACGACGATCGTCGCGTCGGGGCGAGGATCGTCGATGACGATCGCCGGCGCCGCTCGGTCGTCGAGCACCCCCACGACCAGAACGCCGAGCGCGATGCCAACCGCCATGCAGGCGATGCCAGCCACGACCAACTTGGCCACTGCCTCACCTCTGACCACACCGTGCAGCTGTTGAACTTCCCCATATCTTCCCGCCGAAGGGCAGTCGCCGCAAGACCACCGTGATAGACTCGTCTTCACATCGGGACCGGCTCGCGCGCCTGTTCCCGGTCTAAAACGCGTCCCCGCCACCGGAACGGCGACGCCTAATCGCGTTCGCCCTTCCCTACCTAGTAGGACGAGCCACGTGACACTGCGCCATCTCCTCCCCGCGCTCAGCGACACCGCCAGCGTCAAGCGACTCCTCGATGGCCTCGAAGAAGGCCGCTCTCCCCTGCGCGTCTCCGATCTGCCGTATTCGGCGCGGCCGGCGGCCATCGCCGCGCTGGTACGGCGCACCGCCTCGCCGGTCATTGTCATCACCTCGCGTGACGACCGCGCCGAGGCGCTCTGCTCGGCCGTGAATGAGTTTCTCCCGCCCGAGCGGCAAGCTGTCGTCTGGCCTGCCTGGGAGGGCCTGCCCTACGAGCAACTTCCCTTCGATCTCGCGGTGTCGACGCAACGGGTGGCGCTGCTCGACCGGCTGCTCCGAGACGATCGATCCGCTCCCCCGTTCGTCTTCGCGACGGTCCGTGGCCTCTCGCAATTGCTGATGCCGCCGGACGAACTCCGGGATCAGCGTCGTCAGCTGAAAGTCGACGACCGTCTTGACGCACCTGCGTTCATGAGTTGGGCGACCCATCTCGGATATCAAGTCACGCCTCTGGTCCAGGAGCCGGGCACGATCGCCCGCCGAGGCGGCATCGTCGACCTCTTTCCACCCGGTGCCGAGGAACCGATCCGCATCGATCTCTTCGGCGATGTGATCGAAAGCATCCGCACGTTCAACCCGTCCAGCCAGCGCTCGGAAAAGCGACTCCGCTCGATCACGCTCCTCCCCCCGTCCGAGCTCCCGCTCTGGCGCCTCCCCCAGGCAGCCGAGGCGGTGCGTCGACTCGATCTCAGCCGGCTGCGAGACGAGGTTCGCGACGAATGGGGGAGAATGATCGACCGCATGGAAGCCGGTGCGCCCCCGCCCTCCGTCGATCTCTTCGCACCTTACCTGTTGCTGGGACCCGCGACGTTATTCGATTATCTCCCTACCGGAAGTCTGCTCATCGTCGACGAGCCCGCCGCCGTCCGCCTGGCCGCCAAGCAGCTCGAAGAGCACGCCGTCGAGCTTGTGGCCGCTCTTGAGGCGAATGGCGAGTTGCCACCTGGCCTGCCGAAACCGTACGCCGCTCCAACCGACCCATCCCTTTGGGAACGGCGCGGACGAGTCGTCGAGTTGGGTCAGGCAGCCGCCAGCGACGACGTAGAGACGTTCGACCTCTCGGACATCATCGAGGCTCCCGTCTTTGCCGGTCGCCTCGGGCGGCTCACCGAAGAAGTCGGGCAGCGCCTGCATGAAGGCTGGCGCATCGCGCTCGCAACCGACCAGGTCGATCGCCTGACCGAGATCTTCGAAGAACGAGACATCTTCCCGCGTCGGGACAAGCGCAGGGATCCCGGGGATCCGCTTCCGCTCACTCCGGGCACCCTCGACATCGTCGCCTCAGACCTCGATGGCGGCTGGATGGTGCCGGACGCGCGCCTCCTGGTCCTGTCCGACCTCGAAATCTTTGGATTCCGAAAGCAGACGCGGCGCGGCGGTCGCCGCAGCCTCGCCGACAATCTCGCCTTTGTGACGAGCCTGACCCCGGGCGAATTCGTCGTCCACATCGACCACGGCATTGCGAAGTTCGTCGGCCTCGTCCGCATCGAGACAGGCGGCGTCGAGCGTGAATACCTGCTCCTCGAATATGCAAAGGGCGACAAGCTCTACGTCCCCGTCGACCAGAGCGACCGCGTTACCCGCTACAGCGGGGGCGGCGTCGAACCCGTCCCGACCAAACTCGGTTCCGGCGAGTGGGTCAAGACGAAGCAACGCGTCCGCCGCGCCGTCCGCGAGATGGCCTTCGAGCTCATTCAGCTCTATGCCACGCGCGAGACCGTCGGCGGCCACTCCTTCGGCCCCGATACGGCCTGGGATCTGGAACTAGGGGAGTCGTTCCCATATACCGAGACGCCGGACCAGCAGCGTGCCATCGACGATGTGAAGGGCGATCTCGAATCGACCAAGCCGATGGACCGCCTCGTCTGTGGCGATGTCGGCTTCGGCAAGACCGAGGTTGCCCTGCGCGCCGCGTTCAAAGCCGTCAACGGCGGTCAGCAAGTTGCCGTTCTCGTCCCGACCACGGTCCTCGCCCTCCAGCATTTCGCTACCTTCAGCCAGCGCCTCGCGCCCTTCCCAGCCCGCGTCGAGATGCTGTCCCGCCTGCGATCGGCAGCAGAGCAGCGTGAGATCATCGCCGGTCTCGCCGCCGGCACCGTCGACATCGTGATCGGCACGCACCGGCTGGTGCAGCGAGACGTTAAGTTCAAGGATCTCGGTCTGATCGTCGTCGACGAGGAGCAGCGATTCGGCGTCCGCCACAAGGAGTTCCTCAAGCAGCTGCGCACTGAGGTCGACGTGCTGACAATGAGCGCGACGCCGATCCCGCGAACCCTCCATATGTCCCTCGCCGGGATCCGCGACATCAGCATCATCGACACCGCCCCACAGGCTCGGCTCCCGATCCGCACCTTCGTCACCCAAACAAGCGATCAGCTGCTCCGAGAGGTCATCCTCCGCGAGATTGACCGCGGAGGTCAGATCTACATCGTCCACAACCGTGTTCACTCGATCGATCGCCTCACCCACCATCTGCGTGAGTTGGTACCCGAGGCGCGATTCGGCGTCGGCCATGGCCAAATGGACGAGGAGGTCCTGGAGGAGGTCATCCTCGGCTTCATCCGTCATGAGTTCGATGCCCTGGTCTGTACGACCATCATCGAGTCCGGTGTCGATATTCCAAACGTCAACACGATCGTCATCGATAACGCCGACACCTTTGGCCTCACCCAGCTCTACCAGCTTCGTGGTCGCGTCGGTCGCAGCGCCAACCGCGCCTACGCCTACCTCCTCTACAAACCGGGGAAGGTGCTCACGGCCGAAGCCCAGGCGAGACTGGAGGCGATCCAGGAGGCGACGGAGCTCGGAGCAGGTCTCCGGGTCGCCATGCGCGATATGGAGATCCGCGGCGCCGGCAATATCCTGGGCGCCGAGCAGAGCGGCCACATCGCCGAGATCGGCTACGACCTCTACATCCGCCTCCTGAGCCAGGCCGTGGAAGAAGTCAAGAACGGCCGCCCGATGTCCGAACCGGCCGCGATCACGCTCGATCTCCCGCTGACCGCGCTTATCCCAGCCTCGTACGTCGCGGACGTCGAGCTCCGCCTCGCCACCTACCGGCGCGTCGCCGCGGTCGAGAATCGCCCGGCACTCGACGCGATGCGAGCCGAGCTTGAGGATCGCTTTGGTCCGATTCCGGAGGAAGTCGAGCACCTCATGGCGCTCATCGCCCTCCGCCTCCGCTGCACCGAGCTCGGCATCGAGTCGATGGTCGAGCGCGAGCGCGAGATCGTGATCCGCCCCGTCACCACCTCAGTGCTGGACTCCAGGAAGTTGAATCAAAGACTCGGCCGGGCACTCAAGCTCACCCCAAACTCCGTCCGCCTCCGCCTCCCCGACCTACAGATCCCCTGGCTCGACGCCGTCGACGCCGTCCTCGACGCCGTTGAGCTCGCCGGAGACCGGGCGCGGCTGAGCGCACTGACATCCGTCACCCCGGAAACCGACGCGACGGCCGCGCTCCAACGCGCCGCGAACGGCCGGACGCGGAGCACGGTGACCGCCGGCGAGCGGCGGGAGCGGGGTCGTTGATGTAGCCGGAGGTGCGGGCTCTTCCGCTCAGTGCTCCCGCATGTACGCCACGGTCACCCCGTCGCCGCCCTGGTTCGATTCCGCGAGTTCATGCCTGGTGACCACCGGACTTGCGTTCAACAAGTCCCGCACCACCTGGCGGAGTGCCCCGGTTCCCTTCCCATGGATGATGCGCACCAACGGCAACCCGGAGCGGTAGGCATCGTCGAGGTACCGTTCGAGCATCGACTCGACCTCGACCGCTCGCTGACCGCGTAGGTCCACCTCCATCGGCACGAATTCGACCGGCGAGGGCTTGAATACCACCCGCTCTTGAGTCGCCGCCCGTGCCCTGCCGAGACGCCTCAGCGCGTCCAGCGGCTGGCGCAACTTCATCGCTCCAAGCTGCACTTCCGCCGTATCGCCTTCGACCGAGAGGACCTCGCCCTCTTGTCCCAGCGAGATGATCTGGACCCGATCGCCGGCGCGGATCTCGGCCGGCTGTTGCGGCGTCGGGCGCGCGACTCGCTCGCGGCGGAACGTCCTCACGACCTCTGCCGCCTGTTCCGTCTCTTGCCGGCGCTGCTCGACGTGCTCCTTTGTCGCCGCCACCACACCGCGGTCCCGCTGCATCCGCCGGAGCGTCTGCCGGACCTCCTCCAGCTCCACTTCCGCCTGAGCGAGCGCCTCCTCGCGCGCGGTCAACCGCTGCTGCTCCGCCTCGCGCAATTCGCGTGACACTATGCGGCGGAGTTGCTCCGCCTCCTTCTCGACCGTCCGCGCCCGCTCGAGCGCCGCCTCGCTCTCATCCCGTCGTCGCCTGATGTCCTGGAGGAGCGCATCTGCGCGGAGTTCGTCGGGATCGAGCAGTGTCCCGGCTCTGTCCACGATGTCTGAGGGCATTCCGAGCCGGCGAGCGATCGCCAGCGCATTTGACCGCCCCGGCACGCCGATCATGAGTCGGTACGTGGGCGCTAGCGATTTGACGTCGAACTCCACGCTCGCGTTCTCGACCCCGGGCGTCTGGTAGGCGTAAGCCTTGACCTCCGAGTAGTGCGTTGTCGCGATCACCATCGGACCGAGCTCGAGCAGAGCAGAGATCAGCGCGCGCGCCAGCGCGGATCCCTCTTGGGGATCGGTCCCGGCACCGAGCTCGTCAAGCAGGACCAGGCTGTCGGGCGTGACCTGGCGGAGCATCGCGATCACGTTCCGCATGTGCGCCGAAAAAGTGGAGAGACTCTGGGCGATGCTCTGCTCGTCGCCGATGTCGGCAAACACGGCCGGGAAGACGCTGATTACCGACGTATCGTCCGCCGGGAGGTACAGACCGGCCTGCGCCATCAGCGTTAGCAGACCGACCGTCTTCAGCGCGACCGTCTTGCCACCCGTGTTCGGTCCGGTAATCAGCAAGACGCGATACGTCTCGCCAAGGTGGATGTCGATCGGAACGACCGTCTCAGGATCGAGGAGCGGATGACGCGCCCGCACGAGTGAGATCCGATGCGTCGGATGCCCGTCCGCACCGTCCGCCGCCCCACTCCAGATCTTCGGACGGGTCGCCCGCATGGTGAAGGCCAGCCGCGCTTTCGCCATCGCTAAGTCGATCGCTGCGACAGCCTCGACCGTCAGGTCAAGCTCTTCCGCCCGCGCTCCGATCCGCTGACTCAGCGCGTCGAGAATGCGATCGATCTCGCGCTGCTCCTCCAGCTGCGCCTCGCGCCACTTGTTGTTCAGCTCGACGACGTCGAGTGGCTCCATGAAGAGCGTCTGGCCGCTCGCCGACGTGTCGTGGACGACGCCGGGGACCTGGGATCGCGCCTCCGCCTTGATCGGGACCACATAGCGCCCGTCGCGCGTCGTGATGATCGCGTCCTGGATCGCCGAGGCGTAGCGCCCCCCCGAGATGATACTGTTGAGTCGATCCATCAACCGGGAGTGGGCGGTCCGGACCTCGCGCCGGATGCGCGACAGCGCCTCGCTCGCCGTGTCGAGGACATCGCCGCGCGGTCCAATCGACCGGGCAATGTCGGTTTCGAGGTCGGGCAAATCGGCGAGGTGGGTCGCGAATTCGAGCAGCGACGGAAACCGCGTCTCGACATCAGGCAGTCGCACGAACGAGCGCCGAAGGTTGCGCGACGCCGAGACCATGTCGGCCACGGTCAACAGTTCGGCGGCCTGGAGGCGCCCCCCCTTCTCGGCACGCTCGACCAGGGCGCGAATGTCCTTCGCACCTCCGATCGTGATGTCCGGGAATGCGGTCAGGAGTTCGACGGCTTCCGCCGTCACACCGAGGAGATATCGGACCGTCTCGACGTCGCCGCTCGGTCCGAGTTCACGGGCGCGCTCTGCCGCTACCGAGAAACGACAAACCGCCGCGAGTCGTTCGAGAACGGCAGGGAATTCGAGTTTTGCAAGAACCGCTTCGTGGGCATGACCAACGTCGGACAAAGAGAACCCATCATCACGAAGGCATCTCAGACAAGATCGGCGGCATTCCGCCCGGGAACCACGGCGAGACCATCTGTGCGAAGAAAGGCGCCATCCGGAGAAAAATCGGCACCAGGGTCGAATCGTGGATCTGCGCCCGCACCGTGGTCAATACCGCGTCCCGGCTGGAAAGTACCAGCGTCTGGTTGAGAGCCTGAAGCGTTATCGCCAATAACATAGCCGCCATGGTCATCGCCAGCCCGGAGACGACGACGCCCAGCGCGGCGCCGCCAACATTATCCAACACCTCGATGCGCCGTGGCAGCTTGATCTCACCCATCCAGCGCGAAACGATCATCGTGAAGACCACGGAGAAGGCAAAGAAGAGGAGCAGAAAGCAGACCAGGTGCCCGGTCTGCTTTCCCATCGTCGTCAGATACTCCCGTGCGAGATCCGACAACGGTTGATAGAACGCGGCCGCGAAGACGGCACCGAAGTAGAGTGCCAGGATGGCCGACGTCACGCGCGTGATGCCGCTGAAGAAGCCGAAGCCGATGATCGCCAAGAAGGCGACGATGATCATGAAATCCATCGTGTTAAACATGACTCTGTCATCCTTGCCGCAGGCCGCAGGGCGGGACGGATACGTGCGACCGTGCAGGGTTGCTGATCCTCGTCAAAATTCTAGGGAGACTTGTGGTACCCGCTTATCCCCCATTAGTGCCAACTCCTATTGACACGAACATGTGTTCGTTCCTATAATGGCCGCGCCGGCTGCCATAAGGTGCCGTGCCAGCCGAGCAAACTACGAGCGAGAGGACAACATCGATGCGAGACCTATCACGACGACAATGCGCCATCCTCGCCTTTATCGAGGAATTCCTGGCCGAGAACGACTACCCGCCGACGATCCGCGACATCCAGCGCGAGCTCGGGATCTCGTCGACGAGCGTCGTCGACTACAACCTGAAAGTGCTCGAGCAGCGGAACATGATCCGCCGCAACCGCAACATCTCCCGCGGGATCGAGCTCATCGGCCGCACCGGCGTCCGTCGCAACGTCGTGACGATCCCGGTTATCGGTCAGATCGCCGCCGGTCAGCCAATCCCGGTCCCCGGCGACCTTGAAGGTTCTGAGGTTGCGGAGACGATCGAGTTGAGCACGGAGTTGGTGCCGGACCACGGCCGCGGACTCTTCGCGCTCCGGGTCAAGGGGCACTCGATGGTCGACGCCCTGATCAACGACGGCGACATCGTCCTCCTCCGCCCACAGGAGACCTGCGAGAACGGCGAGACGGTCGCGGTCTGGCTCAAGGACCAGAAGGAAACGACCCTCAAGAAGCTCTACCACGAGGGCGACCGCGTCCGGCTCCAGCCCGCGAACGTGACGATGGCTCCCATCTTCACGACGTCCGACAACGTCGAGATCCAGGGCAAGCTCGTCACCGTCGTCCGCTCGGTGACCTAAGTTCTCTCCTCCTCGATGCATCAGATCGCAGCGCCCCGGCCTTCGCCGGGGCGTTCCGCATTACCGGCAGCCCTCCTCGCCGCGGCAATCGTCTACCTGTGCTGCCTGGTCTGGCTGCCGCGACTTGAGCGCCGTCTCGATCCCCTGACCGGTGACGAACCGTTCTACGTCATGACCGCGATCAGCCTGATCGAGGATCGCGATCTCGACGAACAGAACAATTACGACCGACGCGACTTCCACCGCTTCTATCCAGCCTTCGGACCCACCCCCGATGGATGGCCGTCCTACCCCAATCCACTGCCTCCCCATCGGTCCCAGACAAAACGCGCCGGCCTCTATAGCAAACACGGTCTCGGCATGGCGTTGCTCATCGCACTCCCATACGAGCTAGGCGGCCGCACACTGACCTTGATCGTCCTCGCCGGCATCGCCGCCGCGCTGACAGCCAACATGACACTGTTCGGGGCGCGATACATCCCTTCTACCTGGCTGGCCGCCATCGTCGCGATCGCCCTCAGTCTGACGAATCCCCTTTTCTCGTTTTCGTTACTGATCTTCCCGGAGATGATGGCGGCGCTCTGCATCCTCTACGCGACCCGTCGCTTGCTCGAACCGCGCAACCACACCTGGCAGTGGGTTGCGATCGGCGCCTGTGCCGCATCGTTGCCCTGGCTCCACTACCGACTTGCGCCCATAAGCGTCGTTCTGGCAGTCGCGGCAATCGTCCGATTTAGGCGAAGCTGGACGAGACGAGCAGTCGCCGCCGCCGCCACGCCGCCGATCGTCAGCGCCATCGTCCTCTTCTGGTGGTGCCAGCGCTTGTACGGCCGCCCCCTGCCGCCGACATCGGATCACGCCGGCTTCTCCGGCATGGTCGGAACTCTGAACGGGTTGGCCGGCACCTTCCTCGATCAGCAGTGGGGAGCGTTTATCCACAACCCGCTGCTGTTGCTGGCCGCGGCCTCGTTTGTTCCCTTCGCCCTGGCACACCGACGGGACGCGCTCGTCATCGGTGCCATTGTCGTCCCCTATCTCTTCCTTGTCGCCAGCTACCGAGTTTGGTGGGGCGAATGGAATCCACCTGCGCGATATTTGACCGACGTCGTGCCACTTGCGGCGGCCCCGCTCGCATGGTGGCTGAGTCACGTCAGGCGACCGTGGCGTTGGTCGATGCTAGGCGCGTTCGCAGCTCCTGCCGCTGCGGTCATGGCCACGTTCCTCGCAGATCCGCAGCGGATGTACAACCACCCCGACGGCACGAGTCGCCTCTTGGAAACCTGGAAGGGTTGGACCAGCCTCGACCTTACGGGAGCGTTACCGTCCTACGTCTTCTACAGCGCCTCTCCAGCAGCTGTGCGGCTCGTGTTCGCTCTTCTCGGCCTCGCATGGCTCGGCACACTCGCCACGGTTGCCTACGGCCTGACGTCCCAACGGGCAGCATCTGAGACGTCGCGTTGAGGCATCGGCTGTCAACGACAGTGCCGCACTGCACAAACGGACTGCGCGTCGCGTCGGGGCGGACCCCGCGCGGATGCTATACTCCGGCGCTCGGCGGAACACTTCGCCCTAGCCGTTCAGAGAACGAGGGGCATCAACGTGGAGAACGCCGTCCTCACCGGTCTCGGTCTGGCCCCTTCGGCCGGACTCAACGCCTACATTCCCCTCCTGATTTTCGCGTTGGCCGACCGTTTCACCGATCGCGTC
>JAXDKI010000218.1:0-4167 GCA_034667245.1 Thermomicrobiales bacterium | reverse complement strand
AACTGGGTGACACCTGGCCCCTGGCGCTCGCCCTCAACGTGCTGGGCATGCTGCGCGGCGAGCAGGGCGACCACGCTGCCGCCCGCCGGGACCTCGAGGAGAGTTTGGCTCTCTGCCGAGAGATCGGACACGAATGGGGGATCGGCCTTGGACTCTTCGACCTCGGGAAGGTGCTCACCTACCAGCATGCCTATGCGGAGGCCGGGTCGCTGATCGAAGCGAGCCTCGCCCACTTCCGGGCGACCGGCGACCGCTGGCAGATGGCGGAGGCGCTGGCCGACCTCGGCGGGGTGTCGCAGGTGCACGGGGAGACGGCGCGGGTGGCAGCCCTCGCGGCGGAGAGTCTTCGGCTGACCCGCGATCAAGGCTGGCTTTGGTATCTACCGGAAGGGCTGGAGTTGCTCGCCGGGGTTGCGCTCGTCCACGGGGAGGCCGAACGTGCCGCTACGCTGTGCGGGGCGGCAGAAGCGCAACGCGAGGCCGGGGGCTCAGCCCGGCAACCTGTCTTTCGCGCCCCATATGCGCGTCACGTCGCCGCGGCGAGGAAGGCTCTGGGGGAGGACGCCTTCGCCGCCGCGTGGTCGGCCGGACGAGCGATGGCTCTGGAGCAGGCGATCGAAGACGCGCTTGCCGTCGCGGCGGCGATGGCGGACGTCGGCGGGCATACGGCCACCGGCGAGCCGGCGTTGGATGCGGGGCTGACGTCGCGTGAGGCGGAGATCTTACGGCTGCTGGCCGCGGGGCGGACCGACCGCGAGATCGCCGAGGCGCTCTTCGTCAGTCCGCGCACCGTCAACAGCCACACCACTCGCATTTACGGCAAGATCGACGTCCGTTCCCGCGCCGAGGCGGCGGCCTGGGCGGTTCGCCATGGTCTGGTCTGAGCGGCGGGAATCAAGGCTTCCGTTGCGGAACATACGCATCGGTGGACCAGGCGACGCTAGTGGAACGCGTACACGGTATGCGTACCTTTGCGGACGCGCCTGGGGTCATCCTCGCCCGATGATGGCACTCTCCCGAACGGTCGCCACCGGGCCGCGGGAGGGATCGCACGGAGAGGACCCCATCATGCATCGCAACGCCTGGGATCTTCAGCGCAGTGCCATCGGCCGCCAGTCCGAGGTTCTCAACATCATTGCCGACTACCGATTCATGGCCCCTCCGCGTCTGGCGGCGCGGGAGCGCCTCGCCGTTGATCTCGCCCGCCACGCAGTCCTGCGCGACGGCGGCGCCTTCGCTCCCGCACAACCGGGTGCGGCGCGACGATGGTTGGGAGCGCAAGTGGTGCGGTTGGGGGCATGGCTTGGCGGAGTGGCAGCTCCGCCGGTCTCGCAGCCGATGACGCGCGAGATCGCGGTTGTCGAGTAGAGTCTCGTCTCTGGGACTTACGACCTGTTGGACTTGATCCTCTTCGCAGGGGAGAAGAGAGGGCATGGGACGACCGTTTCGGTTCGGGGTGATGTGCTTTGAGGCGCCGTCGCGGGCGGCGTGGAACGACCTGGCGCGGAAGGCGGAGGCGCTCGGGTATGCGACCTTCGTCATGGCCGACCATTACCTGAACCCGTTCACTCCAGTCGCGGGGCTGGTCGCCGCCGCCGACGCGACCTCGACGATCCGGATCGGCTGCCAAGTCTTCGACAACGACTTTCGCCATCCCGCGCTCTTGGCCAAGGAGGCGGCCATGCTCGACGTGATGACCGATGGCCGCTTCGAATTCGGTCTCGGGGCCGGTTGGTCCAAGCTCGAGTACGACCAGGTCGGAATCCCGTTCGACCCGCCCGCCGTGCGGGTTGCCCGGATGGAAGAGGGGCTGCAGATCATCAAGACTCTCTGGTGTGGCGGACCCGTGACGCACCAGGGGACCTATTACACCCTCAAGGGGTTCGAATGCACTCCCCGTCCGGTGCAACGGCCCCATCCGCCGGTGCTGCTCGGCGGCGGAGGGAAGCGGGTGCTCCAGTTCGCGGCACGCAAAGCGGACATCGTCGGGATCGTGCCGAAGGCGCGACCGGGTGGCGGGCTCGACTGGGTGGGGAGCAATGCGGCGACCCTGGACACCCAGATCGGTTGGGTGCGCGAGGCGGCTGGGGAGCGGCTCGCGCGGTTGGAGCTCGACGTCATCGCCCACGCCGTGGCCGTGACCGACTACCCGCGTGCGGCTGCTGAAGAGGTGGCGCGTCGGCACCCGTACGGGCAGGATGCGTGCGGATTGACACCCGACCAGGTGCTGGCATCGCCGGATTACCTGATCGGCAGCGTAGACGAGATCGTCGAGCGGTTGCAGGCGCAACGGGAGCGGTACGGCATTGCCCGTGTGACCGTCTACCAGAAGGATCTCGACATGATGGCCCCGGTCGTTGCCCGCCTGGCGGGTAGGTGAGAGGCGGACGGGCGGAGAGGCGGACAGACGGGTGCCGATTGGGCGCAGCCGTGCGATGATACGCGTATAAGCCGTCGTCGTAGCTATCCGTCTGTCGGTCTTTCCGCCTGTCCGCCTTTCTCCGGAGGCAACGATGGTTGCAGAAGTCGCGCAAGGGCAAACGACGAGTTTTACCTGCCAGAACTGTGGGGCGACGACGAGCGCGGTTGCCCTGGGGACGAGTATTCGGTGCCCGTTTTGTGGGTCGGAGCACGTCATCGCCGGGCCGGACGATCCGAACGCGCCGAAACCGGAGGCGCTGATCCCCTTCGCCTACCCGGACGATCAGGTGGAGACCGCCTACCGGCAGTGGCTCGGCGAGGGGTTCTTCCGACCGAAGGATCTGCGGCAAAAAGCGGTCACCAACAAGATGCAGGCGGTCTACGTCCCGATCTGGGAGTGCCATGGCTCTGCTCGTAGTCAGTGGACGGCGACGGCCGGCTACGACCGCGAGGAGCGCTACACGACGACCGAGAACGGGCAGCAGGTCGAGAAGACGCGGACCGAGACCGACTGGCGTCCGGCCCGCGGTCGCCACGAGGGGAGCTACGACCGCGAACTCGTCTCCGGTTCGAAGGGGTTGCCGCAGGATTGGCTCGACGAGCTCGGCGAGTTCGACTGGGGCAAGCTGACCTCCTTCAAACCGGACTATCTCCTCGGCCGTGAGGTCGAAACCTCGGCCCTCGATCGGACGGCGGCGATCCAACGCGCCCGGGAGTTGATCGAAGAGCACGAGCGGAGCGCCTGCGCCGACCTCGTGCCCGGCGATCGCCACCGGGATCTGCGTGTCGAGACCGAGGTCGGCGCCCTCGGCGCTCGTCTCCTCTATCTCCCCGCCTGGCTGGCCGCATTTCAGTACAACGGCAAGCAATATCGGTGCGTGGTCAACGGCCAGAGCGGCGTGGTCAAGGGGCAGGCGCCGCTCAACACCTTTCGCGTCGTCGGCGTGATCGCGGCGGTTGTGGCCGTCGTGGCGTTCATCGCATTGGTGATCTGGCTGACCTCGTAGTTCGCCTGCCGCACCGTCAGGCGGCGTAGACGCGCGCCAGCGGCCTTTCCGCTGTCCGTGCCGTGACGCCGGGCACTCGCCGTGGGGGAGCACCAACGTGAAACGATCGTTCGCCGCGGTCGCGGTTCTCGTTGCGCTTGTCGTGGTCGGTTTCGCGAACCGGTCGGTTCCGTCGGGCTTCGCGCAGACCGACGAGTCTTCGCCGACCGGCACCGTCGCGGCACAGCAGACCATCATCGCCGACCTGCAAACGCGGGTGGCGGTGCTCGAGACCCAAGCCGCCGCCGGGGGCTCGCCGCCGGAGACGCCGACGGTCGGCCCGATCGGCACCACGCCGATCGCGATCGAGAACGGCGTGGTGGCGCTCTACGTGTACGCCGAGGAGAGCACGTACGGAGCCAACATCTACGGCGAGCTCCTGAACACGATCGACCGTCCGGCGGCGGTGCCGGAGATCGAGGCAACGCTGTTCGACGAAGGGGGTGACGAGCTCGAGACTATCCGGCTTTAACGTCTACGACAAACCTGGCGCGTACGGCGGCACGCGGCTCTTCGGCGAGATTCGGAACACGACTGACGAGACGCTCAACAGTCCAGGTCTCTACGTCACCCTCTACGACGGGGAGGACCGGATCGTCGACAGCATCACGATCTACCCGCTGATCGGGATTGCCGCGTCGGGAGGAACGACGCCGTACGACGGCTCGGGTGATCTATCTCCCGATGACTGGGTGCGCTA
>JAXDKI010000217.1:0-6463 GCA_034667245.1 Thermomicrobiales bacterium | reverse complement strand
CCCGTGATCTCGTCGCCATTGTCGTCGGTGCGCACTTCGACGTTGGTGATCCCTTCGCCGCCTTCCAGTCGACTTTGCAAGATCTGGGGCAGTTGCTCGATCGGGAAGCTCTCATCCGCGCCGTTGGTGTAGAAGTACGCGAATGAGGTGCGGTTGGTGAGTTTGAGGAAGTCCTGAGGACCGTTGTCGGTCGGCGTGGTCTGCTCTTCAACCACTTCCCACGTCTCGTCGTAGGTCACCGTGTAGCCGAAGGTGGGGCTGGTGTACGTTGTGCCCTCACCCTGACCCTGATTCGTTTCTTCAGTCGGCTTGGCCTTTGGCGTCCGCGTCGGCTTCGCCTCCGGGGTGTCATCGGCCGGCGGCTCCGGCGTCTCGTCGGACGGCGGTTCGACCCCATTGTTGTTATCGCCGCCACCGCCACCACCCAGTCCCTGGGAGATGAAGAGGCTGACCTGCGTCTGCGCATCGCGCGCGTGCAGCCAGGCAACACCGCCGTAGCCGGCGTCGCTCTGCGAAGTCACCGCGACGTAGACGTCGTTGCCGCTGCCGGAGATGTCGCCGCAGGCGGCGGTGTCCCCGTCGCTCGTGACGACGATCGCATAACCGGCACCCGTGAGGTCGTCGATTGGCAGATCGACCCGGGTGAAGCTGGTGAGAACGCCGCCTTCGGCGGGTGCAAGATCGCGCAGCTCACCGGCGACATCGCCGGGCGATTCACAACTGCCGCTCACGACCGCCGCCGAGAGTGCCGCATCGTCCTGGGCCCTAACCGCACCGGACCCGATACCGGCCGTGAATGCCATGCCCACGACGAGCATGACGACGACCGCGAGTAACGAACGGTTCCGCATCGTCAACCCCTCTCCTTAACTACGAATCCGACGCCTGTCCGATACTGCGGCGCCTCCGCGCCGCTATGGTGGAACCGCCTAGCGGTGAGTTCCCTCATCAAGGCTGCGCGATCGAGCCGTCCCCCACGACGCCTGTTCGCGTCCCATGCATCGCGCCGCTCGCCATATTCCGCTCCCGAGACAACGTGCCGGGCACGGCGAAGAGCCGTGCCCGGACTGTGTCAATGGATGGGGCCTTGCTCCCTGAGATCGTCAGGCGCCGTCTCCGACAACCTGGTATTGCATCGATGTCGGGCGAGGCACCGTTGAGACGAGATCGACTAGCCGCCGAGCGTGCCGTCCGTGAGCCCGAACGGGCTAAGCGAGCGGATGCCGCCATTATCGCCTGACTCCACCGCCGGTCCGCCAAGCGATCCGCCGGTCAGCGTCTGCGGACTCAGCGAGCGAGTACCGCCCGCCTGGCCAGCTTCGACAGCCGGGCCTCCCAGGCCGCCACTGGTCAGCGAGGTCGCACTAAGGGAACGACTACCCTCGTCGCCCGTCGCTTCCACGGCTGGGCCGCCAAGGGAAGTACCGGTCAGCGACGTCGCATTGAGGGACCGTGCTCCCTGCTCCGTACCGGCCTCGACAGCTGGCCCGCCAAGCGTACCACCGGTGAGCGTCGAGGGGTCAAGGTCGCGCTCGTCATCGCCATCCTGTTGCGCGGCTTCGACCGCTACGCTGGCAAGGCGACCGCTGCTCAGGGCTGCGACGCCGAGCGTGCGACCGCCCTGAGCCGACGTTGACTCAACGGCCGGACCGCCGAGCGAGCCTCCAGTCAAGGTCGCCGGGGAGAGCGATCGGGCACCGTCCTCAGCGGTCGACTCGGTGGCAACATTCGTCAGGACTCCGCTGGTCACCGCCTTCGCTCCCAAGGATCGTCCGCCGTCAGTCTCGACGGCTTCGACCGCGGGACCGCCGAAATTGGTGCCGGTCAGCGACACCGCGCTGAGGAGTCGGTTACCACCCTGAGTGTTCGACTCGACCGCGACACTGCTGAGCTGGGTGCCGGTCAAACTGGTCGAACTCAGCGCCCGAGTACCGGCCAGTGAGGTCGATTCGGTTGCCAAGGTGCTGAGCCGGCCGCCCGTCAGGGCGGTCGCATCAACCGACCGAGTACCTGTATCGGTTTGATCGGCGATGGTGGTCCGGGCACCACCGGCAAAGGTCAGCGCCGCCGCCAGTCCAAGAGCCACCACCGGAACACCCCGAGTCGTCAACATCCGCTTCCGCATCACGTCCCCCGTTTCTTCAACTGCTGCTTTCGCACACCGACTGCCGCTCTGTCCTGAGGTGGTTCGATGCCGGCCGTCTGCGCCGCTCCTCGATGTCGGGTCGACTCTCGTCCTTCTGGTCCGACCGTTCTCATCAGTACTGGCGCATCCTACACGACCAGGCATCGGTGTCAAGTTTGCACGCAATCGCTTTCTGCCGTAGCCGATCTCTCCGCCCCCCAGCGCCAAGAACAGCGCATAGGTCGCATTGTTGGTTCTGATCGGCCTACCGCGTCTGGCGGCGTCCACCTCCTCCCGGTCCGGTCCGGGTGCCCGACGAGCGACGATTCCGTACGTCCCTCCGCTCGTCGCCTCAAATGCCACATTGCGGTATCTACGCCCTATCTCCGAAACCGGATCTCTTTTCACCGCGCGGGTTTTTCGGCCCGAGAGCGAAGATAGAACGCCACTCTCATCTACGCAAAACTGACCAGCTTGGTTGCACCACCCGTTCGTATGTCTTATGTCGCTCACATCTCACAACGCACTTGGCCGCTGGAGCAAGTTGAAGACCGCGTTCGGCGTGATGCTCGACTGGATGCGGCAGAGCCGCGGCCGCGCTTTGATGCTAGCGAGCGCGAGCGGCGCGAACTGCGTCCACGAGTCGACGTGCCCGCTCTTCGAGTTGCGTCCAGTTGGCCTCAGCCACGGTCTTGGCGTCGACGAGATTGCCCCCGACGGCAATCGCAACCGCGCCGGCACGGATGAAATCGCCGGCATTTTCAAGACTTACGCCGCCGGTTGGAATGAGCTTCACCTGGGGCAGCGGGCCGCGGACGTCTTTCAGGTAGGACGGCCCGCCGACCGACGCAGGAAAGACCTTGACGAAGGCGGAGCCCGCTTCCCAGGCGGTCAGGATCTCGGTTGGGGTGAATGCGCCGCTGACGGTTGGCACCGCATAGCGATTGCCGAGCTCGATGGTCGCTGTTCTCAGCGTCGGCGTGACGAGGAATTGTGCCCCGGCCAGGATGGCGGTCCGCGCCGTCTCGGGATCCAGCACGCTGCCGGCCCCGACCGCGACGGACTCCCCCAGTGCGTCTCTGACCGCCTCGATCGCGCGCGCCGCAAGTCGGTTGGTGAAGGTGAACTCGACCGCCTTGACGCCGCCCCGGGCCAATGCCTCGGTCATGGGGACCGCGGCCGACAGATCGTCCAGACGGACGATGGCCACGACGCCGCATGCTTCGACCTCTTGTCCGACGTTCATTCCCTCGCATACCCCCATGGTGATGGCATTCTGAACTACGGCTGCAATCGACGCCCGTGTGGTTTGCAACAACCTGCGTAAACATACCGTAGGTCGAGAGGGCTGGGTGCGCCGTTGGCGAGCTGGGACAGTTCGTCCGTCCAATGAGGGATTCCGCCTCGTCGTCCCTTTCCGTAGAAGAACTTGCGTTCTATACTCTTGTGCATGGCGAAGACGCACTACATCGAGATTCCTTGCCGAACGGCCCTCAACCGGGTGCGGGGAATGCCGTTTGCCTGGTCGCTGAATCCTTACCGGGGTTGCACGCACAATTGCCACTATTGCTACGCCGTGGCAACCCACGCCTATTACGGGCTCGCGGCAAAGGATTTTGGTTCGACCATTTTCGTTAAGACGAACCTGGTCGAGGTGTTGCGCGGCGAGTTGGCGCGCCGGTCGTGGGCAAATGAGAAGGTCGCGATCGGCACCGCGACTGACCCCTATCAGCCGTGCGAAGGTCGTTACCGGCTGACGCGCGGAGCCCTCGAAGCGCTACGCGAGCGCACCAACCCGTTCAGCATCGTCACGAAGTCTACGCTTGTTTTACGCGACCTCGACGTGCTGGTCGACCTGTCGCGGCAAACGGATGTGACCGTCCACTTCACGATCACGACGCTCGACCCGGCGACGTGGCGATCAGTCGAACCGGGGACTCCGCCACCGTGGAAGCGGCTGCAGGTCATGCGCCGACTCGTCGAGGCCGGTGTGTCGTGTGGTGTCTTCTTGGCCCCGATCCTGCCCGGCATCACCGACTCGGCGGAGTCAATCGAGGCCGTGGTCGAGAGCGCGCGGAAGCACGGCGCGAGCCATGTCTGGGCGTCCCCACTCCGACTCGCCCCCCTGGTCAAAGAGCACTATCTCGGCTTTGTCGCCGATGTCTACCCCGATTTGGTTCCCCGCTATGAACGCGCCTACTCGGGCACGAACGCACCGGCAAACTACCAGACGGCGATCCAGGCCCGACTAGACCGGATCCTCGCCAGGCATGGCTATGACCAAGACAGCATGCGGGAAGGTCGGTCGGCGCCGGCTCGGGCGACGAGGACCGACCCCGAGGGACCACTCCAGTTGTCGCTTCGCTTAGGATGACGACGGCGACGCCACCGAGTCTGCGGCCATCTCCCTGGACCGGGCCTCGCGCGTCACGTCGCAGAAGCCAGTCGGCGTGTCGACGACCGACTCGCTCTGTATAGGTATAGGAGTTGCACCGCCCCTCCAGCCCGCTGTTGGCGATCGCCGTCGTAGGTGGGCGCGTCCAAAGCGAGGGAGGCAAGACCCGCTCGCCGATCCGGAGGTCCGGTGTCCGTCAACGAAGATCATCGCCACGGGCTTGGGCAAACGTTGCCCCTGAGCGGCTGGAACCGCGCGGGCTGGCGGACGCGAGGGGGCTATCTCTGGTACTTCGCCGCGATCGGCGCCTTCACGCCGTACGCCACCCTCTATTACCGGGGGCTGGGGTTCAGCGGGCTGGAAGTCGGCGTCCTCGCCGCGCTACCGGCCCTGGCCGTGGCGCTCACGGGACCCCTGGTGGGCTCGGTTGCGGACACGCTGGCCATCCACCGGCTGGTGCTACGCGCTGCCATGGTGCTGGCCGCCCTCGTGGCCCTCGCTCTGACGCGGGTATCGGCATTCGGGTCGGTCGCGGTGCTGGTGGCGATGCTGGCATTGGTCCAGGCACCCATCGCGTCACTCCTCGACGGATATGCGGTGACGGTCGCCGAGCGGCTAGGAAGGTCCTACGGCAGCCTCCGCGTCTGGGGATCGCTCGGCTACACGGTCGCGGCACTCACGGTCGGGAGGCTGATGGGCGAGCGAGTGTCGCACCTCGCCCTTGTCGGTTTTGCCATCTGCCTTGGGTTCGCGCTCCTTTCTGTCCTCGGCCTACCGGCACTCGGGGAACGCACGGCTCGGCCGCTGCTCGGCGGCTTGGGCCTGCTGCTGCGCAACCGGCCGCTGGCCCTGCTGCTGCTCGTGGCGTACCTGATCGCGACCAGTGCCGCCATGATGTATGGCTTTCTGGGTATCCACCTACAGGAACTCGGCGCCTCGGCGAACCTGGTCGGCGTGGCGGTCGCGCTCGGCGCCGCGAGCGAACTGCCCGTGGTCGCGCTCGGCGGGAGATTGCTGGCGCGGCTCGGGCCGGCGCGGATGGTGGCGCTCGCGATCGTGGCCTACGGGGTGCGATTTGTCGCCTACGGCGCGATTGGGGAGCCGGAGTGGGTGCTTCCCGTCCAAACCCTCCATGGGCTGTCGTACGGCGCGTTTCTGGTGGCCTCGGTCACCCTGGCCCATCGCCTGGGCGGGCGGGAGCACGCCGCCAGCGCGCAGGCCCTCCTGGCGGCGGTATCGTTCGGTTTTGGGACCATCACGGGTTCGCTGGTCGGGGGCGCGCTCCTGGACCGGGTCGGAACGGCCGGTCTCTTCCGCGGGGCAGCCGTCGTCATGATGGTGACACTCGTGGTGTTTCTGGTAGGGGCGCGGGCGACAGGCATCGGGAGGCGTGAAGGAGAAGGCGGCGAGGTGACCGGCACCCCCATAAAGCCCAAGAACAGCGCGGGCGCTTCGTAGCCTTTCCCTTCCGCATTTCGGCGTCGGCGGCAGGATCGATCTACCGGGGGCTCGCGCACCACTCGACGGGATGAGCGTTCCGACATTCTTCTTCAGGGGGACCAACTCCTCCCCCAGGATGAGGACGACCGCAGGCCGGTCGATAACGATCACGATGTTCGGCGAAGGGAGCCCTTCTGGCGGTCTCTCCGTGGCGCGGAAGCCCCAGGCGCGCAACTCCATCTCGCCCGGAACGGAGGTCCCGCCGACCGATGCCGACCCGCATTGACGCGGGACCTGGAGATCCCGAAGTCGGGTTCAGCAAAGGGGTGTGGGTCATGGGCAGATTCCAATCGGGTGAGGGTTACTCCCGGAGGTCGAACTGCACGCGAGCGGTTGCCACGACCAGGCGGGTGGCTGCGGATGCTCGCTCGGACGATCGCTGTGGGGGAGCGGCCGGCTTTGCGGTCGGGGCCGGCGAGGGAGGCGCGCCGTTTGCGGTTCAG
>JAXDKI010000216.1:0-12483 GCA_034667245.1 Thermomicrobiales bacterium | reverse complement strand
GCCGTGATGAACTCGAGCAGGGCCGGCGTCCCTTCCTCCGTCGCCCGGATCGCGCGTTCGATCGCTGGGACGATCTGGCCCGGCTCCGTCACCCGCTCTCCGTGGCCCCCGAGTGCCCGCGCGAAGTCGGCGTAGTGCCCGCTGATGTCGGTGCTCCGGTACTTGGCGGTGGCGGCCTGCATGATCGGGAGCTCGATCGCCATCGAGAAGTTGTTGAGGAGCACGGAGAGGATCGGGATCCGTTCGCGGACGGCGGTTTCGAAATCCATCCCGGTGAAGCCGATCGCCGCGTCACCCCAAACGTTGATGCAGAGGTGGTCGGGCCGCACCAGCTTTGCCCCCATCGCCAGCCCTAGCCCGTAGCCGAGCTGGGTGGTCTTGCCCCAGCCGAGATAGGTGAGCGGCGTGCGCGCTTCCCAGAATGGTGAGAGCTGATCGCGCGGGCTGCCGGCGTCGTGGGTGATGATCGTCTTCCCCACATCGACGGTCCGCATCAGGTCCCAGATCACGCGGTAGGGCGAGAGGGGTGTCTCCTCCGAGGTCAGCTTCGGCAGCCACTGCGCCAACCATTCCTTCCTGATCGCGGCGATCTCGCTCGCCACCGCCGCGGCGCGACCGCGTGGTTTGCCGCCGAGCCGCTCCTTGACCTCGGCCAGCAGCGCCTGGAGCGTCAGTCGCGCGTCACCGAGGAGGGCGTCGTCGACCGGGATGTCCTTGGCCAAATCGGCGGGATCGAGCGTCGCCTGGACGATCGTCTTGCCGGAGGGCATGGCGACGCCATACGTGGTCTTGGTGAAGCTGCAGCCGATGCCGAAGATGAGATCGGCCCGATCGAGAAAGTGCCGAACCGGTTTCGGCATCGACCGCCCGCCGGAGCCGAGCGACAGTGGATGATCCTCGGGGAAGGCACTCTTGCCCTGGAGACTGGTCGTGACCGGCGCTTCCAGGAGTTCGGCTAGCTCCCGCAAGGCATCCCAGGCCTCGGCGTAGTGCACCCCTTGGCCGGCGTAGAGGACGGGCCGCTCGGCGCTCACGAGCGCCGCCGCGACCCGCGCCACATCGGTCGGGTCGGGTGCCGAGCGCACACGGAGCGTCGGTCGGTAGTTGAGGGGCTCCGGCACGTCCTCGGCCAGGACATCGGTCGGCAGCTCGACCAGGGCCGGACGGGGTCGACCGTTGCGGGCCTGGGTGAAGGCACGGCGGAGGGCGTCGGGGATGGCATCGGCCATGACCACCTGCTCGCACGACTTGGTGATGTGCTGGTAATTGAGGAAGGCGTTGAACTGCGGCGGGACGTTGATCATCCGCCGGGGGTAACCGGCCGGCAGGACGACGATCGGTGCGGAATCGGCATATGCCTGGGCGACACCGCCAAAGGCGTTCTCGGTCCCCGGTCCGTGCTGCATGGCGAAGACGCCGATCGTCCGGCCCGAGGTGACGCGGCTGACCGCGTCCGCCATGTGCAATCCGGTTCGCTCCTGCCGGACGATGATCGTCCGGATGTCGGCGACCGCGGCGGTCTCGATGATCGGATTGACGGGATAGCCGATCAGAAACTCGACACCCTCGCGCTTGAGAATCTCCGCTACCGCGGCCGCGCCGTTCATCGCTCACCCTCCCTTTTGTGCGACATCGTGGTTCGGGATTGTGGGGGTAGGGTCGGTCGGACGCAAGCCCATGGTCACGCCACGACAGGCGCGGCACGTCGGGGCACGCACCTCGCCGAGCGCCGTGCCGCTATAAGAGCCTGTTTTGACCATGCAGTGCCTCCGCCCTCGTGGCGCAGCCCTGCCCAACTCAAGACTGGCGGTCCCGCGCGCCATCACGTCCTGACCCGTACAATCCCTTGCCTGAATAAGGTTGAAGCGGCGCGGACGCGGGTCGAACGTGTCGGGCTGCTCGGCTACGGTGAGGAAGGGTGAAATAGCGATGAACGCAGACGGAGGAGACGCCGGGAATGCGATCACCGAGGAGGTGGTCGAACGTCTCCTGCGATTGGCCGGGTTCGCGGTGACGCCGGAGCGGCTGCCGGCCGTGACGGAGCGGCTTCGCGATCTTTACGTGCTGGCCGCGGACCTCGATGGGCTCGATCTCGATGGGGTCGCGCCGGCAACGGACTATGACCCGAGCTGGCCCGAGGAGGCGACGGCGTGAACGAACCCTGCGATCTTTCGCTTCGGCAGGCGGGGGCGCTACTTCGCCGCCGCGAACTCTCGTCCGTCGAGTTTACGGAATCGACCCTGAAGCGGATCGAGCAAACGGAACCGGCGATCCATGCCTACGTCCGCGTCATGGCCGACGAAGCGCTGGATGCCGCGCGACAGGCCGACGCCGAGCTACGGGATGGGACCGACCGGGGACCGCTGCACGGAATGCCGATCGCGATCAAGGACATCTTCGACGTCCGCGGGGTGCCGACGAAGTGCGGCTCGCGCGTCCGGGAGCAGGCGAACCCGGCGGCAGACGATGCGACCAGCGTCGCGAGACTGCGGGCGGCCGGCGCCGTGATCCTCGGCAAAACGACGACGCAGGAATTCGCCGCCGGTGTGGTCAGCCCACCGGCGCGCAACCCGTGGGACACCACGCGCATCCCCGGCGGGAGCTCAGGTGGATCGGCGGCGGCGGTTGCGGCCGGGTCGGCGCTGGCGGCGTTCGGCTCGGACACCGGGGGAAGCATTCGCAACCCGGCCGCGCTCTGCGGGGTCGTTGGGCTGAAACCGACCTTCGGCACGGTCAGCACCCGCGGCGTCTTTCCGCTGGCCTGGTCACTTGACACGGTCGGACCATTGGCGCGGACCGTCGAGGACGCGGCGTTGGTGCTGAACGCCATCGCCGATTCCCCAGCCCGCGACACGACGGCGGAGATCGGCGAGGGGCTGCGAGGTCTCCGGTTGGGTGTGCCTCGACCACACTTCTATGACCGATTGCAGGCCGGCGTCCGCGAGGCGGTCGAGGCCGCTCTGGCGGTCTTCGCCGACCTCGGCGCCGAGGTGATCGAGGCGCCGTGGGCTGAAGCCGCCGCCGCCCGCGCCACCTGTTTCTTGATCAACCGGGTCGAAACGGTCGGCGTCCACGGTGCCGGCGTGCGGGCGACGCCCGAACTCTACGGCGAGGAATTGAGTCTGCGGGTCCAGGCCAACGCGCTCTATTCCGCCGAGGGATACGTCCGAGCTCTCCGGGCGCGGTCGGCGATCAAGGCGTCGGTTGCCCGCCTGTTCGCCACTCACCGGCTCGACGCGCTGATCGCGCCGTCCGCTCCCGGCACCGCCGTGCCCGCCGACGACCTCTACGTCGTCGACGACGAGGGCAATCGCGAGCACGTCAGCCTGGCCTACACCCGCCTGACGATGCCGTTCAACGCGACCGGTCAACCGGTCCTGGCAATCCCCTGCGGCTTCGACCCCGCCGGCCTCCCGATCGGACTCCAAATCGCCGGCCGCCCCTTCGCCGAGGCGCGCCTCTGCCGCATCGGTGCGGCATATGAGTCGGCAGAGGGCAGAGTGCAGAGGGCAGACGGCAGATGATTCGTCTTTGGTTGGGCGGACGCAGGTGGCCTTGCTGCCCTCTGCCTACTGCCATCTGCCCTCTCCGAACGGAGAGAGCTTCATGAACAACTACGCACAGATGCAGGCGACGCGGGGGGCGCAAGCGAGGGCGAACCTCGTCGCGGCGCTCCGCGAGTGCGGCGAGCTCGCCGATGCCGTCGAATCGTTCGAGGGGGAAGAGTTGCTGGAGGTGCTGATCCACCTCGATAGCCTACGCTTCGTGATGGCGGAGTCGGGACAGCTCCTGCAGGGGGTGGTGCGCGGGTTCGATCGGTGAGCCGATCCATGCCGACGCACCGTGATTACTACTCCGCCCATGCGCGAACCGAGCGGCTTCTCTCTCGTCTTCGGAGTTCCTTTTGGCGTCACCGACGACCCGCTGGTTGCCCCGGCTGAGATTGAGCTACCGGGCGCAACTCGCCTTGATGCTCGCGCCGTTCTTGCTCGGTCTCCTCATCTTCACGGTGCTCCCCGCGCTGGCTGGGTTGCCGCTGGCGTTCACCGACTACAACGCGCTAGAGCCGCCGGTCTTCAATGGTCTTGCCAACTTCTCGGAGCTGCTGCGCGACGAGGTCTTTCATAAGTCACTTGGGAACTCGCTGATCTTCATTGCCCTGGCGACCCCGTTGCGGCTCGTCGGGGCGCTCGGATTGGCGTTGCTGCTGGCGCGCCGCGGTCGGGGGATCGGAGCCTATCGGGCCGCGGTCTACCTGCCGACCGTCGTTCCCGACTTCGCCTGGGCGATCGTCTGGCTCTGGATCCTCAATCCCATCTACGGTCCGTTCAACCAGTTCCTCGCCCTCTTCGGTCTACCGGGACCGGCCTGGATGGTGCAAGAGACGAGCGCACGGATCGCGATCGTGATCATGCTCAGCTGGCAGATCGGCGAAGGGCTCGTCGTTTGTCTCGCGGCCCTGCGCGACGTCCCGCGCGAACTCTACGAGCAGGTCGCTATCGACGGCGGCTCAGCGTGGCGGACGTTCTGGGGGGTCGTCTTGCCGGCGATCGCGCCGGTGCTGCTGGTCTTCCTCTTTCGTGACACGATCCACAGTTTGCAGGCGAACTTCGTCGCCTCGCTGATCGTCGGTCGCGGCGGCGGCCCGAACTACGCGACGACGTTCCTGCCGCTCTACATCTATACCAACGCCTTCTCCTACCTGCGCTTCGGCTATGCGGCGGCGATGACGCTGACGCTCTACGCGATCACTGCCGCCGTGCTGTATCTGCAATACCGCGTCGTCGTCCGCTGGCGCCTCGGATTCCGCGATGTCGACTGATACTCTCCCCCGGCCACCTACTGAGCGAGGGCCTCGACTCGGTCTCATCATGCGGCACCTTGTCCTGATCGCCGTCGCGACCCTTTTCCTCCTTCCGCTCGTCTGGATGGTCACCACCTCGCTCCGCCAGGCGGGTCAGCCGTTGCCGCGCTCGATCGACTGGATTCCTCAACCGATCGCCTGGGGCAACTATCCCAAGGTGTTCGACCTGATCGACTTCGCGCGGTTCGCCGCCAACTCGCTGCTGGTCGCCCTCTCGGCCGTCCCGTTGACCGTCGTCACCGCCTCGTGGGCGGGCTTCGCCCTCTCCCAGATCTCGCAGCGGTGGCGCTTGCGGCTGACGGTGCTCTCGTTTGCGACCCTGATGGTGCCGTTGGCGGCGGTCTGGTTGCCGCGGTTCATCCTCATCAAGGAGGTCGGGCTGATCGACCACCGGGCAGCGCTGGTCGTGCCCGCACTGATGGGAACGTCGCCCTTCTACGTCATGCTTTTCCTGTGGACGTTCGTCCGGGTGCCGGGCGAGGTTTACGAGGCTGCCCGTCTCGAGGGCGCCGGTGCCTTCCGGATTTGGGCAGGGATCGCGCTGCCGCTGGCGCGCCCGACGACCGTCGCGGTCGCCGTGCTCACGTTCGTCTATTACTGGAGTAGCTTCAACGAGCCGCTCTTCTACATCCAATCGACGTCGAAGATGACGCTGCCACTCGGGCTCCACGCCCTGCTGCAGCTCGACCGCACGAACTGGCCCATTCTGACGGCCGGGGCCGTCATGGTGACGGCCCCGGTCGTCGTGCTCTTCATCGTCGCTCAGCGGGCGTTGTCACAGGAGTACCGAGGAGGCGGTTGGTTCGGACGTTAGCCCCTACTCCTCCATCGCGCTCTCCGACTCCATCATGACGTAGCGGGGAACGCTGAGGTGGTCGCCGAGTACGCCGTGGCTCGCGTTGAAGAAGTTGGTGACCGCGGTCGTCACGTTGGCGTCGACGTAGAAGGCCTGCTTGAAGGCCTGGTTGAAACTCGCCTCGACGGCGGGCAGCGTCGTGATCGTCGGCAGCCGGCGCGCGATCGCGATGTTGTCGACGAAGGTCTGGTTGTTCGCGGGCGCGATGGCCGCCTGCTGTAGGCCCAACGCCCCGGCGAACGAGGTTCCCTTCATGAAGGAGTCCGATTCGGCCACGGAGCGCAGCGACGGCACCGTGCGACCGGTCTCGGCCAGGATCGATTGCCCAACCGGTCCGACGGCGAACTCGATGAACGTCCAGGCCGCCTCTTTGTCTTTGGCGCCGGCCGCCATGCAAAAGGCGTCGCTGTGGAGGACGTTGGCCGGGACCGCGCCGATCGGCAACGGCGCCGCGTTCCAGCGCAGACCGGGAACCTCGCGCAGCGCCGGCACGACCCGCCGGCTGTGGATCATCATCGCTGCGTGGCCGGAGCAGAAGCGGACAAGATCGGTGATCCGGCGCGACTCGACCTCGGGCGGGGTCACCTTCATCCCGGCCGGACCGAGCGATGCCAGCCAGCTGAGCCCCGCCTGAGCCTCCTTGGTATCGAGGACGAGGCGGCTCGGGCGGTTCGGGTCGTCGACGAAGTCGCCGCCCGCACCCCAGACGAAGGCGGCGTAACGCGAGATCGTGGGATCGAGCACCAGTCCATAGACGCCGATCCGACCGTCGCCGTCGCGGTCGACGGTCAGTCGCGCCGCGGCCGAGGCGAACGTCGACCAGTCCCAGCCGTCCTCCGGCACCGAGACGCCGAACTCTTCGAACACGTCGAGGTTGTAGTAGACCGCGAGACTCGAGGCATTTTGCGGAATGCCGCCCAGTCCGTCGTCCGCAAAGCCTTCGTAGCGGAAGGCATCGAGCGCGGCAGGGTAGAAGTCGTCGGCGCGGAGGATCTTGCTCGAGCGCAGGTACGGTCCGAGCGGCTCCACGATACCCCGGGCCGCGAAGGAGCGGAAGCGCTGATAGGCGAGGATGAAGACGTCGGGCGGCATGTTCCCGACGAAAGCCGTCTCCAGCCACGGCTGGTACGGGCTGCCCGTCGCCCTCCCCATCGCAATGGAGGGATCGCCCGAGCCCATCCCGATCTGCTCGACCGTGATGTCGGAATGGATCTCGTGGAACGCGGCAATCAGACGCCGGTAGGCCTGCTGCTCGGAGTCGGTGCCGAAAAACGCGAAACGAACGGTGCGCGTCGTTCGCGCCTCCGTCTTTGCCCGCCCGCCAAAGGCAGCGAGCGCGGAAGCCGCCCCGATGAGGGCGCGGCGGCCGATCCGGGCCGTCGACTGAAACGACGCCATGTCCGTTCCTCCCGATGTCTCACGCGAACACGCGACGGAGTTGGTCTTCGGCCTCAACAGGCGCCGGCGATTCGGGATACTGCCGGTGCGATCGATTTGCTGCGTGGGCGACTTCGTCCTCTCGCGCGTCGCCGCTGGCAGGGTCACGACCGACCGAGGCCGCGATCTATTGTGCCCCATTCGACGGGACGCTGCTTGGGGTGCCGGGCACGTGCGTCAAGTCCGGGAAGGCGCTCGGGTGCGCTCAACTCCGCGGCGAACTCGGCTCTCCGTCTACGATGACTCTTCGTCCTGCGCCCGCTTGAACGCGTCGCGACTCGCGGCGGTCGCGCGCTCGATCGCCTCAGGGATGTCGATTCGCTGGTAGAAGGCGTTCCTGAACTCGACGTTGAAGGCGTCCTCGACTTCGGGCCAGGTCGAGACCGACGGCAGCCGGTGGACGTACGCCAGGTTGTCGAGGAAGACCTGGCTGCTCGCGGGCGGAAGTGCGCTCGCCGCACCGTCGAGTGTTCCCTTTAGGAAGGCGTCCGATTGGGCGACGCTCTTGAGGATGGGAACGATGCGACCGGTTGCGGCGAGGATCGTCTGTCCGCGCTGCCCGACCGCGAACTCGACGAACTTCCAGGCGGCGTCCTTGTGGGTGGTCGCCTCCGCCATGCAGAAGGCATCGCTGTGGAGCACGGTCGCCGGGACGGCTTGGACCGGCAGCGGTGCGACGTCCCAGGTGAACCCCTCGATCTCACGCAGCGTCGGCACCTCGCGTCGGCTTTGCAGGTACATCGCCGCACCGCCGCGCATGAACCGGGCCTGATCGTCCTCGGCCTGAACCTCGGCCTCGGACGGGACGACGCCCGCGCCGCTGACGCCGAGGTGCACGAAGTCCTCGATCGCCTCCAGCGCTTCGGGTGTGTCGAGCGTCAACGTCGTCGGATTGTCGACGTTGTCGACGATCTCGCCGCCGTTGCTCCAGATGAACGAAACGAAGCGGTACATCTGGGGATCGACGACGACTCCATATTGGTCCGTCTGACCGTCGCCGTCCGTGTCCTGGGTCAACGCCTTCGCCGTGGCCACGAACTGGTCCCAGGTCCACTCAGCGTGCGGGAGCGCGACGTGGTTCTGCCGGAAGAGGTCGACGTTGTAGTAGACGACCAGACTCGAGGCGTTCTGCGGCATGCAGGTCTGGCTTTCCCCGCGGTATTGGAACGCCTCGAGCGGAGTCTGGTAGTAGTCCTCGACGCGAATCGCCGGACTCGCGCTCAAGTACTCAGCGATCGGGTGGAGGGCGTCGCGGGCGGCGTACTGCCCGAAGCTGCGGTAGTTGATCAGGAAGAGGTCCGGCGGCGCGCCGCCGGCGAAGGAGGTCGCGATTTTTTTGGTGTAGTCGCTCTGCCCCGGCGTATAGATCATCTCGACGGCGATCGTCGGATTCGCCGCCTCGAACTCCGCGACCACCTGCTCGTACGCCTTCTGCTCAGCCGGGTCCCCCCAGAAGGCGAAGCTCACGGTCTGTCGGTCTTGCGCCGACGAGCCGCGAACGCCAACAAGCGAGAAAATCGTGGACGTGATGACCAGTACCACCAGCACGACGCGCGACCAGCGACGGGGACGAAACGGCGCGGGTAGCGTACGTGGCATCGAGCCTTCTCCTTCCGATCGACCGGCATGATGGCGTAGCCACGATAGCATAGTGGACAGTTCGCGAACGTAAGGAGCCGTGACTACATTCACGTGCGGGATCGAACTAGCCCTGAAGCGGGTGAGAGGGTGATATGACCCGACAAGGGATTCCCATCGAGGACGTCGCGAAGGAATGGATGAAGGACCCCGAATTTCGGTCCGCGTCCGAAGCGTTGGAAGAGGAGTTTGCGCTCGCTTCCGCCCTGATCGAAGCGCGGGCCAGGGCAAAGATGACACAAGCACAAGTGGCGCAGGCAATGGGCACCATACAGGCGACAATCGCCCGCCTCGAAAGTGGACGGACCATGCCGTCCACCCGGACGCTTGAACGCTTCGCACGAGCAACCGGCACGCGGTTGCGGATGAGTTTCGAGGAGCCGACTTCGACGCCACCATTGACGCATCGCTAGCTGGGGCTGTGACGACTGGGCTGTAGGACACTCGCGATTGCTGTTATTTTGACCCCTCTGCCCTAGGGGCGAGCCGACCGCACCGGTGACCGTGGTAGCCTGCCGACCATGCCACGGTGCACGTCGCCTGCGTGGAATCAACGAGAGGAAGGAACGTGACCCGACTCAAGATCGGTATCGTCGGCTGCGGCGCCATCGCGCAGATCCAATACCTGCCGCTCCTTCGGGAACTGGGCGACGACTTCGCGATCTGGGGGCTTTGCGATCTCTCCCGAAGTGTGATGGATCGCCTCGGCGACGAATACGGCGTGCCGCCCGAGCGGCGATTCACCGACTACTACGACCTCGTCGCGAGTGACCTCGATGCCGTCGTCGTTTGCAACACGGGCTCCCATACCCCGCCGGCGATTGCCGCCGCGGAGGCGGGCAAGCACGTTCTTGTCGAGAAACCGATGGCGACGACCGTTGCCGAGGCCGAGGCGATGGTGGCCGCCGCGGAGCGGAACGGCATTGTCCTGATGGTCGGCTACATGAAGCGGCACGACCCGGCGTACCGGTACGCCGCCGATCGCGTCAGGGAGATGTCCGACGTTCGCTTCGTCCAGGTCAACCACCTCCATCCGGACAACCGGCTCCACCTCGCCGAGTTCCGCCTCTATCGACCGGACGATCTGCCACCCTCTTCGCCGGAGGCGATCGCGGCCAACGAGAGTGGCCGTATCGCAGCGGCGCTCGGGCTGCCTGCCGACCGTCTGCCGTCCGAGGTCAGGACCGCCTTCTTCTTCGTGCTCTACAGCATGATCCACGACCTCGGGAATCTGAGCGGGCTCTTCGGACCGCCCTCTCGCGTCGTCAGCACCGACCTCTGGCAGAACGGCACCTGCATCACGACCGTTCTCGAATATCCGGCCGGCTTCCGCGCCGTCGCCAGTTGGGTCGATCTCCCCGAACTCCAGATCTTCGAGGAGACGCTGGAGGTCTACGGCTCCCGCGAGCGGGTGATCGTCTCCTTCCCGACCGGTTTCTCGATCGGTCTCCCCTCGACCGTCACCCTGCACGGGATGGAGTCTGACGGTCATCCCCGTCGCAAGGAGCTCTCCTGGCACGAGAACCCGTTCAGGCTCGAGTTGCTCCACCTCCGGGACTGCATCCTCAACGGCGTACCGCTCCTGACCCCCGGCCGCGACGCCGTCGCCGACATCGCTCTGGTGCGGGAGATCATCCTCGCGGGAATGAACGGCAACGGCGGGAACGCCTGAACGAGCAACGGTAATCCGACCGGTTCGGAAGCTCCGGTTCGACGGCCCTACGCTCTCGATCCGACGGCGCGCTGCGTCAACAGTGCTTCCACGTCCCCCGCCGAGACCGGACGCGCGAAGCGATAGCCCTGTCCAAGATCGCAGCCGACCGTCCGCGCCGCCGACCATTGCTCGTCGGTCTCGATCCCTTCGGCCGTGACCCGCATCCCGAAGTCGTGCGCGAGACCGCTGACCGCGCGCACGATCTTGGCGCTCGCTTCGTCGTGACCGAGTTCGCGCACGAACGTGCGGTCGATCTTCAGCACGTCGGCGTCCAATTCACGCAGGTAGCCCAACGACGAATACCCGACCCCGAAGTCGTCGATCGCCAATCGCACGCCGAGGTCGCGGAGCGCCCGGAGGCTCCGCGCCGTCGCTCGCAGATCCTCGACCAGGATTTGCTCGGTGATCTCCATTCGGAGCGCCGTCGGAACTAGGCCGGTCTTCTCAAGGACGCGTTCGACGGAGCCGACAAAGTCCGCTTGATGCAGTTGCGCGGCGGCGAGGTTGACGTGGATCCCGTCGACCGGGGGAGCAGGCGTCGACTGCTGCCACTCGCACAACTGGCGACACGCCTCCTCCAGTACCCAGGTCCCAATCGGCACGGTCAGCCCGGCCTCGTCCGCCAGCGAGAGGAAGGCGCCTGGCGCGAGGAGCCCGCGCTTGGGATGCTCCCAGCGGACCAGCGCCTCGACGGCGGTTATCCTGCCGTTGGCCAGATCGACGATGGGCTGGTAGTGGAGACGGAGTTCCTCACGCTCGATCGCCCCCCGCAGCTCTCCCTCGAGCCCCAGGCGCGCGACCGCACGCGCATGCAGACCCTCATCGAAGACGATGTAACTACCAGGCCTGCGAGCCTTGGCTTCGGACAGCGCGGTCGTTGCGTCGCGCAGGAGATGATCGGCCGGGGGATCCGGCCGAGAGCCGAGGGCAACGCCGATCGTCGCGCCGACCACCAGATCGCGCCCTTCGGCTTGCAGCGGTCGCTGCAGCTGCACCAGAAGGCGGTCGGCAACGCGGACCGCCTCGGTCGCATCGGGTACGTCTTCGAGCAGGATCGCGAAGCAGTCTCCGCCAAGATAGGCCAGCGTATCGGCCTCTCGCACATGCCGCGTCAGCCGCTCGGCCACTTCCCGCAGCACCGCGTCGCCGGTGGGGTGCCCCAGGCTGTCGTTGATCGCTTTGAGGCGGTCCAGGTTCAGCGCGAGGACGGCAAGCGTCGACCCCTGCCGACGTGCTCGCTCAAACGCGTGGTCGAGGCGGGCAAGGAAGAGGGCCCGGTTCGGCAATCCGGTCAGTGCATCATGGAACGCCTGGTGGGTCAGTTGCTCCTCGAAGTGCTTTCGGTCGGTGATGTCGTGCGCGTTGACGACGATCCCGCCGACGCTCGGCTCGTCAAGGAGATTGGTCGTGATCGCCTCGATCCAGCGCCAGGAGCCGTCCCGGTGCTGAAGTCGTCCCTCAACTGTCGCCGACCCATCGGGTGCCGCCGCCGTCGCCGCGACGGTCGACCGCATCCATTGCACGTCGCCCTCGTGGAGCATTGCGAACCCGTCGGTACCGATCAATTCGTCGGCGGGGACACCGAGGATTCGCTCAACCGAGGGGCTGGCGTACCGCACCGTGCCGTCTGCCTGCATGACCGCGATCAAGTCGGGCGCGTGCTGAACCAGCGCTCGGAAGCGGGCCTCGCTCGCGCGTAGTGCGGTCGCGGTCTGTTCGGCTTCGCGCCGCAGTCGCCGCCCCTCCATCGCCGCCCCGACCGCCTCGCCCAACCGGCCAAGGCGATCCTTCAGCAAGAAGTCGGTCGCTCCGTCGCGCATCATCGCCACCGCCGTCTCCTCGCCGATCGTGCCGGAGACGACAATGAACGGGACGTCGAACCCGCATTCGCGGAGATGCTGGAGTGCGCGCGGCGCGTCGAACTGGGGAAGGTTGTAGTCGGCGAGGACGACGTCGAGGTCGGGGCTGAGGGCC
>JAXDKI010000215.1:0-4400 GCA_034667245.1 Thermomicrobiales bacterium | reverse complement strand
GCCTACTTGACATATGGGCCGGCATATTGCATATCCTCCCGCACGCCAACGGGGGCGTGGTGCTTTGGTGGCATGGAGGAGGAACGATGAGACGACGTACCGGATGGACCAAAATGGCGGCGTTGCTGGTGGCAATCGCGTTGATGATGCCACTCGCAGCGTTGACGACCAGGGCTCAGGACGCCGAGGGGAAGGTCCTGCGCATCCACCACATCACCTACCCCGACGACTTCGATCCGCAGAAAAGCTCCTTCACCAATGAGATCGACATTCTGGCCCTCGTTTACGAGGGGCTGACGAAGCTCGACGAGACGCAGCAGACGGTCCCGGCGGCGGCCGAGAGCTGGGAGTACAACGCCGACGCCACGCAGATCACCTTCCACCTTCGGGAGGGGCTGACGTACAGCGACGGCTCGCCGCTGACGGCCGAGAACTTCCGCTACGCCGTCCAGCGGACCTGCGACCCCAACACCGCGGGTGAATACCAGTCGCTGCTCTTCGAGATCGTCGGGTGCGCGGAGTTCGCGGGCCTGGTCGGCGACGACCCGGAGAATCCGGCCGAGTTCACCGACGAGCAGTACGAGACGGCCCGCCAGGCGCTCGGCGTCAAGGCAGTCGACGAGCGGACGCTCCAGATCGACCTGATTGCGCCGGCACCGTACTATCACACCATTGCCTACACCTGGGTCTTCTACCCGGCCAAGCAGGAAAGCGTGGAGAAGGACCCGGACAACTGGTGGAAGGATCCGGCCAACCACATCGGGAACGGGCCGTTCACGGTCACCGAGATCGAAGAGGATCAGCTGATCGCCTTCGAGCCGAACGAGAGCTATTGGGGCGGGCAGCCGAAGCTCGACCGGATCGAATACGTCTACATCGAGGACTCCGGTGTTGCGCTCGAGGCGTACCGGGCCGGCGATCTCGAGGTCGTCAACCTGGAGCCGCCGCAGATCCCGGAGATCCAGGCCGATGCGGAGATCAGCGACGAGTATGTTTCCTATCCGACCGCCTCGACCTATAACCTGGCGTTCAACCTGACGATGGAGCCGTTCACCGACAAGAAGGTCCGCGAGGCGTTTTCCTACGCCTTCGACCGCGAGACCTACTGTGCTGAGGTCCGAAGTGGCGACTGCACGCCGACGCTGAGCTGGATTCCGGAAGGCATCCCAGGCTCGATCACGACCGACAAGTACGGATTCGACCCGGAGGCGGCGAAGACGGCGCTCGCCGAGTCGACGTACGGTGGTCCGGAAGGCCTCCCGGCCCTCAAGCTCTACTTCAACAGCGATCAAACTGGGGGGACCGAGCGGGCCGAGTGGGTGGCCGGTCAGTATCGCGACATCCTTGGGGTCGAGATCGAACTGGCGCCGACCGATGGCACCACCCTTGTCGACCTGCGCAAGAATCCGGAGACCTTCCCGCAGTTGCTGCTGGTCGGCGGATGGATCCAGGACTACCCGGACCCGCAGAACTGGCTGAGCGTCTACTGGAAGTGCAATGCCACCTTCGCCAAGCGCTTCGGCTACTGCAACCCGGCGCTCGACGAGTTGGTCACCAAGGGCGACACGACGGTCGACCAAGAGGAGCGGATCGACTTCTACGAGCAGGCCAGTCAGATCCTGGTCGACGATGTGCCGGGTCCCTTCCTCTACCACCAGGCCCAGACCTTCGTCGTGAAGCCGTACGTGACGGGATACGTGGCGACGGCGAGCGACATCGAGTGGCCCGGCCTGTACGCGACCATGCTGGCGATCGACATCGACCAGTCGAAGATGGAATCGTAGCCGACAACCGAGACTCGCTGACCGCCCGCCGATCACCAGATCGGCGGGCGGCCCGGCCGGCGGCGGGAGGAGAGCAACGGAGCTGCTTCTCGCCGCCGGTTATCAGTTGTCCGGGCGCGATCGCTTGAAAGGCGGCGATGACCGACTACCTGATCCGCCGTGTCCTCTGGATTATCCCCGTCATCGTGACGGTGGCGGCCGTGACGTTTTTTCTGATGTACCGGGCCCCAGGCGGACCGTGGAGTCAGGAGAAGCCGCTTCCCGCTTCCACCGTTCGTCGCCTCGACGCCAAGTTCGGTCTCGATAAGCCCCTCTGGATCAATCCGGGGGCAATCGACCGGAAGTGGGAAGACGGTACGCGGAACCCCCTCAGACTCGGACGGGCGTTCCTCGACACCCAGTTCTTCAATTACATGTTCGGCGTCTTCCAGGGCAATCTTGGTCCCTCGTACGCCTCTAAGGGCTCGGAAAACGTTGAGGAGGTCATCGCGCGGAAGTTCCCCGTCTCGGCGAAGATCGGCCTGGTTGGAATCGTCTTTGCGATCGTCGTCGGCGTCCCGCTCGGCATCATCAGCTCGCTACGCCAGAACACGTGGGTCGACTACTTGAGTCTCTTTACCTCGACGGTCGGTGTCTCGGTTCCGACCTTTGTCACCGGTCTCTTACTCCTGATCTTTCTCAGTCAAAACCTCGATGTCTCACCGGTACGCAAGCCGCACGAATGGGACGGCTTTGGCCCTGCCTACATCGTCCCGGGCATCGTCCTCGGTCTGGGGACGATGGCGTTCGTCACGCGGTTGACGCGCGCCAGCATGCTGGAGATCAAGCGGCAAGATTACATCCGGACGGCGCGCGCCAAGGGTGTGGCCGAGGGACGCCTGGTCAGTCGCCACATGCTACGCAACGCCTTGATCCCGGTGATCACGATCCTCGGGCCGGCGGCGGCCGATCTCGTGACCGGCTCGATCATCATCGAGTCGATCTTCGGGGCGCCGGGGCTGGGTCGGGAGTTTGTCGAGTCGATTAGCAAGCGCGACTATTCGATGATCATGGGAACGACGATCTTCTATGCGGTCCTGGTTGCCGTTGCGAACGTGATGGTTGATCTGAGTTACGGTGTGATCGACCCACGCATCCGCGTGCGGCGCTAGAGGAGGAGACCGCCGATGTCGTCGACCGCCGTCTCAACCGCGCCGGCGCTGGAAAAAGAGGCTCGTGGGCTGGCCGCGCTGAGTGGAGGGCGGCCATCGCGCAGTCTCTGGAGCAACGCCTGGCGTCAGTTCCGGCGCAACAAGATGGCGATGGCGGGTGTGATCTTTCTTTTCCTGCTCGCCATCGTCGCCGTGACTGCCCCGCTGATTGCCCCCCACAACCCGGTTCAAAGCGACGTCAAAGAGGCAGGACGCTACCGGCAGGCGGCGTGGGTCGACGATGCCAACCCGAAGAAGGCCGGGAGGTGGGACTATCCGCTCGGCACGGACGCGATTGGACGGGATGTCTTCAGCCGGCTTGTCTATGGGACGCGTATCTCACTCGTCGTCGGCTTCATCCCGATGGCGGTGATTCTCCTGATCGGGGTGCCGGTCGGCTTGGCGGCGGGGTACCTTGGCGGGCGGGTCGATAACATGCTGATGCGGCTGACCGATGTCGTCTACGCCTTCCCCGCCCTGCTGTTCTTCATCGTGATGCAGATCTCGTTCGGAGATACAGGTTTCGGTCGATTGCTGAACGGGTTGATCCTCCTTTTTGTGACGCTCTCGGTGGTGAACTGGACCGGCGTCGCGCGACTGGTGCGCGGCACTACCCTCTCGCTGAAGGAGAAGGAGTTCGTCGAGGCGGCGCGGGCGAGCGGCGCGACCGGTTGGAGGATCATCCTCCGGCACATCCTGCCGAACGCGCTCGGGCCGATCATCGTCGCGGCGGCGTTCATCGTGCCGGGGGCGATCATCGCCGAGGCCGTCCTCACGTACCTCGGCATCGGTCTGCGCCCCGACGTGAACTTGAACGCGCCCTTTCCCTCCAGCTGGGGACAGATGATCCAGGACGGTAAGGAGAACTACAACGTCCAGGCCTGGATGCTGATCGCCCCGAGTGTCGCCGTTGGATTGATTACCCTCGCCTTCACCTTCGTCGGCGACGGCCTCCGCGACGCCCTCGATCCGCGAGAGCAATTGTGAGCCGATAGCCGATAGCCGATAGCCGATAGCCGAAGGGAATCCTCCCGGCTTCTCGGTTTTCCGCCGGCAACCGGACGGTACGGTTGTCCGCACCGGCCGCGACTTCTTCGGCCCCGGCGACGACTACTGCTCCCCATGGCGGCTGTTCGATGTCCTGGCCGGGGGCGCTGCGGATTGGGAGCCACGGTATCGCTACGTTCGGGAAGTTGCCCACGCTGGCTGAAGAGTCGGATTCGCGAATCGCCGCATGGAGATGACAATTCGATCTTCGTCAACGACGGGCGAAAGAGCCCTCTCCGATTGGCGCTCCCGGTCGTTACGGCAGAAGTCGTGACGGGAGTCTCGTCAGGCCGGGGCAGCCGCCGTCTACGAGGCAGCGGACCTGGGCCTCGGCGCTGTACTGGGCTCCGGGTAGGAGCTCTTGCTCCGCGGCTCGGAG
>JAXDKI010000214.1:0-3180 GCA_034667245.1 Thermomicrobiales bacterium | reverse complement strand
GTCTCCGCGATCTGCGTCCAAACAACCTTCTCGACGCGGTATCTCTGCTTCCAGGCGGCCGTCGTCGTGTCCGGCAGGGCTTCGGTCAGTGTCATCTGGGACTCCTTCATGCTGATCTGGGCATGTTGAGACAGAGACCCGAAGACGGAATCTTCCGATACCCGGGACCCGAATGGAAAGCCTTTCGCCCCTATGCCGAGTGGTCCGCGCGACCAACCGTGCCAAGCACCTCGTCCTCGGTCGCGTAATCGAAGACGGTGGGATCGAGCGGCGACGGAGGGTTTGCCCGCTCCCAGGCGATCGTTCGGCGCAAGCCTTCGGCACGGGGAACCTTCTCCGTGAAACCGAGATCGTTGCGGATGCGGCTGGTATCGACGACCCAGTCCTGCGAGAAGTTGAGTCCGTCGCGCATGGATGCTGGCAGTCGTTCCGAGGGAAGCGTCACCACCTCGCCTTGCCAGCCCGTTTCCTGCCCGATTGCATGGATCCACTCGGCTTCGGACAGCGCGTCGGGCTCGCCGACGTTGTAGACCTTGCCGGCGGCCCGATCATCGGTGACGGCGAGGGCGATGGCATCGGCAACGTTTTCGACGTATCCCCGAGGGGCATGCCAGGCGGCGTTGGCCGCGGAGACGAGGATCGCGGGGCGGGCGTCGTCCATGCGCTTCAGGTACGGAAAGAGGCGGTGCTGATTGTCGCCGGGACCGTGGACCATCGGCAGCCGCAGGATCGTGCCAGGCGTCGCGGGGTCACCCAGGACAACGCGTTCGACCAGGATCTTGTCGTAATCGTCCATCCAGCGCGAGGGATCGTCCGGACCTCGGGCAGGTTCGATGCGATACGGAAAGAGACGCTCCCGCAGTGGAGATTCCTCCGTGGTTGGGATCGGGTCGGGCGGGCCGGGTTCGGTGCCGATCAACCGGCCGTAGGCGCGGTAGACATCCAGGCTGCTGATCGCGACGAGGCGGCGAGTGATGCCGCGGACCGCCGCCGCCACCGCGAGCGCGTCGGCCTCCGACAGCGAGCGCATGTCGAGCACAACGTCGGGGGCAAGGCGGCGGAAGGCATCCCGGAAGTCGGGAAGCTGCGACCGGTCACCGTGCACATGGGAGACGGACGGAGGCACGTCTGCCTCCGCCCGCCCCCGGTGAAAGAGGGTGACCTCGTGACCACGTGCGGCAAGACGGCGGACGACATGTGGCCCAATGAATCCCGTCCCACCGACGACGAGGACGCGCATCGTCTGCTCCTAGCGTGTTGATGACTGAGGAACGTCATTCGCCGGCCAGGCGCGCCACCACCGGCGCGAACGCAGCCATGTTGCGCTCGAAGACGACGGCGTAGGAGATGTCGAGACGTTCCCGGCACTCTCGGAGACGCTCGACGATCCCGTCGTGGGTGCCGATCAGGAGGTAGGGCGACGCCAACACCTCCTCGGGTGTCAGTGGCATCTAGCCGCGACTCAACTCCTCGCTGGCCGGGCGTAGGTCATCCGTCACGATCAGTCGCTGGATCAGGACGTTGAGCTCCAGGTCGGAGAATCTGGACGCCGAACCGAAACGGACATTGCCTGCTCTTGGTCCCGCTCTCACCCGCGAGGTCGCTACTTCGACGTGTCGTCCGCCTTGCCGCGGGAGAAGCGGAGGGCGTGATAGGTGGCGCTCTTGCGCACCCCTTCGGAAAGGGTTTCCGAGGCATCGTACGCGGCGAGGGCCTCGGCGCTCATCTGCATCGAGTGGACGGCGGCGGTTGCCGGCGCTGCCGCCAGGGCGTGGGCGGACGCGGCCATTCGGGAGCGGGATTCGGCGTAGCGGCCCTCGCGATCGAGGCGCATCGCCTCCCGTTGCGCGACGGCGGCGAGCTGAAGCGCGGCCTGCTCGGCGACGTCGGGATCGGCCGGGGAGGCGTCGACGGTCGACGAATCGGCGAGGCGAAGCGGCGGCAGCGTCAGGTCGAACGATCGGCGGCTGTCGGTCGTCGGGTCGGACCAGACGGCACTGAGGGTTGCGAGGTGCGTGGCGTCACGGGCGCCGGGTTCGACGGCGACGGCGAAGATCAGGTTCAACTCGTCGCTGGCGGGGAGATCGCCGAGGGCGACGTCGATCCGCTTGCCGTGTCGCTCCGCCGGGAAGGCGTTGATGAGGCGGGCGCGGACACCGTGCGGCAGGGTGAGGGAGAGCGAGAGGCCGGCCGCGACGACGGTCAGCAGCTCCCCGAGCTCTCGCGCGAAGAAGGCGCGCAACTCGCCCGATTTGCCGATGAACTGGAAGTTTCCGCCGCCCGCCTCGGCCATGCTGGCGAGCAGGTCTTCGTCGAAGTCGAGGCCGACGCCGAGGGTGGTGGTCGCGATCCCGCGGCGGCGGAGCTCGTGGGCATGCTTCGTGAGCTCGTCGGCGTTGCTGATCCCGACGTTGGCGAGTCCATCGGTCAGGAGGAGGGTGCGGCGAATCCGGACCGGCCCGCTGCCCGTCGCCTCGGCCATCCCTTTCGAAAGCTCGTCGCATCCGGTGAGCCAGCCGCCGGAGAGATTGGTCGAACCGCCCGCGTCGACGCCTTGCAGGGCGAGACGCAGTGCCGTCTTGACGCGGGGAGTGGCGGCCTCGAGATGCTGCAGCGTCTCCACCTCGTGGTCGTAGATGACGAGCGCGGTCCTGTCCTCGTCGCGCAGCTGACCGACGGCGACGGCGACCGCCTCCTTGACGAGGGCGAGTTTGTCGCCTGCCATCGACCCGGATCGGTCGAGGACGAACGCGACATCCACGGGGGCGCGGCGGTGCCCATTCTGGGCGGCAGAGTCGGCCGCTTTCAGGCGGACGAGCAGCGTCGCCTCACCGCCGGTCGCGGGGACGAGGGATTTCTCCCAAGCGGCGGTGACGAGGAGGTTTGACGAAGACGGCGGGTGCAACGATGACATGGCGATCCCTCCCGGCGTGCCTTCGGCGCGCCGCTATCATGACCCAGGGTTGAAACCCTGGGCTCAACCTACGAAGCCCCTCCGGGGCTGAGAACGAATGCCGCCGAACCGCGCGGCGGCACGTGACAAGCGAACGCGCTCAGCCGAAGACCTTGCGGGCCCAGCCGACGAGCCAATCGACGCGCTCGCGTTTACGGTGGTAGGTCTCGTCGCGGATCAAGAGCTCGGCGTCGTCGCCGAGGGAGATGCGGCGCCAACTCCCCGCG
>JAXDKI010000213.1:0-4626 GCA_034667245.1 Thermomicrobiales bacterium | reverse complement strand
GGTGGATACCCCCCGGCCAGTGTGTACGCAACGCCGGTGCCGACCGGCGCCAGGGCACGTGCACCGGTGAGGAAGAACGACAGCATGCCGCTGATCGCGCCGAAGTTGGCGCGGCCGTAGAACTCGGCGACCAGACCGGGACGCATCAACGTCACCACCCCGCGGCCGGCGCCGAGCAGGAGCACGGCGGTCAGCACCCCCGCCCGTGTCTGCCACCCCATCAGCACCACGAGGGCGACCCCTTGCAGGGCGAAGACCAGCGCGGTCAATGCGACCTGCGACAACCGACCGCCGAAGATGGTCGCCAGGACGCGAGCGCCGACCTGCGCCGCCCCGATCAGCCCGATGGCAGCCGCCGCGAAGCGGGCGCCGTCCCCCCGCTCGGTCAGGTACGGAATGAGGTGGACGGTGGCCGCGACGGCGGAGAAGGTCTCGAGGAAGAAGGCCACGGTCAGCCAGCGAAAGGCCGGATCGCGGAGGGCATCCCTGACGGGGACGCCGTCCAGCACGATCGCACTCGCGGCGATCTCCTGACCCTTCGGCAGTGGGGCGCCGTCCGGTCGGAGGCCAAGGTCTTCCGGTCGCCGGCGGAGCAGGAGCGCGTGCGCCGGGATTGTCGCGACCGCGAGGATCGCGGCCAGGATCAGGAGCGCCGTCCGCCAGACGAAGCGCTCGACGAGCCAGCTCGAGAACGGCAGTGCGATCGTGCTCGCGAACCCGGCGACGACGGTCACCAGGAGCAGGGCCCGGCTCCGATCTCGCTCGAACCACCGCGTAATCGTCGCGAAGGCGGGGTCGTAGAGGGTGGCCGCCATCGCCAGTCCGATTCCGGCCCAGACCAGGTAGTAGAGCGCCAGGTCATCGACCCGCGACCAGGCGACAACCAGGAGCACGCCCAGGACGGAGCCGGCGGTCATCAGCCCGCGCGGACCGTGCCGGTCCAGCCAGCGACCGACGAAGGGTGCGGCGAGTCCGGAGATGAGCAGGGAGAGTGAATAGGCGCCGGTCAGCGTCGCCGCCGACCACCCCAGCTCGTCCCGCATCGGCACCAGGAGGACCGAGAAGGCGTAGTAGAGGACACCCCAGGAGACGGTCTCGGTGACGGCCAGGGTGCCGGCCACCACCCACCCGTAATAGAGGCGGTGCCCCGGCCTCGTCTTCTCCACGACAGATACGGCGCTCAGGTCAAACTCCTCCTCGATGCCGTGTCACGCAACGAAGAGGATCTGAGGGAGATCATCGCCATCCCTGAACCCCGCCCGATCGCGGAGGCCGGGTATTACCCGCGCTCCTCCGCGTCATTGGCTCTCCGCCGGGCTTCGATCTCCTCGGCACTGTCCGATCCCCGCCTCAGCGGCGAGAGGATTCCATCGAACGCCTGCCCGATGGTGCCCAGGATGCCGACGTCCCGATCGGTCTCATCTCCCCGCGCCGTACGCTCCTCGTTGGCTTCCACTTCGCGCTGGACATCCGGATCGCTCATCGTGGACTCCCTGCTGCTGAGGCTGCGGTCGCATCAGCGGGCGCATCATACCCGGGAGTGTCAACCGGCTGCGCTCTCCTTCACTCGCTGCAATCGGGTAGACACGGAGGACGGCCCTCGATCGTCGCGTTCGGTCTCAACACTCGAAGCGCACGACCCCCCCGCGCCTCGGCTCAGCCGCAGCACCGTCCCTTCGTGGCGGCCGTGAGCTGGATCACCTGCGGCACCGACGCCCCGCAGCACCCGCCGCCGGCGCCCTCGGCAACGGCAGGAGTTCCGCAGCAGCCCGACGATTCATCTCCCACGACTTCCGCCTCGGCACCGCAGCAGGCGACGCCGCGCTCCGCCAGGATGTCGGTCGAGCAGACTCCCGTCTCGGGCAGGACCAGGCGCACCTCGCGGGCTGCCTCCCAGTCGCCGGCGATCGCGGCGACGATCGAGCGGACCTGCTCGTAGCCGGTCAACAGGAGAAAGGTCGGCGCCCGGCCGTAGCTCTTCATGCCGACGACGTACGCACCCGGCTCGGGGTGCCGCAGCTCCTCCTCGCCGTGCGGCGGGACCGAACCGCAGGAGTGGACGTTCGGGTCGATCAACGGGGCGAGCGCGGCCGGGCTCTCGACGGCCGGATCGAGGTTGAGTCGCAGCTCCGAGAGGATCGAGAGGTCGGGCCGGAACCCGGTCGCGGCGACGATCTCGTCGACGGGCGGCAGTACCTCGTCTTCGCCGGCGACGACGATCCCTTCGTCAGTATCCGTCAGCCGCGCGACCTTGAAGCCGGTCACCAACAGGAGGCGTTCGCTCTCGACCAGCCGCTGCACGCGGGCACCCAGCTCGCCACGAGCCGGGAGTGCGTCCTTGATCCCACCGCCGAAGAGGGTCTGCAGACGATTGCCGGTGCGCCGGACGGCCCAGGTGATCGTGGTACCCGGGGCCTCGTCCGCCAGATCGACCAGGTCGAGCAGCACGTTGAAGGCCGAATGGCCGCTGCCGACGACGAGGACCCGGCGACCGGCGTAGCGGGCGCGGTACGTGCCAAGAACGTCGGGGATACCGTAGAAAATGTGGCCGGCCACTTCCCGCTCCCCGATCGCCGGCAGCCCGGCCGCGCCGATCGGATTCGGCCTGGCGATTGTACCGGAGGCGTCGATCAGGGCCTTGGCGAAGAAGGGCTCCTCGGCGCCGTCCGCCTGACGGACCATCAGTAGGAAGGGTGCGTCCTCGCGACCGTCGGTCTTCATCTTGTCGAAGCCGACCCGGGTGATAGATTCGACCCTCGCGTTGAGCCGGATGCGCGACCGCAGCTCCGGCAGCGCGGCGAGGGGATCGAGGTAGCGCTCGACCAACTCGCGTCCGGTCGGATAGCTCTCCGGGTCCGGCGCCGTCCACCCCGTCGCAGTCAGCAGGCTCTCAGCTGCCTCGTTGACAACGTAGCGCCACGGCGAGAAGAGCCGGACGTGACCCCAGGCGAGGACACCGGCACCGACCGTCAAACCGGCCTCGAAGACCACTACCTCCTCCCCGCGGCTGCGGAGATGCGCCGCGGCGGCGAGTCCGACGGGACCGGCGCCGACGACGGCGACGGGAAGATCGTTCGGAGTCATCTCAATCATCCTCTCTGTGGTGCCGCAAGAAGCGGCGCCCACCCTTTTCGCAATCATTCATCGAAAATCGACAATGTTCGATGCAACTACGCGGGCAAGACCCTCTCTCACCTCCTTCGCGCGCTTACTGATCGAGAATGCGGCGGGCTGCGTCAGGGAACGCGGCCAAACAGTTCGCGTTGACGCGGTAGTACATGAACGTCCCGCGCCGCTCGGCCAGGACGAAGCGGACGTCGCGCAGGATCTTCAGGTGGTGGGAGATGGCAGGTTGCCCGAGCGGGAAGTGATCGACGATGTCGCAGACGCAGATCGGCTCCTCGCTCCGGGCCAGAAGGTTGAGGATACGGATGCGAGTAGGATCGGCCAGCGCCTTGAACCATTCGGCGTACGTCGCCGCCTCCGCCTCCGACACATCGGGCGACGCGGCCACCGGCGGACAGCAGCGCCCCGTTGAGACGACGATTGGTTGTTCGAGTGTCGCGGTTGCCACGAGTCTCCTCCGTTGTTGCGTGCAGCCTAGGCCATAGATCGACATTTGTCAATAGATAAATCGACGATTGGCGATTCAGTCGTCCGAGACAAGGGCGGCATGGTTGGCCGTCTGGTCGTCGTCCGGGCATGGGACGACGAAGCCGATGGTCAAGCCTAACCACTGCCCCATCCCCGCAACTCTCTGCTGGATGCTATCTCCCTCGTCCATGTAGCGGATGGCCGACCAGTTCGACGGCTCAGCTCGCCGATGGTGACCTGTGCCACCACACCCCTTGACTTAAAGCGCACTTGAACTTGTAGGCTCCATCACAGGACACCGAGTCCGCGGACGCACCTTCGCGTCCGACTCTGACGAGTTAGTGGGGGTATCGGAATGAGTATCAGCAACGAATCGGATCAAGACGTCATCGCCTGCCTGCTGAGCGAACGGGAACAGGCGCAGCGAGCGGAAGAAGCTCGTCAGAATCTGTTCCCCGGTGTGCTGGCAATCGAGGAGTTGCCGGATGGGTACGGCTACCGCTTTCCGGCCGACGAGGACTGGACGGCCAGGGTGATGGCGGTGGTTGCCGCCGAGCGGCAATGCTGCCCGTTCTTCACCTTCGAGATCGCCTTTGAGCCGCATGGGCGAGGGCTGTGGCTGCGCTTCCGCGGCTCGAAAGCGATCAAGTCGTTCGTCCGGGACAACTTCCCGCTGGCCCTGAGCGAAGCGGCGGTGCCGCGATGAGATACGACGACAACCTCACAATCGCCGGCTCGGGCGCGACCCAGCCGAGCGCTCGTGCTGTGCCTTACACGTGGGATGACCTCGCGGCGAGGCTGCCGATGGGAGGGACGACCGGGTCAGACCGGAACAAGGCCGTCGTCCGGCTGCTGATCGAAGAGGTAATGAACGCCGGCCGGATGGACGTGGTCGACGAGCTTTACTCCCCGCGCCTCGCCCCCGCGGCCAAGCGCTGGATCGCGCCCTTCCGCGCGTCCTTTCCCGATGTCCACATGGAGGTCGTCGACCTCATCGCGGAGGGCGACAAGGTCGTCGGGCGTTTCACCTGC
>JAXDKI010000212.1:0-21953 GCA_034667245.1 Thermomicrobiales bacterium | reverse complement strand
TGACGTTTGGGCGCACAGAGAAAGGGGGCACTCGGTTACCCAAGCGCCCCCTTTCTCAAAGATCACCGCCAGAGGGTATCAGCAGCCGCGCACGATCCGATGCACCCTGCCGGACGGTGCAGCTCGTCCCCAGTCTCTGCCCGGTCGATGGGACCAGGGCGTTACCGGGTAGCGGCGGCTGCCGGTGCAGGCGACGGCGTACCAACCCGCAGCGACGCGACGGCCTCAGCGGCCAGCCCTGCCACACCCCCGGCCTCAACAACGGTGCCGCCATTGAGTCGATCGACTATCTTGCGCTGAAGCCAGGGACGCAGGGCTGCCGGATAGCCAAGCACCACCGTCGCCATCTCCGCCTGAAGCCAACCCGGCCAGCGCTCCTCGTGGGCGGCCCGCTCCGGACCACCGTCGAAGAACGGTCCTTCCGAGACTGAACGCCCGGCGCGCTCGGCGATGGTCGCCTCCTCGTCGACGTGTCCGTCCCGCACGACGACGCCGTAGTCCTCAAGGGCTTGGGCGGCGTTTATGAAATCGGCAGCGATGTCCGCCAGCACCAACTCCGGCTCTCGCTCCAACGGATTGCCATAGCCGCCGCCGCTGGCCGATTCGAACATGACGACGTCGCCCGGATCGAGCCGAAGCACGTCGATCTTGCCGACGTTTCGCTCGCCAGGCGTCCCCGGATTGAGCACCCCGCGGCCCAGCTGCCCTGGGTTGCCTCCGCGCAACCCGTACGGCCGAAACGTGAACCGCTCAAGCCCGCGAGCCGTCATGATCGTTTCTGGCGCGAATGTTTTCATGCGGAATCGGATCGCGGAGCCGCCGCGCCATCGACCGGCACCGGCGGAGTGCGGCCGGTAGCCGTACTCCTCGACAAGGACCGGCATGTCGGCTTCCAGCATCTCGTTCGGGATGTTTCGCAGCCAGCCGCCGGTGAAGCTCGCCCCATCGATACCGTCCATCATGGGGCGCGCACCGGAGCCGCCCGACAGGGGCTGCGCCACGCTGACAAGACGTTCACCGGTCTCGACGTCCAGCGTCGAGACGAGGATCATCGACACGGCCCCGGAGCTCGCGGCCGGGAAGATCTCGGGCAACGCCTGGGTGAGGCAGCCGTTGATGACATCGAGGATCCGGAACATGGTCGCTGCACGAACGCCGACCGCCGCGTGCGGTTCCGGGTTGAGCAGCGACCCGCGCGGGATCGTCATCCGCAGCGGTCTCACCAGACCGGAGTTGTAGGGGATCTCTGGCTCCATCGTCCGGAAGTAGTTGAGGAAGCCAAAGGAGAGCATGTAGTGACCGTGCTGGTTCCAGGTGGGCAGGTTCAGCGCGGCCTGCACCTGGGGATCGGTGCCCGTGAAGTCGAGATGCATGTCGGAGCCGCTGACGGTGAGCGCGAGATTGATTCGGATTGGCCGACCTCCCGCGACGTCGCCTTCCATGTAGTCCGCGAATTCGTACCGTCCGTCCGGCATGTCGGCAATGTGCGCCCGAGCGCGGGACTCGCCGTGATCGAGGATGTCGGCGATCCCGGCAACAACCGTGTCGTGCCCGTAGCGATCAACGATCTCCAGGATTCGGCGCTCCGCCATCGCCAGGGAGGCAACCTGGGCCTTGATATCCCCCCAGTTTTGGTGCGGAATCCGGCAGTTCAGGAGAATCAGATTCAACAATTCCCGGTCGAGCTCCCCCTCCCGGAACAACTTCATCGGCGGGATGCGGAGCCCTTCCTGGAACAGCTCGGTGTTGGTCGGCGAGATCGAACCAGGCACCTTGCCGCCAACGTCCGAGGAGTGAATGAAGTTGAAGCCGAAGGCGATGATCTCGCCCTGGGAGAAGATCGGCTTCCACAGCCAGATGTCCGGCAGGTGGGTGGAGAGACCGCGCGTCAGTTCAGGATCGTTGGTGATGCCGATGTCGCCTGGCTTGTAGTCGCTCAGGGCATTGATGGCCTCGTGGCCGGGAAGACCGATCATCAGGCTGACCGCGGTGTCGGTCGGCGCGGCGAAGGTTTCCCCGTTTGGCGCCACGATGCACGCCCCGAAGTCGGAGGTCTCTTTGACGAAGACGGTGAATCCCGTCCGGAGCGTGACCGAGGCCATCTCCTCCGCGGCGGCCTTGAAGCGATTCCGAAAGATCTCCAGAAGCACCGGATCAGTTCGCATCGCGCACATCCTCCGCAATGATATTGCCCCAGGCGTCGATCTCTGCGGCGAAGCCGGTCGGAACGTACACCGTGGTGTCAACGGCCTCGACGATCGCGGGACCGGTAAAGGTTTCGCCCACGCCGAGGGCGTCCCACTGAAAGACGTTCGCCACGACCTGCTGCCGATACTCGAGGACCGAGCGGGTGGCGATTGGTTCCGCCGGGCGGGGCCCGCTTGTTGCCGCGCGCGTTGGCACCGCGGCCGGCTTGGGCGTCACGCCGACGATGGTGACTCGAGCGTTGATGATCTCGACGGGCGCGTCGCGGTCACAGAAGCCGTAGACACGCTCGTAGGTCTGGTGGAACGGCTCGCGGACGGCAGAGAGATCCTCGCCGGTCGCAAACGCCGCCGAGAGCGGCACCGTGATGTCAAACGACTGGCCCTTGTAGCGCATGTCGGCTGACCGGAGCAGCTGATGCTGGACGTTCTTGACGTTCTGCGCGGTGAGCCAGTCGGAGGCAACACCTTCGAGCGCGCTGAACTGAGCGTCCAAATCTTCGAGCTGGAACTGGTTGGAATCGACGTACAGGGTTTTGATGAAATCGCTCTTGATGTCGGTCACCAAGGACCCCAGCGCGCAGAGGGTTCCGGGCGAGCGCGGCACGATGACCCGCTTGATATCGACCTCGCGGGCGAGGAAGAAGGCATGGGTCGGACCCGCGCCGCCGTAGGCGAACAGGGTGAAGTCGCGCGGGTCGATACCCCGCTTGGCCATCAGCGGCATGAACTGGGCGTACATGTTCGCGGTCGTGACTTCAAGGACGCTCGACGCGGTGGCCCGGGCATCGAGCCCGAGCGGTTTGCCAACGGTGGCCAGGGCGGCATCGGCTTTGGCGGCGTCCAGTGGCAGTCGGCCCCCGAGAAAGTTCTCCGGCCGGATCAGACCGAGGGTGATGTAGGCGTCGGTGAGGGTTGGTTGAACGCCGCCGCGGCCATAGGCGGCCGGACCGGGATCGGCACCGGCGCTCTTCGGCCCCACCTTCAGCAGGCCGGATTGATCGACCCAGGCGATGCTGCCGCCGCCGGCCCCGATCGAGGAGATATCGATGGCCGGCATGAAGACCGGGAAATCGCCGACCTGGTTATCGGTCGAGTAATGGACGTCCTGGTCAATAATCGAGACGTCGGCGCTCGTCCCGCCGATGTCCAGGGTGATCAGCCGGTGGTGACCTGCGAGACGTCCGACGTGGAGCCCGCCCATGACCCCGGCCGATGGACCAGAGAGCAAGGTTTCGACGGGCACGTCGCTGGCCGACCTCGCCGTCATGACACCGCCGTTGGACTTCGTGGTAAAGATCGTCGCCGGAATGCCGATGTCGCGGAAATTGTTCTCGAGGCGATCGAAGTAGCGCCGCATCCGGTCGCCGACATGGGCGTTGATCACGGTCACCGTCGCCCGCTCAAACTCGCGCTGTTGCGGCCAGATCTCGCTCGATGCGGTCACGTACACGTCGGGAAAGTGGGTGCGGAGGTAATCCGCTGCCGACCGCTCGTGTTGATCGGACTTGTAGGAGTGCATGAAGCAGATCGCGATGGCCTCAGCGCCAAGGCCGATCAACTCCCGCGCCGCCGCGTCGAGTTGTGCCAGATCGAGAGGTTGATAAACCTCGCCACTGGCGAGCAAGCGCCCGTCGATTTCTCGAACCATGCTCCGCTGGACAAGTGGACGCACTTTCTGGACGAAGTAGTTCGTCGGGTCGGGTAGGCGTAGCCGACCGATCTCGAGAATGTCCCTGAACCCTCGCGTCACCAACAGCCCACACCGCGCCCCCGACCGCTGAATCAGCGTGTTGAGCGCGATCGTCGTGCCGTGGACGAAGTACTCGATCTCGCCCGGGTCCACCCCGTACGCCGCGACGAGTTCGCGGATGCCGTTTAGCACGGCCTGTGCGGGATCGCTCGGTGTTGACGGGACCTTCAGGGCCACCGTTGCACCGGTTGCTTCTTCCATCAGGACCAAGTCAGTAAACGTTCCACCGATGTCGATACCAAGCCGACGTCTGCCGTCCAACCATTTCTCCTCTCAACTCACGTCGTCGTCGCAGGAACTCACCGTGGTTAATCCGCTTGCCCGCGTGACGGTAGCGGTGGTGCCGACGGAGACCTCACTCGCCTTCTCGAGTGGTACGCGCCGCGTCCGCATTCGACTATGCGACGTTTCGAGTTACTCACGGATGGACGGGCTCAGACGAGACCGCGCCAGGCTTCTGGATCGACCGGCACCTCAACCACGAGCGAGCGATTGGCGGTCATCGCCTCCCGCACGACGGACGAGATCTCCTCCGTCGTGGTGGCGCGGACCCCATCGACCCCGCAGGCGCGCGCCAACGCGACCGAGTCGATCGGCCCAAAATCGACACCGTAGTTGGGCAAGCCGCGCCCAACCTGACTGTGGCGAATCAGGGAGTAGGAGTTGTCGGCGAGAACGACGACGATCACGGGTGCCCCGATCCGTTCCGCCGTCTCCAGTTCCTGGCTGTTCATCGAGAACCCGCCGTCACCGAGCACCGCGATCACCGGAACATCTGGTCGGGCCAACTTGGCACCCATCGCGGCCGGGAGACCGTAGCCCATGCCCGAAAGGCCGTTCGATTGGAAGAAGGTCATCGGTTCCCGGTTCGGCCAGAACTGACCGAACAAATACTTGTGGGAACCAACATCGGTGGTAAGGATCGTCTCTGGCGGAGACACCGCTGCCACGGCACGAACCAGCGCGGTCGGTTCGACGGTACCCGCCGCCGGTTCGGGACGCCCCTCGCCGCGCAAGGTGGCCAGTCTGCTCGCTCGCTGAGAGGCGAATGCATCTGCCCAGGATCGCGGTGGCGGGGTGGTGCCGAGGCGCTCGAGGAGACCGTCGTGCGGACAGGCAATGACCTCTTTTGTCGGCATCACCCCAGTCGCCTGGGGTGATTCAAGAACCCAGAGGATCGGCAGCTCGGTGTGCCACCGTTTGTCGACTTCGGTGGGATCAAAGCCGAACCCAATCAAGAGATCGGCGTGCCGGAGGGCGTCCACCATCACGGCATCAAGGGACATCCCGCCGACGACACCGACGAACAGCGGGTGGGTCTCATCGACCAGCCCCTTGACCTTCGGAGTCACCGCGAACGGCAGGTTCCAGGCGTCGAGCCAGGCTCGCAGCAGCGTCGCGTTCATGGCGCGGACGCCCAGCCCCAGGACGACAAGCGGTCGCTCTGCCGCGGCGATCCGCCTCGTCAGCTCATCCGCCGCCGGGCCAATCGCTTCCACCATCGACACATCGTCACCGGCGTCGCCGGTGACCGCCCGCTGCGGCGTGGTGGAGATGGCGTCCTCAGCGGAGAGGGTGATGTAGGTCGGTCCTTGGGGTTCTTCCTGCGCCAGCGTGACGGCGCGTCGAACCGCGGCGCGCGCGTTGAGGCTCGTGATCGCCGAGCCCGCCTTGACCACTGGTCCGAAAATGTCGTGCAGCGGCAGGCGCTGGTGGGTATGCCAGTTCGGCCAACTGGTGGGGATGTCGGCGGAGATCGCCACCAACGGCTCGCGGTCGAGCCAGCAGTTGGTGATGGGCAAGAGGAGATTGGCCGCACCGGGACCGAGTGTGGTTAAGACCGCCCCAGGCACCCCTTTCAGCTTGCCGTAGACAGCAGCCATGAACCCGGCGTTTGCCTCGTGCCGGCAGAGTTCGAAGCTGATACCTCGCCGGCGAAGGGCGTCCATCAGCGCCAACACCTCCCCACCGGGCAGCCCGAAAACTCGGTCAATCCCGGCAAGGGCCAATTCGTCGGCTACCGCCTCTGCGACCGTTTGCGTGTTTGGCATCGTCGTCTCCTGATCTCATGCGGCGCGGCCGCGTCATTGGATAGGTATCTGGGGTATCGGGCATTCGGTTTGGCGAGGTCAGGACACGGTCTGGGACGCGAGATCTTTCGGCGCCACCGTCACAACCTCGGGTTGGTCACCGACAATGACGGTGTCGTCGTGTCGGAAACCGCCAAGTCCTGGGATATAAATGCCGGGCTCGGCGGAATAGACCTCGTTGCTCCGCAGGGGACGGAGGTTGAACGCCATGTCATCCGGGAACTCGTGATTGTTGATCCCGATGCCATGACCGGTCCGGTGCAGCACGCGATCCCCATACCCTGCCCGCTCGATGGTATCGAGGGCCGCCGTGTCGACATTACACAGGGCATTGCCGGTGCGGAGCTCCGCGATCGCGGCGGTCTGAGCGGCGGACGCCGCCTCGAACGCGCGAACCTGTTCGGGAGTCGGGTTGCCACAGAACCAGGTTCGTTCGTTCTCCACGGCGAGCCCGTTCAGGCGGACAATCAGGACATTCACGATACCGTGTCCGACCTCGACCCGCTTACCACTGGCCGCTCCGCACCCGTGTGGAGCGGCGGAATCTGGGCCAGAGAGCGTGAACGACCGAATCTCGCAGTGTTCGCCGTTGAAGCGCCGCGCGGCTTCATCGGCGAGAATCGCGGACATCGTGAAGTCGAGTTCCTGGACCACGCGCCCGGGTCGCAGCTCGGCGCGGAACCGCTCCTGGCCCCAGTCGGTCAACGCGGCAGCCTGACGTATCAGGTCGAGTTCTTCCGGGTGCTTGACCCACCGCAACTCGCGCATTTCGCGTTCGAGCGGCACAATCTCCAGCGAACCAAGCTGAGCGGCAGCCCGGGACAGGAGCCCGTTCGCGCTGTCGACCCCGATCCGCGCGTCGCGAAGCCCGCTCTCATCAAGCCGTTCGGCGAGCAAGTTCGACCACTGTGAGATCAGCCACCGGCGATCGCGCAGGCGCGGGTGCTCGCTATAGATCGTGACGTCGTCGATCCAGATCGTTCCGCGCTCGCGTGCGACCGCCAGGTGGGTCGTCGAAAGCTCGTTCAGAATCAGGAACGGCGCGCCGTCACGCGGGATGATGGCCGCGATTGGCCGCTCCCATGGCTGCACATCGGGCAAGAAGTTCGTCCCGTAAAAGACGTTGTCGGGCGTCAGAAAACCGACCGCGTCCAGCCGGTGCTTGTCCATGAACCGCTGCATCTCCGCGCGGCGGCTGGCAAAAACCTGTTGACTGAGAAAAGCCATGTCCCCTCCTTATATCCGTACTCGCAGCCCGTGACGTGATGCCAAGCCCCGGACCAAATGTCGACTTCTGCGACCGTCGGCGAATCCTTCCAGCTAATCGGCGATCGCAGTCTCCCGGCCGACCCCGCCGACCTCCTTGAGACGGTCGATCAGCGTCTCGAGGTGCCCGGGTTGGTCAACCGTGACTGCTAAATCACCGATCTCCTCGGCCTGCGGTCGACTCAGGCGAGGGGCAACCAGCGCCAGAAACTTCTCCTTGAGCTCCTGCTCGGTCAGCGGGTTCTGTGGGCAGCCTCTCGGCCACTCCACGCGCTGGTTGACCGTCTGACCACTGGTCGTTCTCAGTTCGAGGACTGTCGTGTAACGATCCGGATAATCCCGATCCAACTCGTCGTCATGCGTGATGCTGGTGGCCGCGCCAAGTCGGACTACCTCTGGTTCTGCCGAGCGATCGTGGAGGACATCCTCGAACCGCACGGCGCCGCGCGTCGCCGCGACCGGCAGGATGTACTGGGCGCAATGGGAACGGAGCGGATTGCCGTCGATGATCGGAGCGCCGGACGCTGGAAACCGCATCTGGATAGCGGAGACATCCGCCGCGGCGAGTCGATGCGCCGCCATCAATCCGAGAAGCGCGTCCAGAGCCGGATGGAGGAAGGCGCAACAGGCATGAACCTTGAACGTCAAGCCCTCGACCGCGAAGTGGTCTCCAAAATCTTTGAGCAGCTCTTCGGGGCGTCCCTCGCCGTCGTTGGACCAGGCCCGAAAGACGTGATACTTGGCGCTGCGGTCGAAAATGCCCTGCGGCGCGCCGAACCCGAGCGAAGCTAACCGGGCCGCGGTCACGCCGTTTCGTGCGGCGATGCCGGGATTGAACGGCCTCGATTCCTCCGTCTCATCACTCGCCCAGGCGAGCAATCCGCTGGCCTGGGTCGCCGCGAGCCCCAGGGCATTGGCGAACCGGTCGGGATCCAGTCCCAGCAGCAAGCCGCTCGCCGCGGCCGCCCCAAAAGCCCCGGCGACCGCCGATGGATGGAAGCCGCGCCCGTACAGATCGTTCGGACCGATGGCGAGGCTGACCCGGCATGCCACCTCGATGCCGAGTGCGACCGCGGAGAGGAAGGCGGCACCGGTCGCCAGCGTGGTTTGGGCGGTGGCGAAGGCTGCCGGGACAACCCCGGCGGCGGCGTGCATCACCGCGGGGCCGTGGTGGGTCTCGATGTCGAGCGCGTACGCGAGGTATCCGTTCGCCAACGATGCGAGGGCCGGACCCGCCGACAACGGCGTACCGACCACGAGGCAGGAGCCGGCCGACTGCTCCCCCGCGATAAACGCACCCATGTGCGTGGTGCCGGGCCAGGAAGGGCTGGAGGCGGCAAGCATGGCCCCGAAGGTATCGAGCACCACCCGCCTGGTTGCCTGCGCCGCGGCATCCGGCAACGGTCGCTCACTGGCCGACAAAATCGCCTGAACAAACTGGGTCGTTGTGGCGGTTGGAGACACCCGACTCGTCACGATTCCCTCCCACGCTCGAAAACGGGTTGCCGGTCAGAAGAGCGCCGCATCGATCTGTAGTGGCTCCCCGGCGAATCGCGCCAGTGAGAACGCGGCGGAGTCGAGGTCGACGGGTTGCCCCGTCAAGATCCAGTCGGCCATGGCCCGCCCGACCGCCGGGGCGTGCATAAAGCCGTGGCCAGAGAATCCCACCGCCAGCCAAAACCCTTCGAGATCTGGCGCGGGCCCGAGAATCGGGTGATCGTCCGGTGTCATCTCGCGTAACCCACACCACCCGGAGCGTGCTTCGAGGTCCGCAATGGCCGGCAACCAACGCATCGCCTCTGTTGCCACCGGTTCAAACCGGGACCAGTCGAGCGTCGCGGGGCCTCCGCTTGGCGTGGCACGGTCGCCGCCGCCTAACAGGGTCGCGCCCGGTTCGCGATGAACATAGACGCCGGAGGCCATGTCGACGGTGAAGGGAAAATCCGCGGGCAGCTCGGGGCAAGGGCTCAGCGAGAACACCTGACGTGGGTGGGCGGTCACGGGCAGGTCGAGATCCACCATCCGACCGAGTTCGGCCGCCCAGGGACCGGCGGCGCCGACCACGAGGGGGGTGGAGATCGCTCCGACGCTGGTTTGGGCTCCGGTGACGCGTCCGGAGGCACGGTCGATCCCGATGACGTCGACGCCTTCGATGATCTGGACCCCGAGTTCGCGGGCCCGACTCGCGAGGGCATAGGCAGCATCGGCCGGAGTCGCGTAGCCGTCCGTCGGGCAAAACGCTCCACCGGCGTAGCCATCGAGCACGAGCATCGGATGTCGGCGGGCGAGCTCGTCGGGGTCGAGCATCTCGCTCGGCACCCCCAATTGGTTCTGGAGCGCCACGCCCCTGGCGAACGCGTCGAAGACAGTAGCGTCCGGGAGGAGAAAGAGGTAGCCAATCTGACGAAAGAGGAGCGAACGCCCGACCCGCTCAGCAAAATCCTGATAAAAGAGAACGGACTCCCGGGAAAGGCGGATCTTGGCTTCGGTCGTAAACTGCTGTCTGATTCCACCGGTCGCCTTGGATGTCGACCCGGAGGCAATCTCTGCGCGTTCCACGACGACGACTCCGCGTGTCCCTCGTTCAGCGAGATGGAACGCGATCGCGAGGCCGACAATGCCACCGCCGACAATCAGCACCTCGGCGGACCTCGGTAAAGGAGAACTTCCAACCATGAACGGGACTTACCCCTAACCAGTGTGGTGACCCAGCCGCTGGTCGCGGCGAAATGGGCCGACGAATTCCGGGAGTCGTTTGATCGTCGAGAGAGGAGACTCGCTTGCCGTGAATATGATATACTATACACCATCGACCTGCCGGGACGAACAGTGGAGGCCGTCGCCGACGAGAACGCCGCAAGAGCCGAGGGCGGCAATTTGCCGCCACCTATCGTCCGTTCGCCCTTTTCTCGTCGGGACGCGTTTGACTGGGGGCTGTGATGAATAGCGAACCGGTGATCAATCGCGCCTCCCTCTCGGAGCAGGCCTATGAGGCGATCAAAGTGATGATCCATCGACTGGAGCTCAAACCGGGTCAACCAGTCACCGAGGCCAAGCTCTCGACCATGCTGAACATCAGCAAGAGCCCGATACGGTCGGCGTTGATCCATCTTCAGCGAGACGGACTGGTCACGATCACTCCTTATAAGGAGACGATCGTTTCCGAGATGAGCGTCCAGAACGTCCGGAGTATCTACGAGGCCCGGGCGCTGATCGAGCCGCACGTCATCGTCGCGCTCACTCCGCTGCTAACCGACTCTGATTTCGCGGAGCTCGAAGCCATCCTGGACCGCTCCGAGCAGGCGATGGCGGCAGAAGACTTTCCGCTTTTCTTTGCTCTCAACACCGAGTATCACGGCTTTTACGTCCGCAGGCACGGCAACGACATCTTTCAGAACGTCCTCAAGGTCATCAACGGACAGATGGAGCGGGTGCGGATGATCTCGGCGACGATCCGCAATCATCCGCAGAAGCAACTCGCCGAGCATCGACAAATCTTCGAGGCGATTCGCGCGGGCGACGCGCAACGAGCAGGCGATGCGATGCGGGCCCACATCGTGGGCTATCTCGACGACGTGCTCACCGAGTTCGAGTCCGGTCGCATCACCTGGTTCTCACAGGAGGAAGATCGCGGAACATGAGAGATGGTAGCGCGATGACGAATGGACGGCTCCGGTTGGGGATCGACATCGGGGGAACCTTCACCGATTTCGTCCTCATGGAGGAGCAATCGGGCGGGTTGCACACCCTCAAGGTTCCTTCGCGACCCGCCGATCCGGCCGGAGCCGTGGAGGAAGGGATCCGCCGGCTTGCCGGCGACCACGGGATGGACCCCGCCAAGATCGGGTACTTTGTCCACGGCACGACGATCGCACTGAACGCGCTGATCCAGCGTGCGGGAGTCCCAACGGGGCTGATCATCACACGCGGCTTCGCAGACGTCCTCGAAATAGGCCGCCTGCGCCTGCCCAATCCGAACGATTTCATGTGCGATCGGCCGGAATCGCTCGTCCCTCGCAATCTCGTGCGCGAGGTTGACGAGCGCCTGCTGGCCACCGGTGAGATCCTGAGACCGCTCGACCTCGATCAACTCGGCGAGGCCGTCGATCAACTCGTCAACAGCGGCGTCGAAGCGATCGCCGTCTCGTTCCTTCACTCCTATCGGAACGACGCCCACGAACGTGCCGCGGTGGAGTTCGTGCGCGCTCGCTATCCCGATCTGTATGTCACTAGTTCGGCCGACACCTGGCCGGAGCAGCGAGAGTACGAGCGGACGCTCGTGACGGTGATGAACGCCTACCTCGGCGCCCAGATGAAGGCGTATTTCGACAAGTTGCAGGGCGTCGCCGCGACACTCGAGATCGATGCGTCGCTCTTCACGACCAAGTCGAACGGTGGACTCATGACGGCCGCCAGCGCGGCGGAAGCTCCCGTCCAGACCCTCCTCTCCGGTCCGGCGTCCGGTGTCGTCGGTGCGCTCCACGTCGCGCGGATCGCGGGCAAGCCGCGCGTGATCAGCTTGGACATCGGGGGCACCAGCGCCGATGTCGCGATCATCGACGACGGGGTGCCCTATTCGACCGAAGGACGGGTCGGTGATTTCCCGGTGATCATGCCGACGGTAGAGATCTCTTCGATCGGCGCCGGCGGCGGCAGCATCGCCTGGGTCGATCCGGCCGGTGTGCTGAAGGTCGGTCCCAAGAGTGCGGGCTCTGATCCCGGTCCCGCGTGCTACGGGCGCGGCGGCACCCAGGCGACCGTCACGGACGCCTATGTGACGCTCGGCATCATTGATCCCGCCCGGTTTCTCGGCGGGCGGATGCCACTTGACGCCGTCGCAGCACGAGCGGCCCTTGAGGAGCTCGGCAAACAGATCGGTCAATCCGCGACCGCCGCTGCCGCCAGCGTGCTGGAAGTCGTGACCTCCAACATGTACGCCCAGCTCCTGCCGATCATGGCGAGGACCGGTGTCGATCCGCGGGATTACGCGCTGCTCGCCTATGGTGGTGCTGGTCCGACGCACGCGTGCCTCCTCGCGCGTGAGTTGGGCATCACGCAGGTGATCGTGCCGCGCTTCCCGGGCTTGCTCTGCGCCTACGGAAGCTTGGTCGCAGACCTCAAGAGCGACTTCGTCGCGACGGTGTTGCTTCGCAGCGACCAGACAACGTTTGAAGAGCTGAATGCCCGGTTTGCCGCCCTGGAAGAGCAGGCCCGTGCCTGGCTCAGGCAGCAAACGGGCGAACTCGGACGGCACAAGATCGTCCGCGCCGCCGACATGCGGTACCGGGGGCAGTCATTCGAGCTCACGGTCACCTTGTCCGACGAGCACCGCACCGTGCATTCACTTGACGAAGCCGCCGCCGCGTTCCACGCTGATTACGAGGACGTCTACAGCCAGAGCGATCGGACGGCGGTTGTCGAGTTCGTCAACGTCCGGGTCACGATCTCGGGGGAGAAGCCCCACCCTGCGCTGACGGAACTCCCGACGATGAACGATCATCCCCCGACGCCGGGTGAGCGCCAGATTTACCTGGACGGTGCTTGGCGCGGTGGAGGCGTCTATGAGCGGGCCAGTTTGCAATCGGGTCAACGGTTGACGGGCCCAGCCGTGATCGAACAAGACGATACGACGTCACTCCTGCCGCTTGGTGCGACGGCGACCGTGGACCGCTGGGCGAACGTGCTGATCGAGGTAAACGGATGAAAGACCAGGTTTTCATCGAAATCCTGCGCAATCGGTTTCAGGCCATCGCCAACGAGATGGCGAGTACGATTCTTCGCACGGGCTATACCGTCTTCGTCAAAGAGACCGCCGATTACGGCGCGGGTTTGGTCAGCCGGTCCGGAGAGCTCTTCGCTGCGCCCGTCAATTTGGGCGTCAGCGTCATGATCGGCATGCCGGTCGAGGCCGTTATCCGCCAAATCGAATGGGAGGACGGTGACGTCGTCATCGTCAACGACCCGTATAGCTCCGAGGGGCTGATCACCCACCTCCCCGACATCTACCTGATCCGACCGATCTTCGACGCTGGCGAGCTCGTCTGTTTTGCGATGAACTTCGTCCACTCTTCGGATATCGGTGGAAGAGTGCCGGGCAGCATTTCACCCTCCAGTACCGACATCTTCCAGGAAGGGCTGCGAATCCCGCCGTACAAATTGGTGCGCAAGGGAGAGTTGGACGAAGCGTTCCTGCGCCTCTTCCTCTCCAATTGCCGGATCCCCGATCAGAACTGGGGCGATCTCCGAGCGCTTCTCTCCGCGCTGCACACGGCGGATACTCGTATCCGCGAACTGATCACGCGCTACGGACGCGAACCGGTCCTGACCGGGATCGACGGGGTGCTCGACTACGGTGAGATGCGAGCGCGGGCCCTGATCTCGGCGCTACCGGACGGCGACTACGAATTCATCGATTACCTCGAAGCAGATATGACACCCGTCGGCCTGATTCGCTTGAAGCTCACGCTGCGGATCAAGGGTGACGAGCTCACCTTCGACTTCACCGGCACCGATCCCCAGGTTCAGGCCGCGATGAACCTGCCGAGTAACAGCCACCGCGGTCACTGGATGATCGTGATCGGGGTCATCAACTACTTCCGAACCGTCGATCCTCATGTCCCCTACAACAGCGGTTTGGTGAGACCCCTGAACGTGATCGCCCCGCGCGGATCGGTCGTCAATCCTGAGCCTCCGGCCGCATGCGGGGTCCGCGCCGCGGCCCAGTTCAGGATTCTCGACATGACCATGGGCGCGTTGGGCCGCGTCGCACCAGAGATCATTCCCGCCGCGGGCGCGGGCCAAATCTCGATTGCGCTGGTCGCCACGCCGGACATCGCCGATGGCGAGATGAAGGTCAGTGTGCTCCAGCCACTCTGCGGCGGCTCCGGCGGCCGCCCGGTCAAAGATGGCATCGAGGCGGGCGATTTTTGCACGTTCCTGCGCAACATTCCCAACGAAACGCTCGAGCACGATTTGCCGATCGTCATCAACCGTTACGGGCTGCGGCCGGACTCGGCCGGACCGGGCGAGCATCGTGGCGGTTCGGGGGTCGAGTTCAGTTTCCAGCTCACGGGTCCGACCGCGGCGGTGACGGCCCGCGGAATGGAGCGGTACGTCTTTCCGCCGTGGGGCCGGCGCGGCGGCTCCACGGGCACGACCGGACTCACGATGCTCCGCCGCACGGGTGAAGCCGCCGAGAGCATCGGCAAAATCGACTTGCTCAATCTGAGACAAGGCGACGAACTGACACTCCTAACCCAAGGCGGGGGTGGGTTCGGTGATCCCTTTGTGCGGGACCCGCAACGCGTCCTGGCAGACATCGTTCGCGGCCTGGTGACGGTCGAGGCCGCGGAGCGGGACTACGGCGTCGTCATCCTGGACGGTGCGGTCGACGAAGCTGCCACCGTCGCCCGGCGCCAAGAACGGGTCGAAACCCCAACGGGCGAGTACACGCTTGGCCCGGCGCGGGAGGCCTACGATCGCGCCTGGCCCGGCGAGTCCCAGGAATCTATGAATGCGTTGATCAAGCAGTTCCCCAATGTCCTTCGCCCATTCGCCCGGGCCGAGTTGCTCGCAGAATTGCGGCCACTGGCGACTAAGGGGAGCGTGACGTTGACGGACGTCGAGGCGGCTTTTGCTCGGTTGTCTGAACGATGGCGCGGTCCCCATGCCGCAACGACGACGGTACTGGCCGCAGACTGAGCGCAGTTCCGGAACCCTGGGGCGACGCGACCGGCGTCGCCCCAGGAATCCAGCGGCGGCCGGGGAGACGAGGCACGAACGCGACACCGCGATAATCGAGGACGGGATGGCTGACGGAGTAACCACACTGGCGTCATGGGAACGAGGGGCTGTGGCCGAGCGTCGGCGGCGGCCAAGTTTTCTACGAAAGCTGGCCCGCAATCGTGGCGCCCTGGTGGGAGCATTCGTCCTTCTGGTGATTATCGGGATGGGCACGCTGGCCCCCGTCCTTGCCCAGACCGACCCCAATCAGCAGCACCTCAGGAGCCGACTCCAGGCACCGTTCGAAGACGCCTCGCGTCCGTTGGGCGGGGACCAGCTCGGGCGAGACGTCGTGAGCCGTCTAATCTACGGCAGTCGCATCGCCCTGATCGTCGGCTTTGCCTCGGTCGCGATTTCGGGTTCGCTCGGGATTGCCCTCGGCCTGATCGCCGGGTACTACGGCGGCAGGATGGATGACCTGATCAGCTGGGTTGGGAACGTCTTTCTTGCCTTCCCGTTTTTCTTGCTCGCGTTGGCGGTCGTCGCCATTCTCGGCGGCGGCTTGCGCAACATGATCATCGTGTTGGCGGCCACGAGCTGGATGTCCTACATGCGGATCGTCCGCGGTGAAGTCCTGACGATTCGCGATACCGCATTCGTCGAAGCCGCGCACACGGTCGGGGTAGGTGATGCACGTCTGTTGATTCGTCATGTCTTCCCGAACGTCCTGACGCCGGTCATCGTTATCGCCACGTTCGAGGTGGCGCGCATGATCATTTCCGAATCGGCGCTGAGCTTTCTTGGCCTCGGCGTCGGTTCGCAAACACCGTCATGGGGCGCGATGCTGGCAGACGGCCGCACCTATCTGGCCACCGCCTGGTGGGTCGCCACCTTTCCCGGAATCGCGATCATGATCACCGTGCTCGCCATCAACTTGCTCGGCGATTGGCTAAGGGACGAACTCGATCCACGCATCACCGTCTGATCACCAACTGGAAACTGGGCGTACGAGTTTCGAAAAGGAGGCGTTCTTGGGCGAGGAATCCGTATTTCGCATCGCTGATATCGCTTGTCCTCCTGGGCAGAGGGCCCGCGGCCGGATCGTTGCCGGCTGGCTGGACGACGGCTCGCCGGTTGAGGTCCCGTTGCTGGTCCTTCATGGTACGCGGCCAGGGCCGGTGTTTTGGTTAGGCGCGGCGCTCCACGGCATCGAGATCGTCGGCGCGGAGATCATCCGCCGGGTCGTGTGGGAAGACGTTGATCCTACCGATCTCGCCGGAACGATCGTCGGGGCGCCGATCCAGAACCCACTCGCGTTTCTCGACCACCGGTACAACACGCCCCGGGATGGACTGAATATCAACCGCTTCTTCCCCGGCAATCCGAAGGGGAGCATCAGCGAGCAGCTGGCGTACGCGCTCTACACCGAGGGGATCGCCAAATCGGATATCGTCGTGGATATCCATGCCAACACCGCACCGGCGCATCCGTTCGCCATCCTCCGGACCGGGTCCGACCCGGTCTATGCCCGCGCGCGGACGCTCGCGTCGGCGTACGGTCTGACGATCCTCGAGTCGGCCCCCAAGCCCCTCAGTTCTGGGGAGAAACACCTGGCCGGGTTGCTCATGGACGCGGCACTCCACGATGGAAAGCCGGCGGTGACGTTGGAGTACGAGTGCTGGACGATCGACGATCGCTGGGTTCAGGCGGGAACCGTTGGCACCCTCAACGCCCTCAAGCGTTTCGAGATGCTGCCCGGCGAGGAACAACCTGTCCCATTCGTGACCAAAATCGCTGAGTCACTCGCCGTCCAGGTGGCGCTACGCGCGTCGGCGGGTGGTGTGATGCATCACCTTACTCCGCCGGGTACCCGGGTTGCCGTCGGTGAGCCAGTAGCACGTATCGTCGATCTCTACGGGGACGAGCGGGAGCTCTTCCGCAGCCCGGTGGACGGCTACGTCATGTGCTTTCCACGCTACTTGAATCAAACGGCCGCCACCGGGGACGAGGTGGTCTACATCGCGCCTGTGCAATCGGGCCAAACGGTCGCGCGACCAGGAGTAACGGCATGAAGGCGTTCGCCATTGGGTCCGTCCAATGTGAGCCGGGCCACCTCGCCACCGGTCACCTGATCGGCGGCTACCTCGAGAACAGCGCAGCGGTCGAGGTTCCGTTGGTCGTGCTGCATGGCACTCGACCGGGGCCTGTGCTCTGGATTGGCGGCGCGTTACACGGTCCCGAAATCAACGGCATCGAGGTGATCCGGCGGATCACGCGTGAACTGGTGGCGCCGGAAACCCTCAGCGGGACGGTGATCGGCGCGCCCGTGCAGAACCCATTGTCCTTGCGCGACCATCATCGGTTCATCCTGCGCGAAGGCGCCGACGTGAATCGCGTATTCCCTGGGAAAGCTTTGGGAAACCATACCCAGCGCCTAGCCCATCGGCTTTTCACAGAGGGTATTCAGCGCGCCGACGTCGTCATTGACATCCACTCGAACACCCATCCGGCGATCGATTTCATTCTGATCCGAGGCGGCTCACCGGCCGCCGAGCGGAGCCGGGAACTCGCCGAATTGTTCGGCTGGACGCTGGTCCTCTCGCTCCTGGAGCAGGAGCAGAGCATGACCGGCACCTTGATGGACGCCGCGCTTGCAGCCGGCATCCCGGCGATGACCCTGGAGTTGACGCCGCAGCGCGAACTGCACGACGACTCCATCTCGAGCTGCTGCGCCGGCGTGCTGAACGTGATGCGGGAAATGGGGATGCTCGACGGACCGGCCATAATGCCGGTGCGCCGTGAGCCAATCCCCGAGCTGCTCGGAAACACCGTCCAAGTGCTTGCCGGGCGCGGCGGCTTCGTCCATCCGTTGCGGCAGGTCGGAACCCGCGTCAACGCTGGCGATTCCCTGGCGATTATCCGTGATGCCTACGGCGACGTGGTTGAGACGATCGTCAGCCCCCTGCAGGGATACGTGACCGTCTATCCGCGCTACGCCAACCAGACCTGTTTCTCCGGCCAGACGGTGGCCTTTGTGAATCCCATCCGCGCCGGAGCATAGCTGGCGATCGCCCGACTCGGAAAGGAGGCAGCCGACCCACGTCCGCCCAATCAACCCAATCAGCAGGTGGCAATCAGCGGACGACCCATCTGTCTCGGCATCTGTCGGAATCCGCAGTACGGAGGACCAATCACGATGACATCCCACGATAAGACAGAACACCCGCCGAAAGACTCGACCGGGCGCATGACGAACCTCTTCAGGAGCCAGGCGACCCGGCGAACGGTCCTCAAGACCGCCGGCGCACTGGCGGCGACACCGTTGCTGGCGTCGACCGCGCGTAGCGCCACCGCCCAGGAGGGCACCACCCTGCAGGTGGTCACGGGATCCGATCCCGGTGTGCTCGATCCTCACGGCGTCAACGCCGCGGTCAGCGAAGCCACGGTCGTGTTCGGTCAGATTTTCGAGACGTTGGTGGACGTTGCCTTCACTGAAGGCAGCCAACCGTCGTTCATTCCCCAGTTGGCCACCGAGTGGACGTCTGTCGACGAACTGACCTGGGAATTCAAGCTGCGCGAAGGTGTGACGTTCCACAACGGCGAACCGTTCACGGCCGACGCCGTGAAATTCAGCGTCGAGCGGATCCGTAACCCGGAGATGAAGTCGCCGGCAACCCAATACTTGCCGGCGTCCCTCGACCGCGTGGACGTCGTCGATCCGCTGACCGTTCGCGTGGTGACCAAGTCGCCCTATCCACTCACGGTCCTTTCTTTTTCCCGGCTTCGGATCGTGCCGCCGCTGTACGTCGAGGAGCAAGGCGCCGAGGGATTCGGCAAGGCACCGGTCGGGACCGGGCCGTTCAAATTCGTCGAGTGGGTTAAGGACGATCACACGACGCTCGAACGCAACGACGACTATTGGGGCGGCGCCTCGGCGATCAGCCGGATCGTGTTCCAACCTCGACCTGAGCCTTCGGCGCGCACCGCGGCGCTCCTCAGCGGCGAAGCCGACATCGTAACCCTGGTGCCGATCAGCGACGTCCAGTCGATCGCGGACAGCAGCGAACTGGCGGTCGCCGAGGTGCCGAGCATCCGCGCAATGTTCGTCGAGCTCGATAGCATCGGCGACACGCCGCTCAAGGATGTCCGCGTCCGGCAGGCTCTGAACTATGCCGTCGACAAGGACGAGCTGATCGAGTTTCTCCTCGAAGGCCACGGTGTCAAGTTGGACGGGCAACTCCCAACCAAGCAGTACTTCGGGCACAATCCCAACCTTCAGGCCTATCCCTACGATCCGGACAAAGCAAAAGCGCTTCTGGCTGAGGCCGGCTACGGTGACGGTTTCGACATCACGCTGCGCGGACCGGTGGGCAGGTACATGGCGGACAAGGAGCTGACCGAGGCCATCGCCGGAAAGCTGGCCGAAGTCGGCGTGCGGGCGACCGTGGACGTCACCGAGTGGAGCGTCTATATCGGCAAGCTGTACGAGCGGAACTTAGCGCCGATGTTCCTGCTCGGTTGGGCGCCGCTGCCCGATACGCTGGGGATGCTGACGCTCAACCTCTGCTCCAGCGTCGTCAACTACCATTGCAACCAGGAGTATGATGACCTCGTCGCCGAAGCCAACACAACGGTCGACGAGGCCGCGCGCACCGAGCTGTACAACCAGGCTACCCAGTGGCTCTACAACAACCCGCCCTGCATCTTTCTCCACCAACAGATGAACATCTACGGTGTGAACAAGCGCGTCCAGGGCTTCACTCCGTATCCGGACGAATTTTTCCGGTTGAACGGGGTAACGAAGAGCTAGCACCAAATGCCGGTTCCCAGCCGACTCGCTGGGAACCGGCATTGTCTCGGCGTTAGTGGATCCGGGAGGACAGAGTTTTCATGCAGCGATACGTCGCCCGCCGGCTTGTGCAAAATCTGTTCGTGCTCCTCGGCGTGTCGACCGTCGTCTTTTTCCTGCTGTCGCTCTCGGGCGATCCAGCGGCTTTGATGCTGCCGGCTGGCGCCACACAGGAAGATCTTGATCGGTTGCGTGAGTCGATGGGCCTCAATCGGCCGCTGCCGGAGCGCTATGTCCTGTTCATGACGGACGCCTTACGCGGGGACTTTGGGGATTCCCTCGCGGTCGGGACACCCGCGTTGGACATGGTCTTGTCTCGCATGCCGGCGACGATTGGACTGGCGACGGCGGCCTTGCTCTTTGCCCTGGTGCTCGCGTTCCCGGCGGGCATCATTGCCGGGCTACGACGCGGTTCATGGGTCGATACCGCCTGTATGGGCGTTGCCTTGGTCGGGCAGAGTGTGCCGGTATTCTGGCTTGGGCTCATGTTGATTCTGCTCTTCTCGGTCAATCTGAAGTGGTTACCGACCGGAGGAACCGGCGGCCTTGACCATCTGATACTTCCGATGATCACACTCGGATTGTTCAGCATGGCGCGAACCGCCCGGCTCGTGCGGTCTGGCATGATCGAGGTCATGCAAAACGACTTCATTCGCACCGCGCGCGCCAAGGGGCTGACGGAACAGGCGATCGTGCAGCGGCACGCGCTCCGGTTCGCATTGATTCCGCTTGTAACGGTGATCGGGCTCGATCTCGCCACCCTTCTTGGGGGAGCCGTCATCACCGAGACCATTTTCTCGTGGCCAGGAGTGGGGCGACTGGTCGTTGATTCGATCCGAAGTCGGGACTATCCCGTTGTTCAGGCCGCGGTGCTGGTGATCGCCACCGTCTACGTCTTGATCAATCTCCTGGTGGACGTGCTCTATGCCTACCTCAACCCGACGGTGCGATTCAACTGACGACCGATCACGACCCCTGAGCGTCAGCCGGCGCTTCAATGACGTTGGCTGATGATGTTTCGGTAATGACAACCTCCCGACGTTTGCATCGGAAGCTGTCAAATGAAGCATTCCCTGGCTCCAATCCGGCGGGGTCCTTCAGCGGCTGCCTGCCCCCACGCCAGCCGCAGGCTGGCGTGGGCTGCGCCGGGTCCCGCACGGCCGGCAGCCACAGACCTGTTCGCTCCCGAGCGTCAGGATGACCGCCAATATCTCCCGGTGAGCCGGGAGACAAGGCGAGCTGGCGGTGTTTTCGTCAGCTCGCAGATGCCGTCGTCACTGGAGATGTCATGACGTCTGGTTTCGGCTACGTCGCGGACCTGCTCATCCGACGCGAGCATCAGAGCCGATGGGGTGATTGTTCGTTGTGGTATTGGCATCGCCGTCCATGTACTCGCTCCTCATTGTGAGGAGATGGCCCGGACGGTCGGAGCCAGTGCGAAAGAGCGTTGTCGGAACGGATGAAACCCCGTACGAAACGGGAAGGGGCGGAAGGGGAGGGATTCGAACCCTCGAGGCGGGGTCACCGCCTACGCGATTTCCAGTCGCGCGCACTAGGCCAACTATGCGACCCTTCCGAGAGCGCGCACCGGCGACTTTCCGTCGCCTGGCGGAGAGGGTGGGATTCGAACCCACGCTGGCTCATCACCAGACCGCTTTTCGAGAGCGGCACCATCAACCACTCGGACACCTCTCCACCGCTGATTGTACCAGACCGCCCAAAGCCCGTTCCACCCAAAAATCGCCCCGAACCGCCCCCTAAAAAGACGTGCGGCCGCACGAGCCACGCGGTGCATTAGCCCGCGTTGACCCGAGCCGAATCGCCGCGTCCGCTGTGCGCGGATCGGGGGCAGCCGCCGCCGGAACCACCCATCTCCCCTGACCATTCCACTTGGAGCCAGTTCGACTGCGCCGAACCTGAGTCGATTCGACGCGATCCCGCAGGGATCAGACCGCCGTTGGCCGTCCCTGACTGACCGCTGCGGTCGCGGGGATGGTGCTCTTTTGGGTGACGATCTCTGGCTGGCGCTTCTATACCACAAGAGCGTCCGGTTGCAGTGACGGCCAGGT
>JAXDKI010000211.1:0-3145 GCA_034667245.1 Thermomicrobiales bacterium | reverse complement strand
GTGCTTCTCACCGAGGTTCGGGGAGAGAGTGATCGCATGTGTAACACCCGGGACATGGGCGAACTCGAGGGTCTCCTGCTGAGCATCGACCGCAAGGGTTACGGGGCCTACGGGCGGATCGAAGGGGCATGGGAAGGAGAGGGGTTCACCCTCTTTGTCGACCGCGTGCAGCGGGACCCATTTGCGACGCCGAGCAAAGTGCGGCTCCGGATCCCGCAGCGGGTCGCCCACATCCCGGCAGATCTCAGGGAGTCGCGGCCGCGTCGCGTGGCGACGGAGGACTACCTCCTCCGAACTTTCGCGACCGCGGCACGGGGCGCTCCGCGAGGCGGCGGGTCCGGCCGCTCAGGAGACGTGCGGGTGGATGCGGGAGGCGCCGAGATTCTGCAGCGATCGGGCTGCGAGCTGACGGCCGAGCACGTTGAGTTGCGATTCCGGATCGGACTTCCAGCGGCGGGGCGAAGTGTGCTCGGCCGGGAGGCCGCGGAGCTCATGTGCCGGTGGTTGCCGAAGGCGGCGCAAGCGGTGACCTGGGAGCATCTCGATCGAGAGATGGCACGTGAGTGGGCGGATCTGGCCGAGGACCACGCGCTGTTGCAGGCTGAGCTGCGGAGCCGAAAGCTTGTGGCCTTCGTGCGGGACGGCAGCATCCTGCCGCGTGCCACGGGCGTTTCACAGAAGCCTCTACGCGACGCGGTTCCATTCACAAGCCCTGAGAGCCTGTTCGTGCGACTCCCCACGCTCCGCCATGGAGATGTGGAGGGGATGGGCATCCCCGAGGGCGTGGTGCTGATCACCGGTGGCGGTTTCCACGGCAAGACGACGTTGCTGGAGGCGCTGCAACGGGCGGTCTACCCGCATATCCCCGGCGATGGGCGGGAGTGGGTAGTGAGTCGCTTCGGGGCGGTCAAGGTCCGGAGCGAGGATGGGCGGGCCGTCACGGGCGTGGATATCCGGCCGTTCATCGACGGTCTCCCCGGGGAGAAGGCGACCGACTTCTTCTCGACCCAGGATGCGTCGGGATCGACGAGTCTGGCGGCGGCGATCCTCGAGTCGATCGAAGCGGGGGCGGAGACGCTCCTGCTGGACGAGGACACCTGCTCCACCAACCTGCTCGTGCGGGACGCCCGGATGCAGGCGTTGGTCCGACAAGAGACGATCACGCCCCTCGTCGACCGTGTCCGGGACCTCTACGCCGTGCTCGGTGTCTCGACCATTTTGGTCGTGGGGGGAAGCGGCGACTACCTGGAGGAGGCGGACACGGTCATCCTGATGGAGAACTATCTACCGCGGGACGCGACGGAGGAAGCGCGGCAGGTGGCTGAGCGGATTCCGACGGGACGAGCGAGGTTGACTCCGCCTCACCCGTTGCGAGTCACCGATCGCGCGCCGATGCCGGAGTCGTTCGACCCGCGGCGAGGTCACCGGGAGCGCGTCAAGACGCGGGGTCTACGAGAGCTCCTCTACGGAGAGGAGGTGATCGACCTCTCCGCGTTGGAGCAATTGGTGGACGACTCCCAATCGCGGGCGGTCGGAGCGATGCTCAAGGGGTTGCGGTCATTGGCCCAACGCGGATTGCCGCTCCGCGAACTCCTGCAAGACCTCTTGGTCGAGGTGGAACGGGATGGACTCTATGCACTCGAGCGGTCGCCTGAACTGGCGCTCCCTCGCCCGTTCGAGGTGGCGGCGGCGGTGAACCGTCTGCGGGGTCTCGAGGTCGAAGCCTTCCAGCCCGATGATCAGGTAGGGTGACGAGACCGTCTCGCGGTCACGGCATCTGTCATGATTCGCGCAGGTGCTACGGCTCCTCAGGTCGTGGCGCGGAGCGGTTTTGCGCGTCGGTGTTCATAGGAGTCGGGCAAGATGGAACTCGGCGGTCTCCACCACCTGACAGCGGTCACCGGGGACGCCCCGGGTAACGTCGCCTTCTACACGCAGGTCCTCGGGATGCGACTCGTGAAGAAGACGGTCAACCAGGACGACGTCTCGGCGTACCATCTCTTCTACGGCGATGAGGTCGGCAATCCCGGAACGGAGATGACCTTCTTCGACTGGCCTGGAATCGGGCCGAACATTGCCGGCGCGGGCTCGATCGCTGCCGTCGGTCTCCGGGTCGCCGGACGCGAGGCGTTGGACTGGTGGAGGGAGCGGCTGGACAAGGCCGGTGTCGCGCTCGGCGAGGTGGAGGAGCGCAACGGTCGCCCAACGCTCCCGTTCGCCGACCCGGAGGGGCAGCGATTGGTGCTGGTCGCAGACGGCGGGAACGCGAACTTCTCACCGTGGGCGGGGAGCACGGTGCCGGCTGACCTTCAGATCCGCGGTCTGAGTCACGTCGCGCTGGTGGTCGACCGGATGGCGCCGACGGCATGGGTGCTGACGGAAGCGCTGGGCTTTCGCCGAGGCGACGACTACCCCGCGCCCGACAATCCGGCGCGGCCCGTCGCCGTGTTCGAGACCGGCCCGGGTGGGCCAGGTGCCGAGGTGCACGTGGAGGAGCGGCCGGAGCTACCACCGGCGCGGCTTGGGATCGGCGGCGTTCATCACGTCGCGTTTCGGACGCCGACGGATGAGGAGCACCAGGGCTGGCAGCAGCGGATCGCGCGCGCCGGTCTCGGCGTGACGCAGGTGATCGATCGCTACTACTTCCACTCAATCTACTTTCGCGAGCCGGGGCGCGTTCTGTTCGAGATCGCGACGGACGGACCGGGTTTCGCGACCGACGAGGATGCGGCGCATCTGGGCGAGCGACTGGCGTTGCCGCCGTTCCTGGAGTCACATCGCGCCGAGATCGAGGCCGGGTTGCGTCCGTTGACGGGCGTGGGAGTGGCGCGCTGAGGCTGTTTATGGGTTGAGCAAGTTGGGATCAGGTTCGTGCCGCGTTTGATGTGAGTGATGGGTTCGGCGGGTGCCGACGGGATCCGTGCGTGCGGTCCCACGCGACGAGCCAGTGACGAGTCGACGGTCGTCAGTCGTCAGTCGTCAGTCGCCGGTGACGATGCCGTGCCGCTCGGGTCGAGCGGAGGAAGCGCGGCGGCCGAGTCGATCGCGTGCTGGCGCCTCTGGGCGGGCGGTGGGGACGGACGGATCGCTCCGGGTGGTGGTGGTCGGTGACCAACCGAGGCAGCGTCGGTGCTGCCCAGGCCCG
>JAXDKI010000210.1:0-4620 GCA_034667245.1 Thermomicrobiales bacterium | reverse complement strand
CCAATCAGGAACGCGGTCGACGCCGCATGTCTTCTTGACCCACGACCACGGGGAGAAAAAAGCGCTACCGCGCCGCGTCGCCCGATCGTGCCTGTTGGAGGTTGGTCGGGGCGAGAGGATTCGAACCACCGACCACCGGTACCCCATACCGGTGCGCTACCGGACTGCGCCACGCCCCGTCACTTCGATTATAGCACGCAGGCGTGAGCCGCTAGCCGCTAGCCGCCGGGAGTTCGTGCTCGCTCACTCGCGTTCAATCGCGGAATGAACGAGCACGATCAGTGCTAGCGGCTAGCGGCTACCGGCTACTTGATGTCGGCCTTAGCGCCGGCCTCTTCCAGCTTCGCCTTGGCGGCCTGTGCCTCCTCCTTGGAGACGGCCTCCTTGACTGCCTTCGGCGCGGCCTCGACGAGATCCTTGGCCTCCTTGAGACCGAGGCTCGTCAGCTCGCGGACCGCCTTGATGACCTGAATCTTGTTGGCGCCGATGTCGGTCAGAACGACATCGAACTCGGTCTGCTCTTCCTCAGGAGCCGCGGCCGCCGCACCGCCGCCCGCCGCCGGGGCAGCGCCCATGGCAACCGGTGCCGCGGCGGTAACGCCCCAGCGATCCTCGAGCTGCTTGACAAGCGCATTCAACTCGAGAACCGTCATCTGCTCCAACGCCGAAATAATCTGCTCCGAGTCCACTGTGACCTCCTTTGTCAAACGCGGGCAATCCACCCGCCGTCATGCAACGATGAGATATGGCGCGGTGTACTAGTCCGCCGCGATGGCCTCGCCACCAGCCATTTGTTCTTCCCGCGCCTTGAGCAAGTACGCGATCGAACGACTCGGTCCGCTGAGGACGCCGACCGTGCGCGCCATCGGCGACGCGAGCATCCCGACGAGCCGACCAAGCAGGACTTCGCGCGGAGGCATCGTCGCCAGTGTCTCGACATCACCGGCACTGATGAACCGGTTGTCGATCACTCCACCCTTGACGGTCAGGATGCGCGATGTGCGAGCGAAGTCGGTCAGCACCTTCGATGCGCCGACGATGTCGTCGTAGACCAGCGCCAGTGCCAAAGGACCTTCCAGCACCGGGTCGAGGCCGGAGATTCCCACCCGATCGGCGGCGATCTTGGTCAGCGTGTTCTTCGCGATCCGGAACTCCGCGCCCATCGGGCGGAGCGTGCCGCGCAGCCCCTGCAGATCGGAGACCTTGAGACCGCGATAATCGGTCAAGATCGCCAGCTTCGCCCGGCTCAACTGATCGGCCAGCTCGTCGATCGTTCGAGCCTTCTGTAATGTTGGCATCGTCTCACCCCCTTTCATTGCCACGAGGTCCGGCCCGGGACCAGTTTTCAGTAGGCAGATCGCGGAACGCAGACGGCAGAACGATGCGAACTCTTCTGCCGTCTGCCTACTGCCCTCCGCCTACTTCCGTTACGACAGATACGAAAGCGCCCTGGGCGGGAGGCCCAGGGCGCACAGACCGGACGCGCATATGGCGTAGTCAGGTCGGGACCAGGGGCCTCGGTCGGATATTGAGCGGCGAACCGCACCGACGGTCTTCAGCCAGGGATTCGATTGTCGTCAAGCGAGATCGGCGCGTCTCCTGCGCATTAGGCTACGGCAGCCGTCGCGTTCGCCAGAGTCTGCGACACGTTCAGCGCGATGCCGGGCGCCATCGAACTCGTGATGGCCAGTGTACGGCAGTAGATACCTTTTGCGCCAGACGGCTTGGCCCGGACCAAGGCATCGACGAAGGCGTACAGGTTGTCGCGGATCTGGTCCTCTGAGAAGCTCTTCCTGCCGATGACGGTATGGATGATGCCGAGGCGGTCGTTACGAAACTCGACACGGCCGCCTTTCAGCTCGCGCAGGACGCCGGGCAGATCTTCCGGATTGCGGATCACGGTGCCGGAACGTGGGTTCGGCATGAGACCGCGGCGGCCGAGGATACGACCGAGACCGCCGACCTTGCCCATCATGTCGGCCATCGCGACGGCGGCATCGAACTCCAGCCAGCCGCCCTGGATCTGGGCGACGAGGTCGTCAGAACCGACGTGGTCGGCGCCGGCGTCGCGCGCGATCCGCTCCGCCTCGCCCTGAGCAAAGACTAGGACGCGGACGATCTTACCGGTGCCGTGTGGGAGAACGACAGTCGAGCGAACCGTCTGGTCGGCCTGGCGAGGATCGATGCCCAATCGAGCATGGACCTCGATCGATTCGTCGAACTTGGCGAACGCGATCTCCTTGAGCAGGGGAATCGCCTCTTCGGGGAGATATTGGCGCTCGGGATCGACCCTCTTCTGCGCCTCGATCATCTTCTTGCCGTGCTTCGGCATGATATTCCTCCCGTGGTGCTAACGGAGCTTGACGGCTCCTCCCACTGTTAGCGGGCGGACGGCAGCGGGCAGATGGCAGAACGATTTGAGCGGGTCCGCGCTGCCTTCTATAGTCTGCAGTCTGTCCGCTCCGTTACGCGCTGACTTCGATACCCATACTGCGGGCAGTACCTTCGATCTGCTTCACCGCGCCGTCGACGTCGATCGCGTTGAGATCCTTCATCTTCAGCTCGGCGATTTCACGAACCTGCTGTGCCGAAACCCGGCCGACCCGCGTCGACCGCGCGTTGCCGGACCCCTTATCGACCCCCGCGGCACGGCGCAGGAGATCGGACGCCGGCGGCGTCTTGGTGACAAAGGTGAACGAGCGGTCCTCGTAAACGGTGATCAGCACTGGGATGGTCTGACCTGCCAAAGAGGCCGTACGCTCGTTGTACTCCTTGCAGAAGTTCATGATCGCCACGCCATGCTGACCGAGCGCCGGTCCCACCGGCGGTGCCGGCGTCGCCTTCCCGGCGGGCAATTGCAGCTTGACGTAGGCGCGGACGCGTTTTGCCACCTGATAACCTCCCGTTGAGTCGTCGGTCGTCGGTCGTCAGTCGTCAGCAAATCGTTGACGACTGACGACCAGCGACTCTTGTCTACGTTTCCTTCTCAGCTTGCAGGAAGTCGAGTTCGACCGGAGTTTCCCGACCGAAGAACGAGACCAGAACGCGGATCTTGCCCTTCTCTTGGTTGATCTCGTCGATCTCCCCCCGGAAGTCCGCAAACGGTCCGTCGATGATCCGGACGGTGTCGCCGAGCTGGAAGGACATCTTGACCTTCGGCGCTTCGGCGGTCATCCCCTTCAGAATGTTTTGGACCTCGCCCTCCGAGAGGGGAACCGGTTTGTTGTTGACGTTGACAAAGCCGGTGACGCCCGGGGTATTCCTCAGCGCGTACCAGGTTTCGTCGTCCATCAGCATCCGGACGAGAACATACCCAGGGAAGACCTTGCGCTGCACCGTGTGGCGCTGGCCGCTCTTGATCTCGATCTCTTCCTGGGTCGGAACCACGATCTCGAAGACGCGTTCGTTCAGATCGAGTGCCTCAACGCGGTTCTCGATCGATTTCTTGACCTTGTTCTCATAGCCGGAATAGGTGTGAAGGACGTACCACTGACCTTCCGGCGTCTGTGGAGGCGCGCCCGCCTCGCCGGCCCTCTTGGCCGCAAGACGATCGCGAAGCGATAGACGACCCACGTCGTTTCCCCCTTGACCACCGGCGACCGACCTTTCGGCGACCGCGAGCCCCCGATTAGAAGACGTTGAGCAGTTTCACCAGGGCGAAGTCGATGCCGCCAAGCAACAGTCCCAGGATCACCGAGATACCGATGACGACCACCGTTAGATTGCGGGTCGTCTCGCGGTCCGGCCAATTGACCTTCTTGGCCTCGGACATCGTGTCGCGAAAGAGCCGTCGGATCGCCTCAGTCCGCGCGGCGAAGACGCTCGGCTGACCGGGACTGGCGGCTTTGCTCCGCTCACCGGTCGGCTTCGGCGCACGCTGCGATGACGGCGCGGCGGCCGGCGGCGCGGTCGGCCGCGAAGCAACGGTAGCGGCCCCGGATTGCGACTTGCTCCCCGTTCGGCGCTGAGCGCTCATGGCCTGCATCCTTCCGTTCGTCGAGTTCGTTTCAAGTCCAAAACGCCAGGCGGACGCGCGTCCAGTGCAGAAAAAATGGGGCGTGCCACTCAGGCGCCGCCCCACCGTCGCTCCTCGTCGCCATCGCTTGGGCAGGGCCGGCAGGAATCGAACCCGCAACCTGCGGTTTTGGAGACCGCTGCTCTACCAATTGAGCTACGACCCTAAGCGTTGCCCGCCGAACCGACCTCGCTCGTTAGCGCGTCTCGCGGTGCAACTGGTGATTTCGGCAACGCGGACAGAACTTCTTGAGCTCCAATCGGCTCGGGTCGTTCCGCCGGTTCTTCTCCGACGTGTAATTTCGCTCTTTGCAGGTCGTGCATTCGAGCGTAATCGTCAGCCGGTCGGCCTTCGACTTCTTTGCCATCGTTTTCTCATTCCTGACCCAGCCTTAGGGCAGGGCGTAACTGGCCGACCTCGGCGACACGTCAGTATACACCAACGTGCCGCCGAGAGCATACCACAAACGGTTGGATACTACTCGTCGATGGAGGTGACGACGCCGGCGCCGACGGTGCGGCCGCCCTCGCGGATCGCGAACCGCAGCCCCTCCTCGATCGCCACCGGCGTGATCAGCTCCACCCCCATCTGGATGTTGTCCCCCG
>JAXDKI010000209.1:0-2671 GCA_034667245.1 Thermomicrobiales bacterium | reverse complement strand
GCCGCGGGGGTGGCGGGGCGATCGAGGGCGACGTCGGCGGGCAAGAACCGGTCCAGGATCGGGAAGACCTGGTCGAGGGTCCAGTCGTTTGGATCGGGTGTCGTGGCGGCGGCGGTCTCCGGCCGGGGGGCACGAAGGGTGAGAAGGATCGCCCGGTCAGCCGGTCGCAACTCGTCGTTTGCCGTCTGCCGGAACTGTGCCAGGACCAGCCCAAAACCCGTGACGTCGAAGCGTGAGCCATTCACCTCGTCCGCGGCAGCCGGCGCTCCGAGCACCTCCGCGAAGCTCGCCCGTGTGCCACCGAGCCGCGCAGCGAGCAGATCCTCGGGGATCGGCGGCTCAAGAGCGGCGACCCCGGTGGCCCGCGTTGACCCATTGGAGATGACGGCGAGCACGGTCGCAAGCAGGAGAAGGCCAACCTGCCACTGGTGACTGTGCCGGCCGGGCGAGCGCATCGTGGTTCTGACCGCGCGCCCTTGTGACCCAGGCCGGATGGGGGATGGAAGGGACCTCATCGTCGATGTTTCCATATCGAATGAACGGTTTCGCGATCATGCGGCTTGCCGTGCAGGCAGGCACGGGCCGCATCGGAACCGGCCACATGTGCCGAACTCACGAGACTTTACCACCCCGCACCATGCCGTCACGACTGCACCCAGCGTGCCAGGTTCGCGGGGAACATCGGCGACCGAGGAGGGACGCGACATGATGAGCAGCATCGGCGGCATCGGCGGCCGCGAGGGCGAGGGTGTCGTCGCAATCGAAGGGATGCGTCCGGTCACGACCGCCGCCGCTCACGGCGAGACGACTGGCAGTTCTCGCCGGATCGGCGGCACCACGTGGCAACCGGAACGCCCGATCCCAGCCGGCGAGTTCGCCGGCTCGGTGTCGCTGCCCGTTGCGGTGCCAAGGGCGCGCCGTCGGCGACGGCAGCGCCGCTGGTACCGCCGTCCGGTGATTGTCGCGCCGGTGCTACTCGCCGCGTTGGTACTCGGTCTCGTCGGTGCGGTCCTCCTGCGGGCCGAGTCGATGATTGCCAAGGTGCAATCGGTGAGCAGCGCACCGCCGGTCGTCGCCCTTGCCGACGAAGAGGGAGCGTCCGGGGCGCCGGCCGTCTCGGTCGATACGGCCCCCGCGCAAGCGGCGCTGGAGGAAGCGGGGGGGGGCGCTGAGGCGCCGGCCGACGACGGCGGGCTCTTCGGCGATTTCAAGGAGAAGGCCGGCAACGTCAAGGACATCGCCGGCGGCGCGGCCGCGGCCGCCGGTATCACTGACCCGGCCGCGGGGACGATGAACATCCTCATCATGGGCGTCGACGCCCGACCGGGGGCGCCGATCGACATCGGGGTCAAGGCCGACGCGATCGCCGTCCTCAACCTCGACCCTACCGCCCGATCCTGCCGATTCCTCTCCGTCCCGCGCGACACGCGGACGGAACTTCCCGGCTACGGTCAGTCGAAGGTGAACCACGCACTGCTTGTCGGCGGCATCCCCTACCAGCGGCTGGTGATCGAGAAGCTGCTCGGGATCTCGCTCGACCACTACGCGCTGGTCGACTTCGCCGGGTTCCAGGAGCTCGTCGATGCCGTCGGCGGCGTGACGGTCACGATCCCCGAGGCGGTCACAGGGCCAGGCGGCGTCGGTCTCGAGCCTGGGAATCAGACTCTCGACGGCGCCCAGGCCCTCGCTTACGCCCGCTATCGCGATGGAGTGGAGGGCGACATCGGGCGGGTCAAGCGCCAATGGGGCATTCTGCGTGGACTCCTCGCCGCCACCGAAGGGCGCGACCTGGTGCGAGACGTCAATCGTCTCCTGCCACCGCTAACGAACCATATCCGCACCGATCTCACCGCGACGCAGTTGGCGACGATAGCCGAGTCCTTCGGCGGGGCGTGCACCGAGCAGACGATGGGGACGGCCGTCCTCGCCGGCACCCAGGTGCGGCTCGAGGATCCGATGTTGAAGCAGACCGTCTATTACAACGTCGTCGATGAGGCCCTGATCCGCGAGCGCGTTGCCGAGCTCGTGGGGGCCTGAGGCTCCCGCCGTCTATGGCAGCCACGTCTCGCCGTCGGTCGCCGGATCGACGGGCATCGCGGGCGACAACCCTAGCTGCCCTCTGACGAACGCCGCAACCGCTGCCGGAGCGGCGGCGCCCGCGGTACCGTCGGGGCTGTCCAGTGCTGGTGGACCCTCGACTCTGATCCGTCCGAACCGACGAAGGGTGCGCAGTAGCTCGTCGACGGTACCACGGCAAACTGTCCCGCGAAGTGCGGCACATGATGTCAAGTCGATGGTGTGCGCCGTGTCAGGCGATGGCATCACGCCATCGGCCAGGAATAGAGCGTCGTCGATCTCGACATCGACAGCGCGGCCGATGACGTCACGCGCGTCGGCAGGTGGTCCGTCGGGGCGATCGAGTCCGAGGGCTTCAACGAGCCGGAGGCGCCTCCCGTCGGGCGCGGTAACCGGCAGGGTCGGTGGTAAGGCGACCGCGCGGGCCTGGTTCGCGACGCGATCGAGGCGCAGGAGATAGATCGCCGGTCCATTCATGCTCGTCCCGAGCAGCGCGATGGTTCGTACCGGTCGGCGCCAGAGGATGGCTCCCTTGCCCCGAGTAGGCCGCAGGACCTCGTACCAGAGCCCGAGCCACGATCCGACGGCACCGGCG
>JAXDKI010000208.1:0-7751 GCA_034667245.1 Thermomicrobiales bacterium | reverse complement strand
TCGCCGAGATCGTCCGCGTCTGCGCCCCCGTCTACCTCAAGTTCGGGCTGCGCAACGCCCCCAACATCTACCCCAGCGGCTCCCATTTGGAGGCGACGGCGGTGGCGCTCACGCGCGAACGCCTGCGCCGCGCGAAGATCGGCCTCGATTTGCTCAAGCGGCTCGATCCGGAGGCGGCGATGTCCCCGTTGCCTCAGAGTGGTGCCATCCTCGCTGGTGGGAGGCCTCGCTAAGCGCGGGTCTTTCTTCGAGTGCGTGAAAGGACGATACGGATGGCACTGTCAACCCAGGCGCCAAATCAGGTTGTCGACCTGGCGTCGGATGTTCAGACGAAGGTTGAGCATCGCCAGCGTCAGTCCGAACTCAATCGAGAGGTCGTCGCGCTCCATCAGTCGTGGCTGGAAGACGACGAAGAATCCGAGGAGGAGCAGCGCGAGGCACTGGAGGCGCTGAAGCGCGGAATCGACGAGCACCGCACGTCCGGCAACAAGATCTTCGCGTGACCAGGATCATCCTCCTGGACGCCGGGCCGCTGGGTTTACTTACCTTCCCAAGGTTCAGCCGGAAGCCGCCCGATGCGACCATTGGCTCCAGCAATGCGCCGGAGGTGACACGCTGACTGGCGTTCCAGAGATTGCAGACTTCGAGGTGCGCCGAGAATTGCTACGGCTCTGGAAGGAGCGGGCAATCGGGCGACTCGACACCCTCACGGGGCTCCGTGGAATTGCTTACCTTCCAATGACGACAGCCGATATGCGTCGCGCCGCCGAGTTCTGGGCAATGGCTCGACAGCAAGGACGACCAACGGACGATCCTCACGGTCTCGACTGCGATGTCGTCCTTGCCGCGGAAGCTCGTTCGCTTTTGGACCGAGGCCACCACGTAGTCGTCGCCACGACGAACGTCCGACATCTTTCGCTGTTCGTCCCTGCTGCGCAATGTTGGACAATCTCAGCCAGCTGACGAGCCAGCGGGACAAACAGCAAAGTAAGGAACCCAGAAGCTGAGCGACCCCGGTGTCCCTTCGGCCTCGAAGCTCTCCTGTTGTCGTCCCCTGCTGTTGTCTACTCCGCCGGCGGGTTGAGCACGATCACCAGCACCCCGCCCGCATCCGACGCGCGCGAGACGAACGTTGCCGTGCCCGTGAAGCCTTCGTAGATCGGGCTTGAGGTGCATTCGATCTGCATGACCAGCGTTGCCGGGCGGGCGCCCTGCTCGTCGTTGAGATAGAGCCAACGGAAAACCGTGGACGCGTCCTCGGGGTCGAGCGGATAGGCGTCGAACGTCGAATCTCCCAGGGTGATCCGCGGCAGGTCGTTGTTGTCGGGATCGTCGAAGTCGGCTCGGCCCGTGAGTCCGTCTTCGCCGGGGCGAGCGACCAGGGCTTCGTTCGTCGTCAACGGTCCGATCGTCAGGAAGTCGCCCGAAGGGTCTTGCTGATACCAGCCAACGAGCGTCACGACCTCGACGCGTTGATTCGACTCGGCCGTCGGAGTGCCGTCGGCCTCCTCCTCGGCAGCCGGCGACGCGTCTTGGAGCCGCGCTCGCGCGTCGTTCGGCGCGCCGCTCAGTCCTGCCAGGGCGCCGAGCAGCACCACGCCGGCGAACATCGTGATCAATCGCACCCGCATCTCACATCCTCCGCTCCACGCCCAGGTGGCTGCGCATTCGCGCGGGGCAGGCGTTCACCTCCTACGATCCTCTCCCGATCGCGGCTTGTCAAGGCATTTTGCTCATTGACATATTGTCACACTGCACGGGTGGCAGGGATGCCTGCCGGAATGCTGCTGGCGAGCCCTCCCAGGAGGTCGTCGACGCGTGACTTCACGATCGCGGCTTCGCCGGGCTGGAGGACGTGCGGGCTGAACGCGATGCTCGTCGCGTCGTTGAGGACGACCTCGATTGCCGGATCATCGCGACGCAGCGCCGCCACAAACCCGTCGCGGTCGATCGTCGCCTCCGGGGTGAAGCGCATGATGATCCGCGGAATCGGCTCGCCGGCCTCGCCCGTTTCCGCCCGGGTGACCGCGATGCCCTGTGGTGAGGAAGGCTGCCAGGCCGTCAGCCAGGAATCGACGACGGCGCTCCAGGTCGCCGCCTCCGCCTCATGATCTTTCGAGAGGTAGAGCTCGACCGCCGCCAGCAGGCCGACCATCGCCTCTTTCGACACCTTCATCGCCCGGCCGATCCGCTGGACCGGCGGACCGTTCAGCTGGACCGCGCGGATGATCGCCTCGCGTCCGACCACCAGGCCGGTGTTTTGCGGCCCGCCGATCCCCTTCCCGCCGCTGAAGATCGCGACGTCCGCCCCGAGCTCGGCGGTGTAGCGCCAGAAGTTGGAGACGGGCGGCACCTGGGCGGCGCCGTCGACGATCACCGGGACACCGTGGGCGTGTGCACGTTCGATCACCAGAGGTAGCGGCAGCGTTGCGGTCCGCTCGAAGTGCTTGCCCGCGAAATAGACCACGGCGGCCGTCCGCTCGGTGATGGCGGCATCAAGCTCCCAGGGGAACGTTTCCAGGTGCCCGATCTCGACCAGTTTCACTCCGACCTGGCGGACGGCGATGTCGTACCAGTTGCGGTGGGCGCGGTGGATGACGACCTCGTTTTTCATTCCCTCGAGATCGTTCGGCAACCGCGCCATCAGCGCGACGTCCTCGCCGGTCACGCAGGCCGCGGTCGCGAGGGCCAAACCCGCGGCGGCGCCATTTGAGACGTACGCCGCCTCGTTGTGGGTGAGTTCGGCAAGTCGCCGGCCGACCGCCTCTTGGAGCTCGGGGAGGTTGAGAAAGCAGCCGGCGGCGTCGGCCATCGCCTGCGCAACCTGCGGCGCCATGATCGAGCCACCGAGGCGAGTGTAGGTCGTCGCCGCGTTGATCACCGGGCGCACGCCCAGTCTCCGGTAGATCTCCATCGTCTCCTGACTCCTATCCGCCGACTCTAGAGGCGCGAATAACCATCGTGGCAGGACGAGATCGTCTCTCCAGCTGTCGTTCGACAGTCCGGATCGTAAGGGGAGGTGGGGAACCCCGGGTGCGGAAGAAACCGATCACGCAACCGGTCACGGACCGACGTAGGCGATGGCCTCGATCTCGATCAGCATGCCCGGAACTTGATCGAGATGGGCACCCACAGTGGTGCGGGCCGGTTTAGGATCGGGGAAGAATGTTGCGTAGATCTTGTTGAATCGGGGAAAGAGACCCGGATTCGCCAGGTAAACGTTGACCTTGAAGACATCGGCCATCGACGTGCCGGCTGCTTCCAGCACCGCCTGGATGTTTTGCAGCACAAGCGTCGTCTGCTCCTCGATGGTGTCCCCGGCCAGTTGACCGGTCGCGGGGTCAATCGGCCCCGTGCCGGCCGTATAGACGAAGTCGCCAACGCGATAGCCCTGCGAGTATGCACCCAGCGGCGGCCCCGCCAAATCGGTCCGGATCACCTGCTTCGGCATCGTCCACCTTCCCCGTTCATTGCCCACCGCCGTTCCCGGAGTCAGCCCGGTCGGCCATCCTCTGTCTCAATCCGCGCGGCTCGGTGTCCGACAGCGGCCATCAGGTGCGTTTCCCGCGAGCCGCCACCCGCCACACCGCCTCCACCCGCCCGTTTCGCACGCCGACCAACTCTTCCGAAAGGTTGACGGTTGTACAGACATGATTGGGGAAGAAGGCGATCCGATCCCCGACCGCGGGTTGGACATCGGGTGTGAGCGCGACGAGTCCATGCTCCTCGGTCAGTGCCTCGAGAAAGACGGGAAGATCGACGGCTTCGCCCTGACCCTTGAGATATTTGGGCTGAGAAGGAAAGGCCTCGCCACTAAATGTCTTCATGCCGCCGTCGACGGTCGCGCGGCGCGGCGTCGGCCTGCTGACGACGGTGCAGTGGATCGTCAGCGCGATCTCTTCGCGCGTCATGATGCCGAGCCCCGCCATAATCAGATCGCCAAAGACGTAGGTGCCGGCGCGGACCTCCGTCACCCCTGATACGGCGGCAGCCGCGGCTGACGTCGGGGTTGAACCGACTGCGACCTCGCGGATCGGAATGCCGGCGGCACGGAGACGCTCGGCGAGCGCGACCATGATCTCGCCCTCTTCCTTTCCGAGCACGGCCGGTGAGCGACCGCCATGCTCGGGGAAGAAGGCACTCCGATGGGTCGTGATCCCGTCGAGTTCGAGCCCCGGAAGACCCAAAATAACCCGGCACAGGTCCTCAGCGTCCGACGGGAAGACGCCGCAGCGGTGGAACCCGGTGTCGATGTCGACTTGGGCGAAGATCACGGTCCCGGCCTGCACGGCCGCCGCGCTCAATCCGCGGGCGGCCACGTCGCTCTCGACGTTGACCGTGATCCGACAGGATCGTGCCAGCTCGGCGATACGCCGCCACTTCTCGGCGCCGACCACGGGATAGGCCACCACGATGTCGTCGAACCCGGCAGCCGCGAAGACTTCCGCCTCGGCGACCTTGGCGACCGCGATCCCGCTTGCGCCGTTTTTCAATTGAAGATCGGCAATCTCGGGTGTCTTGTGGGTCTTGATATGGGGACGGAGCTTTGCTCCCGTCAGCGCGATCGACGACTGCATCCGGCGAATGTTGGCCTCCATCTTGCCAAGATCGACGACCTGGACCGGGGTCGGCAGTTCGTCGACGGGTAGACCCGGCGTAATCACCGACGCCATCGCCGGAGCACCCATCGCATCCCCTCTGCTGCCAGGCCGTACCTGGCACGCACCCGTCCTTGACAACCATATCGCTGACGCTACAATCCGAGAATATCACAACAATCGTGATTGAGAGCTTTACAACGGCGATCGATTGGCGCTGGTGCGGTGGGCAGTTCATCGGCAGCGTGTGTCGTGTCACGATCGCGCAAGAAAGCTCAATCGGCGGGCTGTGCAGCCCTCGTTTAGCGAGAGAGGAGAGCGTCCATCATGCCTGATCGGTTCGATTCCTCCATGACGAGTCGGCGAAAACTTCTCGGGCGCGGAGCGGCGCTGTCCGGAGCCGCCGTGGCTGCCGCCGGTCTGGCGCCCGCGGCCGTGCTTGCCCAGGACGGCGGGGGGGGACTGCTGCAGAAGGTACTCGACCGGGGTAACGTGATCGTCGGCACTGGCAGCACGAACCCGCCGTGGCATTTCGAGGATGAGAACGGCAACCTGGTCGGGATGGACATCGAGATGGGCCGTATCCTCGCCAACGGCCTGTTTGATGACGCGACCAAGGTCGAGTTCGTCAGCCAGGCGGCCGACGCCCGGATTCCGAACCTGCTCTCCGGCAAGGTCGACATCTCCATCCAATTCATGAGTGTCACGCGCGACCGCTCGCGGTTGGTCGAATTTACGATCCCGTACTACCGGGAGGCAATCACGCTCCTCCTCCTGAAAGACTCGCCGTACAACACGTTGGCGGACGTCCAAGGGAAAGGGATCAAGGTCGCAATCCTCCAGAACGTCTACGCCGAGGATTTGGCTCACCAGGGCGTTCCAGACGCCGAGGTGCTCCAATTCGACTCCGTCGCCAACACCATCCTGGCTCTCGAGTCCGGACGGGCCGACGCCGCCATTTCCGACTTCTCGAGCGCGGCGTGGCTGACCACGCAGAACCCGGACAAATATAAGTACCCACTGGAGTCTTGGGGCACGCACAGCTACTCCGCCGCGATCGCACCCGGCGACCAACGCTGGCTCAATTTCGTCAACCAGATTTTCCACGGCGCGATGACGGGGCTCGACTTCGCCCTCTATCGTGACGCGTTCAAGAAGTACTTCAGCGTCGATGTGCAACTACCGGCAGCCGGATTCCCGATGGAGTTCGCATAACGCTTCGGAGGTCCGCGACCACCGGTCCGGACCACAGCCCGGTACTCGGGGCGACTGCATATCGCAGTCGCCCCGCCCGGTGGCCAAGGCCGGCCACTTTCCGCTGACTGATCCGTTGACACCGCTGCCGAGGTTTGGATTCGACGCGTGTACGATCTCGACTGGCAAGTCGTCGTCGACAACCGGGACTCGTTCCTCGCTGGCCTGCTGCTGGCGCTCCGTTTGGCCGTCTTCGGGCTCGGCATCGGCGCCGTAGTCGGACTCCTTGTCGCATTCGCGCGCACGTCGCGATTCCCGCTCCTGAGCATCCCAGCAGCCGCTTACGTCGAGGTCATCCGCAACATTCCCCTCTTGCTCCTGCTCTTCTTCTTCTATTTCGGGTTGCCGATTTTTGCCTTGCGCACCTTCTCGCGCGACACGGCGCAGCGATTCATTCTCGACGGCGACCAGGCGACGATCCTGGCACTTTCAATCTATGCTGGCGCCTATCTGTCAGAGGTCTTTCGGTCCGGTATCCTTTCGGTCAGCAAGCGCTATCTCGACGCCGGGCGATCGGTCGGGCTGACCGGCATCGGCGTCGCGCGTTACGTCACGACCCCGATCATGTTTCGCGCGGTCCTGCCCGCACTCAGCAATACCTTCATCTCGCTCTTCAAGGACACGTCGCTCGCCTCGGCCATCGCGGTCGAGGAGCTGACGTTTGCGACGCGGGAACTGAGCACCGACACTTTCCGGGTGATCGAAGCCTGGTCGACGGGTGGTGCGCTGTATCTCGTCACGTGCTACGCGCTCGCACTGGTGCTTCGCTGGCTGGAACGCCGCATTCGCTGGTCGGTTTAGCCGACACCGAGGGGCGCTTTGCAGGTCGTCATCGACAACTTCGACCTCCTCATGAGGGGATTGCGGAAGACCCTCGAACTTTCGGCTCTGATCATCGCCTTCGGGTCGGCGATCGGTCTGCTGGGCGGGGTGGGTTTACTCTATGCACCGCGAGCCGTCCGGTGGGGGCTGCGGGGCTACGTCGACGTCGTGCGCGGTACGCCACTGCTCGTGTTGATCTTTCTGATCTTCTACGGTTTTCCTGCCTTCGACGTCGAGATCAGCGGCTTCCGCGCCGCGACGGTGTCATTCAGCCTCTTCGCCGGCGCGCACATCTCGGAGATTGTGCGCGGCGCTCTTTCCACGGTCCCGCGCGGACAGTCGGATGCGGCCAAGTCGATCGGCTTGACGTTCTGGCCGCGACTCTCCTCGGTGCTGCTGCCCCAGGCGCTTCCGATCATCCTGCCGCCCTGGGTCAACACCGCCGTCGAAATGGTCAAGGGGACATCGCTCGTCGTCCTGGTCAGTGTGAACGACCTGATGTTTGCAACGGTGAAAGTGGCGGAGCGGACGATGGAGCCAATGCCGCTCTACATTGCCGCGGCCGCCATCTACTTCATTGTCAACTTTTCGATCTCGCGCCTCGGCATCTGGTTAGAACGACGCCTGAAGCGCCGGCTCGCCGGGGCGTAACACCGCGCGGGCGTCCGCCGACCTGCTGAGAGAGGAACGATCCGTGGTAAACGCACACCTCACCGGCACGAGCACCGAGGGAGCCCCGCCCAGCTCAGGCGGAGCGCCTATGGTTAAGGCCGAGGCGTTGCACAAAAGCTTCGGCGCCCTGGAAGTGCTTCGTGGTGTCAACCTTGACGTCGCTTCTGGCGAGGTCGTCTGCATCATCGGCCCGAGCGGCTCCGGCAAGACGACGTTGCTGCGGTGCATCAATTTCCTTGAGACGTATCAGGCCGGCCGGATCTACGTCGATGGGCAACTCGTCGGCTACCGGGAGCGGAATGGCAAACTCGTCCCGGCACCGGAGAAGGAGGTCGCGCGACTGCGGACCGAAACCGCGATGGTCTTTCAGCAGTTCAACCTCTTCCCGCACATGACCGTGCTCGA
>JAXDKI010000207.1:0-12737 GCA_034667245.1 Thermomicrobiales bacterium | reverse complement strand
CCCCCCCCCCCCCCCCCCCCCCCCACGACTCAAGAAGGGGGCGCAGATGTGGGGTGGACCGGACGATTTGGTCGAGATGTTGCGGGCGACGCCGGTGGTGTTGCGGACGTTGGTGCGGGGGGTGGGCGACGAGGGGGCGCGGGTTGCGCCGGGTGAGGGGGATTGGTCGGTCGTCGAGGTGGCGGCGCATTTGGCGGATGCGGACGAGAAGGCGCTCGATCGAATCGCCAGGATGACCGGCGAGGATGAACCGGTGATCGAGGGCTACGATCAGGTCGCATTGGCCGAGCGGCGGAGGTATCGGGAGATGAATCTCCCCGAGGTGCTTGACCGGTTCGAGCGGTTGCGCGCCCAGCGGGTCGCGGAGCTGGAATCGCTCGAGGATAGTGCCTGGGGGCGGACCGGGCGCCATACGCAGGAGGGAGTGATCACGCTCTACCAACTCACGGCGCACATGTGCAAGCACGACGCGGTTCACCTGGCGCAGATCGCGCGGATCGTCGGGCGATAGGTGGAAAGGCTGCTGAAGGTAGACGATGGACGTGACAGGACTCCGTATCGGCGAGGACGGTCTACCGCGTTGCGCCTGGGGCGCGGGTGATGCGCTCTACATGGCGTACCACGATGAGGAGTGGGGTGTCCCCTGTTACGACGACCGTGCCCTCTTCGAGCGGCTGATGCTGGAGGGGTTCCAGGCCGGGCTCTCCTGGCGGACGATTCTTGGCAAACGGGACAACTTCTCCCGCGCCTTCGACGGCTGGGACCCGGAGCGGATCGCGGCCTACGGTCCGGACGACGTCGCCCGGCTTATGGCGGACTCCGGGATCGTCCGCAACCGGCTCAAGGTCGAGGGGGCGATCAAGAACGCCCGTGCCTACCTGAAGATTCGGGAGGAGCACAGCTCGTTTGCCGAGTACATCTGGTCCTTCGTCGGCGGCCAGCCAATGGCGAAACCGGTCTACGCCTCCCTGGCGGAGGTGCCGGCGAGTACCCGCGAGTCGGACGCGATGTCGAAGGAGCTGCGGCGGCGCGGCTTCACCTTCGTCGGCACGACGATCTGCTACGCCTTCATGCAAAGTGTGGGCATGACCGACGATCACATCGCCGGCTGCTGGAGGGCGAGGGAATAACCGTCTGGAGACTCTTTGGCGCGCTTGGGCACCTTCAGCCTCACGGAGACCAATCCGAGGGCTTGGTGTCGTCCGTCGCGTCGGGGAGTTGGTCGAAGGGATCGTGGCGGCAGCGGTGGTCGTCGCAGGCATGGTCGGCGGTGATGACCGACAAGGCCGCGGCGAGAACCCGTTCACGCAGGTCGAGGGAGTAGGACCGCATCCGCCCGGCCTTCTCCACGATCAAGATATCCGCACTGCGTTCTAGTCGCCGTACACGACGTGCCACCCCCTGGCCACGCCGCGGTCGATGGCGGCGAACGCGGTATCGAGGGCGTCAGCGTCGGGGGCGAGCGCACGCAGTCCGTCCGCTATCTGCCGTTCTGCGGACGCTCTCCGCCTGACCCCCAGTCGCGCCTCCAACTCCGCCCGCGTAGTCTCACCGTGCGAGGTCGGCACACGGTCTGGGCGGTAGAGACCGCGCTCGACGAGGGCGGGCAGCACCGCGCCCCGGACGAACCCCTCGGTTCGCAAAACGATCCACCCTGTGTGGTGGTAGCGCCGGAAAACCACCTCCGCCAGTATGGGCACCGGCACCCCTACTGTTCCGTCCGGGTAGGTGCGGGCCGGGGGCTCCTCGGCGCCGGCCCATCCCGTCTTGACGGCCGTGCGTAACGTCTCACGTAGGGACGGGCGAGGACCCAGCGGCTGCAGCAACTGGGCGACCCCCTCCTCGACGACCTGACGGGTCGACCGGGCCTTGGAGGGACGGGTGCCCTCGAGCACTTCCAGCACGGCGTCGAGGACGGCATTGCCGACCAGGCCCCGGATCGGCCCGGGCGTGAGGACGGGGGAGCGCTTCGGCCCGCCGAAGCGCCGTGGCTCGACCGCGACGACGAGCCCCAAGTACCCGCGCGCCACCAGCTCTTTCAGGGCAAGCGCGAGGACGGCGCGGTCGCCGATCTTGGGGCCGTGCATGAGCACGGCGGATTCGGGTGCCGAGAGGGCGGCGCGTTCCCGCGCCTCGCCGTCCAACCCGACCATGGTTTCCCTCCGTCCGCCTATGCGGCGTGTAACCTCGGTTCGCGATCCCGAGGCCGGTTACCTGGATGCCGTGGGGCGTCAAACCACCGGTGGTGACGCATTGGCGCGCGCTTCGAGCAGCAGGTCGTGGACGTGCCGGACGTCGACGACGATCCGAAACAAGGGTCTGGCCACGGTCTCGCCACGCTTGTTTTTCTTGTACAGAAAGCCCGAGGGGCTGGTGCAGGTGATCGTGCCGCTGCGGTCGGCGCGTTCGTGGAGGGTGATGTCGGACAAGGCGTCGAGGGGCAGGCTCTGTGTTTGCCGGTGAAGAAGGCCGTCGACGACGATCACTCGCCGGTCGGTGAGACCGTAGGCCGTCTTGCTCCGGCACCGGGCATCGAGGAGGCGATCGCCGATCAGCACGTAAAACCCGATGAAAAGGAAGAGGAGAGGCACGATCGCTACGGGAGAGAGATCGTCCTCCGCGAACATGTTGACGAGGGCAAAGGTCGGTATGGAAACCCAGAGGAGCATGAAGGGGACAAGACATCCATCCTGTCCCTGGACGCGAATCCCTCCCCGCGGGCGTCCGCTCCACAGGAGGCGTTCCCCTGGGAGGAGTTCGGTTCGGATCTGCTCGTAGGCGCTCGTCGGCATGACGGCCAGCCCCCGCACCAAAGCCAGGCGAGGCTACTCGCCGCCGGCCAGCAAAAAACCGCCGCGGCGATGCAGCGCGTCCCAGGCACGATCGACGCCGGCGGAAATGGTGTGGAAGGCGACGTCGATCGTGTCGAGGGGACCAGGGCCGAAGCACCCCGCGAGGGCGTCGAGCGTGAAGGGGTCGGTGTCCCAGTTCCGGTCTGCGCGCGCGAATCCGCGATCATCAGTGCTAGCGGAACCGGTTGATCTCCATCCAGTGTCCCCTCCGTCCGGTCGCCCCTGCCGGAAGCGCGCGAGGAGCGGTTCCCAGCCCCCCAAGAGGAGCAGCGCGGCGCGGGCCCGCTCGACGTAAGTCCGGGCGCGGGCAGGGTCGTGATCCAGCCACGCCGGGAATGAACGGCGGCCCGTTTCCATGAGCGCTCTCAGGTCCGCGAGTGCGGTCGAGCCCGCCGCGGTCAGGACCCAGCGCGAGGTCGTAATAAGGCCAAGGTGGGTGGAGCGATCCCGCTCAAAGAGCCCGCGATCGAGCAGAGCGGGTAACACCTTCGCCTGGACGTACCCGCCGCCGGATCGGTCCAATTTGACCGACCACGGCCGGGCGCGAACCCGGCGCCAGTTCCGCGTGAAGACCGCCTGCGCCAGCGTCTCCACGGGCACGCCGAACGTGCCGTCGGCGTAGGTGCGGGGTTTCGGATAGACCTCGATCGGCACCCGTAGCGGACGGTCGGCGGATGGGTCGAGGCGGATGCCTGGGGCGAGGATGTGGGGATACGACGAGAAGAGAAAGAGGCGTCGATCCTCGGCCGTGGCGAGCCGCAGCACCCGCCGGACGATCAGTTCCAGGAGGGCGACCTTGACGGCCCAGGCGTCGCCCGTTTCCGGTCCCCACAAGAGCACCAACGACTCGGGCGCCGACAGTTCCCAACGGCGCTCCGGCAGGTCGTCATGGAATGGTGCCACGTCACTTACCCCCTCTCGGTTTGCCGGCGGCAGGTCGGAGTCGACCGACAATCGGGGTCATTCGGCATAGGGATGACAGTCGCAGCAGGGGCAATGGGGGCATCCCGTGTCGTGGAGGCGTCGGGGAAACCGCGCATGGAGGTCACAGATCAAGCAGTGCAGGTCGTTGACGTCCGCGGTGACGGCATCGTAGCCGACGGGGGCCATGCGATCGGTCGCGTCGACGGGTCGATGAGGGGCACCCACGGCCAGGATGACGTGGTCGGTGATCGCCCCGACGGCGTGGGGCACCTCCCCTTCCACGAGATAGATCTCGCCGGCTCTGGTGGGGTAGACCTTGCCGCCACAGGTGATCGTACCCAGCCCACCCACGACGATGAGGAGGTGGTCGCCGGGATGCATGTGCGGAACGAAGCCGTCCCCGGCGGCCAGGCGAATCACGTCGGCCCCCAGAAAGCCGTTCGACACGAGCCCCTCGCCGGTCGCGTTGCTGTGCGCCATGCACGCCGGGCGTGCCCCTAAGTCGACCCCCAGCAGTTGCTCGCCGTTCACCCCGAGGTCACTCGCCCAGCGGACGACCTGGAGTCCGCCGCCGGCGCGATGATTGGTCTCGGTGGGTCGCGTGAGTTGCGCGTTCATTCATTGCCTCCGACGCTCTCGCTGAGCCGTCTCCGCGCCGGACCGCCGCGCGGTCCGGGTGGCTGCGACCGCCCCGCGGAGACGATCGCTCATGTTGGTAGAGATGGAACGCACCCCGCTCTCCGTATTCCCTGGTGGCAGAAGCTCGACGGTGCTCACCACCGGTCGGAAGTCTTCGCACATGAAGGCGCGATACGCGACCGTGCTCGCCGAATCGACCAGCACGTTCTTGAGCGAATCCTCCTTCTCCTTGTGCCGGTAGTAGGCCTGATCGCCGGAGAACGCGAAGATGTACTGTTTGGCAAGGTCCTTGTAGCGGGTCCAGCCGGGTGGAAGCCGTTCGGCGCCATTGGCAAGGGACCATGCCTGAAACCGTTCGTCTCGGAAGAAATGACGGAGTGATCCATAGACCGCGCAGGTCTCGTCGCCGCGGAAGACGGACAACCTCAGCGTCACGTCCTGCCACTTGAGCGAGAAGTTCAGCCACCACATACAGTCGAACAGCGTCCGGATCGGCACCGGGGCCGCTGCGATCACGGGCTCGAGGTAACGCTCCACCCGGTGGGCACTGCGGGGATTGCCCAGCCGCTCGAGGATGACGAGGGGCAGGATGTCCCGATAGTCCACCCCGCCCAATCCCCGACGCACGTACGACTCAAGCAACTGGCTGCCGAAGAGCTGGTCCCCGTGCTCGCCGGTGACGTTGATGACGGCGGGGTTGAGAAACTCGGCGATGGGGTGGGTGACAGACCGAAAGCGATAGGCGCCGTTGATGTGGCGGAGGAAGAATCCAGGATACTCGTGTACGGAGCTGTGCGAAAGCAACACCCGCACTCGGTCGCGGCAGTCGCGCGCTTCGGCCGCTTTCATGATCGCGATCAGCGCCGTCGTCGAGTCGATGCCGCCCGACCAGAGGACGCTGATCCGTCGCCGGGTTTCCAGCGCCTCGGCGACGATTTCCGCACCGACGGTATCGCAGAGCGCCGCAAAGGTCGGGCCGTCGATCGCGGGCGCCGGAATCCGATCGAGGACGGCGTAGTCGAATCCCTGATCGAGCGTCGACGTCCGGTCAATGATCCCGCAGTGGAGAAACCGACAGGCCAGCACGTAGTCATGCGGCAACTGCCGATACTCCACCGTACCGCTGTCGGCCTGGCGGAAGTTGAGGAAGATGAGCCGCTGGGCGGTCATTGGCCCGGCATTCGGGCGCGCCATCCGTGCCGGTTCGGCGACCGTATCGACGTCTGACGTCGCCCGGATGTGCTGTCCGTCCGCTTCCCGGAGGCTCTGCTCGATGGCCGCCCAGTGGTACTCCTCTGCCGCTAGGGTCCGTTCGGGCCACGTCCGTTGATGCTCCGCCAGCCGTTCCTGGCGCGTGACCACCTCCTCCACCGGGGGGCGATGTCTGCGCCACATCAGGAGGCAGCCGAAACGCACGCGGCGCAGCGCCAGGGCAATCCGATCTCGTGGCCATCCTCGTGGCCCGGCAATGAGCGTCGTGTGCGGCTCGGCGTCCAGACCCTCGGGCATCCTGGTCAGCCTGTGAGTCGGCAGTACTGCGCGTAAGCCGAAAGGGATTGGCGAGCAGCGACGGCATGCCTTTACCAGAGGCCACGTCATATTGGGCGCAGCCCTGACCGGTATGGCGCCAGCGATTGCGCCATGGCCTCCGTGATGATCGTCAGGTAGTTCTGCTGGAGCGTTACGGCGATTGGTCGCAATCCGTTCGACGCGAGCGCACGGTTGATCCCTTCTTCCAGGCCCTGCTCGAAACTCTTCTCCGAGATGAGGACGATTCCCAAGTAGTCGTCCGGCTCATCGACCGCGGTGAGCTCCACCCGGCCGTCCGCGACCACGGGAACGACCCAGTACATGGTCTCCCCGCCCATTTCGAGGGTGACGCCCCCGGGGGTGATGCCGGTCTCGAAGCCGTAGATCGTCGCCCAATCCGAGCCCCTTTCTACACCCGCCTCGCCCACAACCTGGGCGTTGTTGATGTCGAGGTCGTCTTCACTCAGGACGAGTTGCCTGGAAGAACGCGCGGATCCGGCGATCCGCGCCGAAACCGCCGTGGCGATCGTGTCCGCGATCTGGTCCGTGGTGGCCGCTTCACTCTCCTCAAGAAACGCCCGGACCCGCGGCAGCGCCACGAAGTAGCCGACGTAGGCGCACCCGACGCACAGCGCGAGTGGTGCGACGATGAGGACAACGGCCCAGCCAGGCATGCCGTGGCGCGGCCGCGGGCCGATGTGCTGTCCCGCCATCGCCGCCGCTGGATTGAGCGCCACTCCTGAGGCAGTCGCTCGCGTCACCACCAAGGTGCCGGCGACCAGATCGTGGAGCGCCTGCCTCTTCTCGGTGAACGGCTGGATCAGGTATCCGATGCCGAAGGAGATGAGCGAGAGATAGTGGGCGAACGCGCGCGCCGTGGCCCGAAGGAACGTGATCCGGCTGCCCGCGAGGTCCGTGACGGCGATGCCAAGCGCGCGCTTGCCGAGCGTCGCCTGCCACCGCGAACTCTCGAAACCCGCGAAGTACAGCCAATTGATGATCATACTGACGACGTAGGGGAGAGAAAACCAGACAACGGCGAGCCAGAGGGTGTCACCAAAGGGATCTGTGGCGAAGACCTGACCGAGGATGAGGCTCGGAATAATGCCCACGACGCCGAGCACCAATCCGTCGAGCAAGCTGGCGAAAAAGCGTCGCCAGAACCCAGCGTATTCCGGTCGGTGTGGTGGCTGGTGCAACCATGTTGGAGCGGGAGGCGCGGCGGGGAATCGGTTCTGACCAGCGCCGAATCGTGTGTTGTCCATCCGCGCTCCTACTCAGGCAAGTCGGGACTTGAGACGTCAGCCCGTCTCCGTTCAGGACCGACGCGCTGTCAGCCGTCGACGGCCATCGCATAGAGATCGCCTCCGGCGACGGGGAGAAACACGGTTCCGCCGGCGACCGCCGGGCTGGCCCCGAGGGGACCGGCCATCGCCACCTGCCAAAGTAGCCGACCGGTCTCCGCGTTGACCGCGACCAACTGGCCACTGCCTTCAATGCCGCCGCCGCTCGCGTAGACGACGTCCTCGACGACGACCGGCGAGGCAGAGAGCCATCCCGGGATCTCCACATGCCACCGTTCCCGACCGGTCGTCGAGTCGAGGGCGTAGATGACGGAGGAGCGGTGCGAGCTTGCGTTGCCAGACTCTTCAAGGGCCGCGTAGACGACCCCGTCGGCCACGGCCGGGGAGGCGTCCCAGGTCATCACGGCTGTGTCCCACATGTCGCCGTCACGCACGAAGCGCCAGCGTTCGTTGCCGGTTTGGGCGTCCACCGCGTAGAGCGTGCGGCGGTCCGGCGCGGCGACACCCCAGACGTAGACCGCCCCGTCGGTCGCCGAGGGCGACCAGGGGAATACTTCGCCGGGATCCGTCAGCTCAAAGCGCCAACGTTCCAGCCCTGTCGCCGCGTCGATGGCATACAGCACGGAGGGTTGGTCTCCGGCCCGGGTCGCGACGTAGACGGTGCCGGCCGCTACCGCTGGCGACGAGAGGGCGACCGCCGCGTCGAAGCGCCAGCGCTCTTGACCCGTCGCCGCGTCCAACGCGGAGAGACCACCACCGGAGTCGCCGACGTAGACGACGCCGTCGACGACGACGGGCGACGAGACCACCATTGGCCGCGCCGCGTGCCACCGCGTCGCTCCCGAGCCGGAGTCCAAGGCGTACACGCCATTGGCGGAGCCGACGTAGACCAGACCACCTGCCACCGCCGGGCTGGAGAAGCTGATGCCCGGCGCGGATCCGGCAAAGCGCGCAGGCAGGACGGCCGAGCGCCAGCGTTCCGTTCCCGTCTCGACATCCAGGGCGACCAGGTCGCCGGTTTCGCTCCCGGTGAAAACGATGCCGCCCGCCACCGCCGCCGAGGCCTTGACGGCAGCGATGGGGGCATGCCAGCGCACGGACGGCAACCCCACCGCCGTTGTGCCGTTCGATTCGCCGGTGTTGCCGGGCTTGCCTCGGAACGAGGTCCAGCCGGAGTCGAAGGGCGATCCACCGATTATGGGACCTATGGGACCGGGAGCCCCGCTGCGTAGCTCCGCTCCCTCGTGATTGAGGATGACGGCCACGGAGAAGATGAGCGCAAGCACTGCCGCTAGCTCCAGCATCGTCCAGAGGCGCCGGAGGATCAGGCATCTTCTGACTGTCGGTGAAGGTGATTTGACCGCGCGGCCATCCGGCAACGGGGTCCCAGGTGCTGGCAAGCCGACGGGCGACTTCGTGGCCGCCGCTGCAATCGTCGGGAACGGCACAACGTCACCAGCGCGGGGAGCGGGTCGGGACGAGGAGGCGAGCCGGCGTCGCACGCGCTCTCGGGCGCCGACCGGGACTGGGCCCTGGAGGAGCGCTCGGTACCGAAGGACCACTTCGGCGAGGTCAGGATCGAAAGGTGGAAGATCGCGGGGCGCGTTATGTATCAGTCCGTTGATAGAGAGGGACGCGTCGCGATCGATGGATGGGGAACCCCCCGGCTCACCCCTCGCCAATCGATCGAGGAAGCGGTCAAGCGCGTCCTCCTGCTCTCGGTTAGCCATATCTGATCCTCTCTTCGTCGCCTGCGGTGGCGGCGAGGAGTTCGCGTAGCCGGACGAACGCGCGCTGCTGGAGCATTTTCACCGCGGGATGGCTCCGGCCCATCAGCGCCGCAACCTCTAGACCGGTGAGCCCGGCCATGCGGAGTTGAACGACGTGCCGCTGGTCCTCAGGAAGCTGGTCGAGCGCTGCCAGGAGTCGATACCGCTCGTCCTGAGTGATGGCGACCTGCTCGGGGAGGGGAGCGTCGTCGGTGATGTCACGCGCCGCCTCAAGCGGAGCCATGGCGCGCGCCGATCGGTTCGCCCGCCGCGCGTTGATCACCACGTTGTGAGCGATGCTGAAGAGCCACGAGCGGAGCGAGGGATCGCCGTAGCGCGGTCCGGCCGCCAGCGCATTGGCGAAGACGAGACTGGTCGCGTCCTCTGCCTCCTGGGCGGTTCCGAGGCGACCGCGGCAGTACCAGTAGATCGGGTCGAAGTAGGTGTCGTACAGCGCCGCGAAGGCCTCCTGCCTAGGCGCCGCGTTCACCGGAACTGTGGACGGTCCGAGCGACGACACGAGCGACATCGGACGGCTCCGCGTTGACAAGCGATGCGTTCACAATCGTATACACGACGGGACAGGAAAGGTAACGGATCGTCGAAGCGTCGAGTTGACCACCGGCTGGAACCGGCAGAAGACCGATCGCGCGCTTCTCTGCAGCGAGGGCCTTTTGCCGATCCGCCCGGACCGAAGTGGGGTCCTATCCTACCGGCTATCGAGGGAATTGGGTTTGTGTGTCGCGGCCGCGCTGAAACCGGCCAGTGTGGTTTCGAGTTGGGGGGCTGGTGGTCGATTGGGCCGTTTCGGGTGCGATGCCGTTAAGCGTTGCTGTCGTCGGTCCGGCAGCCGGCTGCGGCACGCGCCGGCTATGCATTGATACCGGACGACCCGATTGGTGAAACGACAAGCGACCGGCGGGCTAAAGAGGTTGCCGTGCCGACCGTGTGCTACGATCGCGCAACTCCGGGGCTTCGTTCCTGCCAGCATCTTTCCCGGCGGCGCTGCCTCGTCCTCGCGTCGATCGACCGGGGCGAGATCGGCGGCGGTTCGAGGAGGCAACTTCGATGGTTTACAAAGCCACCCAGGACGTCGTTCGCCGGGTGATGCCGCTGCTCGATCAGCTGGCGGTGCGGACGGTCGATAAGGCGCGGCTGCTGCAATACCTCTCGGCGCGGGCGGGGGCCGATTGGGGCGCTCTGGAGCTGGTGGGCGAGGCGGACGACGACGGCGCGGAATTGGGCGGCACAGAGCGGCTGCTCTGTTTTCGCGACCGGGCGTCCGGGATGGAGCACCGGATCCGCTATCCCTCGTGTCTACCGACGGAACTCGACCCGTTGGTGCGCGAGGAGTACAAGCGACTGGCGGTCGATCGGCCGCTGACCGTGATGGCCGAACCCCTTTTCCGTTACTTCTACCAGGCCGGCTACTGCTCTCGCTGCCGCTGGCGTGGGGCGGAGCACGCCCAGATTCAGCGCGAGTGCCACTACGCGGGGCATCCGATCAACTACGACGAGGAATGACGACCGGGGTAGCCCGACCCGGCGGTACCGGCGACCATTCGCCGCACTGCCTCGGGTCGATGCTGCCCAATGCAAAGGAGACGGTCACCAGTCATGCGCGATGATGGCGCGACCCTGCACATGATCGGCAATGCGCACCTCGACCCGGTCTGGTTGTGGCAATGGCCGGAGGGACTCCAGGAGGCGAAGGCAACGTTTCGCTCGGCGCTCGATCGCCTGAATGAGACGGAGGATTTCGTCTTCACCTCCAGCTCCGCCGCCATCTACGAGTGGGTCGAGGAGAACGCCCCCGACCTGTTCGAGGAGATCCGTCGTCGCGTCGCCGAGGGGCGCTGGCAGATCGCCGGTGGGTGGTGGATCCAGCCCGACTGCAATATCCCGGGTGGCGAGTCGTACGTGCGGCAGGGGCTCTACGGGCAGCGCTACTTTCGCGAGAAGTTCGGGGTTAGGACGACGATCGGCTACAACGTCGATAGCTTCGGCCACCACGGCATGTTGCCGCAGATCCTGGCGAAGATGGGGATGGACAGCTACGTCTTCATGCGTCCCCAGGAGCATGAGCAGGAACTGCCGGGATGGCTCTTCTGGTGGGAAGCGGACGACGGCTCGCGGGTGCTGACCTTCCGCATCCCGTATGCCTACACCGCGGGCGGAACGCTGGAGGATCTGGAGGAGCACATCCGCCGCAACGCCGACGTCTTGACGCCCGGTGCGGCCTTTCTCGAATCGATGTGCTTCTACGGAGTTGGTAACCACGGCGGCGGTCCAACGAAACAGAATCTGCAGAGGATTGCCGAGCTGAACGAGGAGCCAGGCCTGCCGCGCCTGCACTACAGCTCGCCGCGCGCCTTTTTCGATCGCGCCCAAGCAGCGAACCTCTCGTTGCCGACCGTGCACGACGAGCTGCAGCACCATGCGAGCGGCTGCTACGCGGTCCATTCTGGAGTGAAGCGTTGGAACCGGCAGGCCGAGAATCTGCTCCTGGCGGCCGAGAAGTGGTCGGCAATCGCCCAGCAGGTGGTCGGCCATCCCTATCCACTCGAGGATCTGACGAAGGCCTGGAAGCAGCTCCTCTTCAACCAGTTCCACGACATCCTCGCCGGCACGAGTCTGGAATCCGCCTACGATGACGCTCGCGACACCTACGGCGAAGCGATGGCGATCGGGAAGCGCCGCCTTCACCACGCGCTCCAGGCGCTCTCCTGGCAGATCGACGTCCCCGCCGAGGAGGGGATGATGCCGATCGTCGTCTTCAATCCGCATGCCTGGCCGTCCAAAGCCGGCGTCGAGCTGGAGTTCGGCCGGCTGCACGACAGCGACGTCCTGCTCGACGATCAGGGCGAGGTTGTGCCGCTGCAACGCGTCCAGTCGCTGGCCACCGTCGCGGGCGGTAGGAACCGCCTCTGTTTCGTCGCCGACCTACCGGCGCTGGGGCACCGGGTCTTCCGCGTCGCCCCGCGGCTGGGGCAAGCCGCACAACCGGCACAGCCGCTCGTGGTCGGCGAAACGTCGCTCGAAAACGCCTGGCTTCGGCTCGAGATCGATCCCGTGAGTGGCTACGTCGCCAGCCTTTACGACAAGCGCCATGCCGTCGAGGTCGTCCGGTCTGGAGCGACGATGGCCAGGCCGGTGGTGATCGCCGATCCGTCGGATACCTGGAGCCACGGCGTCTTGCGGTTCGACGACGTCGCCGGGGCCTTCACGGCGACGAAGGTGAAGCTGGTCGAGTGTGGTCCGGTGAGAGCTGTGCTGCGGGTAGAGAGCGGCTACGGCGCCTCGACGCTGGTGCAGGATTTCGTCCTCTACGCCGAATTGTCATCGGTCGAGATTCGCGTCACCGTCGACTGGCGAGAGCGGTTCAAGCTACTGAAACTCCTCTTTCCGCTCAACCTCGAGCAGACGGAGGCGACCTACGAGATCCCCTACGGTGTCATCCAGCGACCGGAGGACGGGGAGGAAGAGCCGTACCAGGGCTGGCTCGATCTGACCGGCCGCACCCCGGACACCGGCCTAGCCTACGGGCTGAGCATCCTCAACGACGGCAAGTACAGCGCCCACGTGACCGACCGCGAGATCGGCCTGACGGTCCTCCGCAGCCCGATCTACGCCCACCACGACCCCTACGTCCCCGAGCCCGACTGCGACTACTCCTTCATCGACCAGGGCATTCAGCGCTTCACCTATGTCCTCCTCCC
>JAXDKI010000206.1:0-28928 GCA_034667245.1 Thermomicrobiales bacterium | reverse complement strand
CGCCATTCTGATCCTGATCCAACTCCTGGTCGTACTCGTCCTCGCGCCGCTATTGCAAGGTGTCATCAAGACCGTCAAGGCGCGCTGGCAGAACCGACGCGGTCCCGGGCTTCTTCAGACGTACCGCGACCTTGCGAAACTCCTCGCACGCGAGAGCATCGTTTCCGACCAGGCGTCGTGGGTCTTTCGCTATGCGCCGCTCGTCTACGGAGCTGCCCTTGTCGGGGCCGCCGTCCTCGTGCCGACGGTCGCCAAGCGATCGCCCGCGGCCGGAATTGGCGATGCCGTCGTCTTCGTCGGGCTGCTCGCCCTGGCGCGATTTGCCCTGGCGTTGTCCGCCCTCGACACGGCGAGCAACTTCGGGGGGATGGGAGCGAGCCGGGAGGTCGCCTTTGCGGCGCTGGTCGAGCCGGCGCTGCTGCTCGTGATCTTCGCCGTTGCCTTGCCGCGAGGATCGACGTCGTTGTCGGCGCTCGTGGGCGATGGCCGATTAGGGGCCGCCGACCTGGTCGCCTGCGGCGCACTCTTGATTGTCGTCATCGCCGAAACCGGACGGATTCCGATCGACAATCCGGACACTCACCTCGAGCTGACGATGGCCCACGAGGGGATGATCCTCGAGTACAGCGGTCGTCCGCTCGGCGTCATTCATTGGGCGACGCAAGTGAAGCAACTTGCGATCCTCGCCCTTGCCTCGTCCCTCTTCTTCCCCTGGGGTATGGCAGGCGCCGGCGATCACTCGCCGGTGGCCCTGCTCGGCGGGCTCGCCTCGTTCGCATTGAAGGTGGGCCTCCTCGGCCTGCTCCTGGCGGCGATCGAGACGGCGGTCGCGAAGCTCCGCATCTTCCGGGTACCCGATCTCTTGGGACTTGCCAGCGTTCTCGGTGTCTTCGCGGTGATGGCGACCTACCTGGTGGACCGGTAGCGATGGACGCGATCCTTCCTCACGAACACGCCGGGACGCTGATCAACGCCGCGGCGCTTGGTCTCCTCGGACTGGCGCTGCTGGGAACGCTCGTCCGCCGGCTCGATTCCGCGATCGTGTTGCTCGCGGTCCAGGGCGTGCTCCTCGGAGTGGCCTCCGGTGCCGCCGCTTTGGCTGAGATGGAATGGCGCGCCTGGGCGGCATTCGTCGTCGCCGTCGCCGTCAAGGCCGTCGTCGTGCCGGTGATCCTGCGGCACGTCCTGCGGCGGATGGCGGTTCAGCGTGAGGTGGACGTCATTCTCCCCGTCAAAATCGCCTTTCCCCTCGCTGCTGCGCTGATTCCGGTCGCCTTCTACGCCGTCGATCCCGTCTCCCGTCAATCGCTCGGGGCGTTCGACGCTCCGGACGCGCTCCCGGCCGCCCTCGGACTGCTGCTGCTCGGACTCTTCACGATGGTCACGCGGAAGAAGGCGCTGACGCAGGTGATCGGATTGGTGACGATGGAGAACGGGCTCTACCTGGCCGCGGTCGCGGCGACGCGCGGGCTCCCGTTCGCCGTCGAGTTCGGCGTCGCGATGGACGTCCTGACCGGCGTCGCCATCATGGGTTTGGTCATCCACGAGATCAACCGACTCCTAGGTACGACGAACATCGATAGCCTGCAGACGCTGAGGGGATGACTGCCTTGTCGAGGAAGATCTGCCGGATCGTGGGCACGGCGCGCGCCATCACAAGATCGACATTCCGAGCTTGTCGAGGAATGACGAGGGGGGTGGTCGCCTAATGGCATCCGCCGCCCTCGTTGCCCTTCTTGTCGTCCCAATTCTGACGGCGGTCGGCTGCTGGTCCCTGCGCCGTATTCGGACTGTTGAACTCGTCAGTACTGTGGGCACGACCGCGACGCTCGCGCTGGCTGCCATCGTTGTCGTCCGGGTCGCCAGGCACGGGGCATTCGAGGCGCTGCAGGGCATGTTGTACGTCGATGCGCTCTCGGCACTGATGATCGGCATCGTCGCGACGGTTGCGTTTGCGGCGTCGCTCGTCTCCATCGGCTACGTGCGACACGATCTGCACGCGGGACACGTCCCGCTCGGTCGGCGGGGCGTCCGCTGGTACTTCTTCGGCCTCCATGGATTTGTTTGGACGATGTTCGCCACCGTCAGCGTCGATAATCTGGGGCTGCTTTGGGTCGGGGTCGAGGCGACGACACTCGCGTCCGCGCTCCTGGTCGGGTTCTACCGAACGAAGGCGGCGCTCGAGGCAGCCTGGAAGTACCTCATCCTCTGCACCGTCGGCATCACCTGCGCCCTGTTCGGCGTGATCCTGACCTACTACGCGGCACGCCAGGGTGGCGCTTCGGCGTCGCTGGATTGGAGCACCCTCGGCGGGCAGGCGGGCGAGCTCGATCCGGCGCTGATGCGCCTCGCCTTCGTGTTCGTCTTGATCGGCTTCGGGACGAAGGCCGGGTTCGCGCCGCTCAACACCTGGCTGGCCGACGCCCAGAGTCAGGCTCCGTCGCCGATCAGCGGGCTCCTTTCCGCCGCGCTGGACAGTTGCGCGCTCTACGGCATATTGCGCTTCCACGTCCTCACGACGAGCGCGACCGGGAGCGACTTTTCGTCGCATCTGCTGCTGGCATTTGGCGTCCTCTCGGTGGCAGTCGCCGCGCCGTTCATCCTCGTCCAACGCGATCTCAAGCGCCTGCTCGCCTATTCCAGCGTCGAGCACATGGGATTGATGGCGGTCGCCTTCGGTATCGGCGGGCCGCTCGGCGTTACGGCCGGGCTGCTTCATCTCGTCAATCACGCGGCGACGAAGGCGCTCCTCTTTTTCGTGGCCGGGGACCTTGTCCAACGTTTCGGCAACCGCCGGATCAGCGCAATCCGCGGCGCCATTAAGGTGGCTCCGCTTGCCGGCTGGGCGCTCTTGATCGGCGTTCTGGCGATCACCGGCGCCCCGCCCTTCGGGATCTTCGTCAGCGAGTTGCTCCTCGTCGGGGCCGGTTTCCGTGGAGAGTGGCCGGCGATTGCGGCGGTCACCGTGGTTGTGCTCGTGCTCGGCGCGATCTTCGCCGGGATGGTCATGCAGACGATGCGGGTTAGTTACGGCACACCGCCCGCGGCATCGGCCCCGGCCCACGACGGCCGCGAGGCGGCTCGGTTCGAGTGGCGGGCGCAGGTGACGACGCTGGTGGCGCTGGCGCCGCTGGCGGTGGTGATGGTGCTGTTTGGCGTCCACGTACCGGCCCAAGTCGAGCGACTGCTCGACGATGTCGCGGTCGTGCTAGGTCCGGTGGCACGGTGAGGCTCATGCGATGACCGCAATCGCCGCTATTCCACACACTGCCGTTCCGGCCACCACCGGTGGCCGCCTCCTTTCCGGGCAAGTCGCGAGTGATGAGCGCATGGTGGTCGCCACCGCGGATCTCCCGACCGCCTGTGCCGACGTTGTCAGTCAGCACGGTGGGCGCCTGGCGACGATGGTGGGGGAAGACGCGCGCTCCACCGAGGACGGTTTCCGCCTTTCGTACGTTTTTGCCCTGCCCGAGCGGCGTTGGGCGACCATCGAGACGATCGTCGACGCCGGCGCGTGCTCGTTTCCCTCGGTGACGCCGCACGTCGTTGCCGCTCATTGGTACGAACGCGAAGTGCAGGACATGTTCGGGCTGGACCCCGTCGGTCACCCGGACCCGCGCCGTCTAGTGATGCACGACGATTGGCCGGACGGAGTCTACCCGCTACGGAAGGACTTCGATCCGTCCGTCCCGGTGCCACGCGTCGAGCGGGAGCCGCACCGTTTTCACGATCTGCACGGCGAGGGGATTGTCGAGATCCCGGTCGGGCCGTACCACGCCGGCGTGATCGAGCCGGGGCATTTCCGTTTCGCCGCCGTCGGCGAGGTCATCCTTCACCTTGAGACACGGCTCTTTTACACCCACCGCGGCATCGAGAAACTGGCCGAGGGAAAGTCGGCCGCACACGTCCTCCAGCTCGCGGAGCGGATCTGCGGCGCCTGCTCCCTGTCCCATGCCGTGGCCTATTGCCAGGCGGTCGAGGCCGTCGCCGGCGTAGAACCTCCCCGCCGCGCCGCCGCGATTCGTACGTTGTTCTTGGAGCTTGAGCGGCTCTACAACCACATCGGGGATCTCGGCAACATCTGCGCGGGGATCGGCTTCGCGGTGGGCGCCTCGTACGGCGCGAAACTCAAGGACGATCTGCAGCGGCTCAACGAGCGACTAACCGGCAACCGGTTTCTGCGCGGCGTCTGTCGCCTGGGCGGTGTCCGCCGCGATCTCTCGGCCGAACACCTCCGTGACCTCGAAGCGACACTCACCCGCGCTTCGCACGAGTTTGGCGACTTCATCGCCCTGGTGCTTGGCAGCGAAACGGCGGTTGAGCGTCTCGCGACAACCGGTTGCTTGTCGAAGGAGACTGCGCAAGCACTCGGCGCGGTCGGCGTGACGGCGCGCGCGAGCGGGCTCGACCTCGATTGTCGTCGCGATCATCCACACGCCTTCTACGGCCAACTGCCCGAGCCGACCCCAGTGCCAGTCCGCGACGAGGGTGATGTGAAGGCGCGAGCCCTGGTTCGGATGGACGAGGTGCTCGTCTCCTTCGCGCTGATCCGCCAGGTCGTGTCGATGCTGCCCGCGGGTCCGCTTGCCGACGAGCTAGGACCGCTGCCTGCCAACCGCTCCGCCTTCTCCGCGACCGAATCGCCGCGCGGAGAGAACCTGCACTGGGTGCGCACCGGTCCCGACGGCACGATCGATCGCTACCGGATCCGCTCCGCGAGCTACCCCAACTGGCCCGCCGTCGCCGCTGCCGTGCCCGGAAACATGGTTCCCGACTTTCCCCTCATCAACAAGAGCTTCGAGCTTTGCTACGCCTGCCTGGACAGGTGACGGGCAATGGAACTGGCAAGGCTAGTGCTCAAGTCTAGGAGAACGGGGTCGTGCTGAGACTTGTTCGACGCAGCCTGCGAGGCGGAGTCGTCACCCGCGCTTATCCCGACGTGCCAGAACCTGCTCCGCCTGCGTTCCGAGGACAGGTCATGCTTCGCGTTGATCGATGTACCGGCGATGGGGCCTGTGCCCGTGTCTGCCCGAGCGGCGCGATCTCCGTTGTCGGCGATGGCGACGGCTGGGTCTGGGAATTGACCGATGCCCGTTGCGTCTTCTGTGGACTCTGTCAGGATGTCTGTCCGAGCCAAGCGATCCTGTTGAGCAACGAGTTCGAAGTAAGCGTGCGAGACGTCGCCGATCTGACGACGCGAGTCGCCTTCACGTCAACCACGGAGACGCCGACATGACCTTACCGCCATCTCAGCTGATCGTGCCGACCGTGCGAGCCCGAGCTCGGACGCAAGATGAAACCGTCGACGCCATTGGAGAGCGGTTGGGGGCGCGCATTCGCGGTCTGCTGAAGCGCTCGCTGCACATCAGGCACCTCGACACCGGATCCTGCAACGGCTGCGACTGGGAGATCCAGGCCCTGCTCGGACCGGTCTACGACATCCAACGACTCGGAATCGACATCGTGGCTTCGCCGCGGCACGCCGACATGGTCCTCGTCACCGGGAGTGTCACCCGGCACCTGGAGCAGGCAGCACGCAGGACCTACGAGGCGATGCCGCAACCTGGACTCGTCGTGGCCGTCGGTGCGTGTGCCTGCGGCGGTGGTGTGCTTCAGGGCACGTACTGCACCGCGGGTGGTGTCGCAAACGTCCTCCCCGTGGACGTCTTCATCCCCGGCTGCCCGCCGCGACCCCAGGCACTGATCCACGGTCTGCTGCTGGCGCTCGACCGGATGGAGCAAAAGCTCTACCGAACCGAGGTCACCGTGCCGGTCGTCAGACCTGATTGAACTTCGGTCAAGGGGAAGCCAGACTCGCGCGCTACGAATCAGCCGGCGTCGCCTCAGGCCGAGTACGTACCGTCCAGTTTGGCAGCCCCTCCAGGTCGTTTGCGGCGTCGGAGAGATCGGTGACGAGTTGACCGGAGATCGCGATCACCTCGCCGAGGAGGGTCCAGCCATCTGGCAATAACTCCGTCAGGTGATCGCGTGCGGCGAGCGTGACGTCGCGGCGGCAGTTCTGCACCTCGCCGGCAAGGGCTTCGTCGTCATCCGAGTGGCGGGGTGCATCGACCAGGCTGACGAAATGCTCGATCGAGATCGCGACGGCGCTTAGTAGGTTCGCCAGATGACCGCCCAGGACCTCGGGTTCGACCCACGTGGGACGAGGTTCGCCCGGGGCAGCGGTGTCGACGATGTCGACGATCGACCGACAGATGACGCGGGACTGCACCGCTGTGTGCTCAAGCGCACGGCTGGACCGGCGATAGACGGCGAGCATCGTCAGTTGTCGTCGAGCAAGAACGTGATACTTGAGACTCTCTTCCGCATGTTTGATTGACGCGTCGACCTCGTCGAGTGTCGTCGCCACGACGCGGGCGCGCTGAAGGCAGTTCCACGCCGTCTCGTGCGCAATGCCATTCGCTAGACCGCCCGCAAGGTCGTCGAGGATCTCCGCGATCCGGTCGCCAAGATTCTGCAAGTGGAGGCGAGCAGCGGGGAGGTAGTTCGGCGGCGCGACGGCGGCGTTGAGCAGGATGCCGACTAGTGTGCCGATCAGCGTGTTGACGAAATGCAAGACCGCGACGTTGTTGGCCTCCGTGCCGACGGCACCGAGGACGACCAACAAGGCGCTGACTGCCATCTGGCTCAGACCAGACGCTTCGAGCCTAAGTCGTCGCCCGCCGACGAAGGAGATCAAGACGACCAGTCCGAGTGACCAGCCGCTCAGCCCAAACGCCCAATTGACGAGGAGCGCGACGGCCACGCCCCAAATCACGCCAAGGATGCGCTGAACCGCGTCGGTGACCGAACTGGCGATCGTCAGGTTGATCGAGAACATTCCGGTCATCGCCGCGAGGACCGGGTTCGAATTGCCTGGGATGAGACCGGCAAGTTCCCACGAGAGTGCGACGGCGATCGCGGTCTTCAGCACTCGCTCGCCGAGCCCGAACATGCGCAGTCGATCGAGAAGCGAGCGTAGCGGTCCCTCCGACCCGGTCAGATGGGCGGCGGTGACCGAGATGCGCTCGCGTCGTGTCATCGCATTCCCTGTGAGCCGTCACCCGTCAGCCGTCAGGAGAGTCTTGCAATTGGCTGGTCCCAAGGCACAGAGACGTGGCATCGTCTGGCGATGGTGAGATCTCGGGCTCGTTCCTGATGGCTGACGGCTGATAGCTGCCGGTTCTTTACTGGTAAATCACGATGTCCGGTATGGGGTCGAGGGAGAGCACGTCTTCGGGCGTCATGAGTGGGTCGTCCTCACCGCTGTACCAGAGCTTGAAACCGTGGAATTGGATCGGCTCCTCAGTCATGACGGAGTAGGTAAGGCGCTTTTCGTCCGGGGTACCGAAGCCGTCGACTTCGAGGACGAAGAGCACGCCGTCTATCGGTGCGATCTTCTCTTTGTTCGACACGGAGTAGTAATTGAACTGGTGGAGGATGAGGATCTTTGGCGGGATGCCCGCCTCCTCAGCGATCGTAACCATCTCGCGCTGGGCGTATTGAACATCTTTGGCGTCGAGGCTGCCGAGGTCGACGCCCGGCTGTTCGCCTTCCTTGACCGCGAATTCGGCGTCAAGTGCAAGGTGGACGTGAGGGAGTTTCAGCCAGTCGCGAACCTGGGCGATCTCCTCCTGGACACTCGTTCGACCGAATTGGACATCGAGGATCAGGAGCATGTCGTGCTTTGCCGTGTAGTCGACGTACTCCTTGATGATTTCGGGATCGGTGTAAGTCAGGTAGGAGCCGTCTGGCATCGGATCGCGTTGCGCAACGGAGGCCATCATCTCGAATGCAAGTTTGACGGGGCGGTCCGGATCGGCCGCCTCGTAGGCGCGCGCTTGGCGGACCAACTCCTTGCGGAGATCTGACTTCGAGTATTGGCCGAGGATACCCATCAGTTCGTTGCCGGGGAAACCGTAGTACGAGAGGATTCGGTACTTCGGCAGGATCGCTTCTTCGGCGGGAGGCTTCTCGCCGGGCGACGGCGTTGCGAGGTCGGTGCCGTCTCCCTGCGCTCGGGCCGAGGGCAATCCAGCCAATGGCGCGGCGAGAAGCGTAACCATCAATGCCAACCAGGCAAGTCGTCTCGGCATTCTTTCTTCTCCAGGCCTGGCGATCCGCCCACACCAGGGCGAGTCGCTTGATCGCTGCCTCGTGCGAAAAAGCATCGAGGACTCAGACAGTCGGGCGTAAGTCGCCGTCGCGGGAATGGTACCGGCATCCGGCAGTGCGATGCGGCGACGACGCAGCTAGGGTATCTTGTGCCAACGTGTGCATGACTGGCCGCGGCGATGGGTTGGGGATCGGCAGATGGACTTTCTGATCGTCTTCTTACTCCTGGTGCTCGGCGTGATGATCGCCGGAGTCGTGGTCTATCTGCCCCGGGAGATCCGCAAGGGGGGCGGCTCGGCGCCGATCTCCATCGGAGAGACCGGCACGAGAGTCGATCCGTTGCGAGCCGCTCTCGAAGCGCGCTACGAAGCCGAGGTGGAGCGACTGCGGTCGGAATCCCAGCGCGTGATCGGCGACGTCGAGACAGAACTGGGGCGACTCCGCGAGACGCTACGCTCCTCCACAAGCGAGCAAGAATCGCAGATCGTTCGACTGCGCGAGCGCTACGCCGAAGTTGACGGCCAGACGACGCAGGCGCTGGAGCAGGCGCTCCGGGATCTCCGCTCACATCACGATGCGGAGCTGAGTCGGCTGCGCGAGGGGGTCGGCGCGGCCATCGCGGCGATTGCCGCGCGGCAGCGGAAAGCCGACGATTCGGGCGTCGCGATGCGGCGGGCCGTGGCGATCGGCGAGCTCTATCGACGCTTGACCAAACTGGAGACGACATTCGTGTCGGTCACGAATCCCGTCCTGCTACCGGGCGAGCCGTTCGCCATGCCGTCGGAGCTCCCAGCGGAGTGCCTTCGTTGGGAGCACTGGAAGGAGGTCGGCGACGGGACGTTCGCTTTCGCGGAGGCCTTCGCGCAGCACCGCCTCGACCTCGACGACGCGACGTGTCGCGACCTGACCGGCTTTATCGGCGACGTTCGCGGTCTGTTGACGCGCTCGATCTACCCGAACCTGCAAGCCGCGGCATCGAACCCGGAAACACGGGCGAAGCTCCGCAAGGCTCTGGAACAACTCGGTGCCGAGATCCCACGGGCACGAGAGGGGCTGGAACGGGCGTACCGGGAGCAGAGCGAGGAACGGTGATATGGGCGAGAGCTTCTAGATACGAGCATCGAGATTATGCCGTGTCGAACGACGGCCATTGATTGTATTCACCATGAGACTCGCGAGATGAATTGAAATTCGGGGGTGCGGGATCGAAGGGGCGGACCGCCGTGTCCGCCCCTACGCAACTCGTGAAGCGCTTCATCCTCGTTGTGTCTGGTCTTCCTTGTGCCTCGGGTTCCTCTTGTTCTTCTGCTCCAATTGGCGCACCTATTGCTCATGAATGCCCTCGTTGCGCTTGGACTGCGTCTTCGTCTCAACCGAAAGGACAGCCCTATGGCGAGAGATCGGGCAGAACAATCCAGGGTCGTTGTCATTACAGGCGCGTCCGCTGGGGTGGGTCGGGCGACGGCGCGGGCGTTCGCAGAGAGAGGGGCGAATGTCGGGCTGATTGCGCGGGGTCTGGCGGGACTGGAAGGAGCGAAGTGGGACGTCGAGACGGCGGGTAGGCGGGCCGCCGCGGTTCAGGCGGATGTGGCGGACGCGGCGGCCGTGGAGGCGGCAGCCGCGCGGATTGAGGAGGAATTGGGGGAGATCGACGTTTGGGTCAACAACGCGATGGTATCGGTCTTCTCCCCGGTGAAGGAGATGACCGCCGAGGAGTTCCGGCGGGTGACCGAAGTCACGTATCTCGGGTGCGTCCATGGCACGATGGCGGCACTGACGCGAATGTTGCCCCGCGACGAGGGTGTGATCGTGCAAGTGGGATCAGCGCTGGCTTACCGGGGGATTCCGCTTCAGGCCGCGTACAGTGGTGCCAAGCACGCGGTCCAGGGATTTACCGAGTCGCTACGGACAGAATTGCTGCACGATGGGAGTCGGGTCCGGGTAACGATGGTGCAGCTGCCGGCGCTGAACACGCCGCAATTTGACTGGGTGCGAAGCCGGTTGCCCAACCATCCGCAACCAGTGCCGCCGATCTTTCAGCCGGAGGTGGCGGCCGAAGCGATCGTCTGGGCCAGCGAACACGATCGGCGAGAGGTGAGCGTTGGATTCCCGACGGTCGAAGCACAACTCGGCGACAAAATCGCGCCGGGCCTATTGGATCGGTATCTGGCGCGAACGAACTACGAGGCGCAGCAGACCGACCGCCCGGTCGAGCCGGGTCGCCGCGACAATCTTTGGGAACCGGCGGACGAGACCGAGGATTTCGGGGCGCACGGCGACTTTGACGACCGCGCGAGTGATTCGAGCTTGCAATGGAAGCTGACGACGCATCGGGGTTTGCTGGCAGTGGTTGGGGCTGGGATCGGCGGAATGCTGGGGGCACTCGCGCTGCGGCGGTGAGCTACGCGGCAGCCTTACGGGCCATGCGGCTGGACCAACGGAGGTCTTCGACGAGGGAGTCGATCACTTCGGCCAGGCCGGTGGTGGCCATGATCGCCAGGAAGAAGCGGGTGGGACCGGGGGCGATGCGGAGACCGTAGACAAGGAAGGCGGCGGCCCAGGTCCCAACGCAGGTCGGGCAGGAGATGAGCTCACCCAGCGCTTTGCGGGGCCCGGTCCCCTCGGCCACAGTGTTCTCGCCGGCACCGGTCTCGTCGGGTTGGACGTCGGTGAAGGGCTCGCGGAGCGGCTGGGTGACGAGGTCGTCGGAGGCGAGTCGTCCCATGCGGTAGGTCGCCAGACCGAGCATCCCGAGGTCGAGGGGCCCGAGATCGAGCGGACGTGTCTCGCCGCGGCGGGGGAGAAAGGCAAGGAAGATGCCCCAAAAGAGACCGATCAGCGTCAGGTAGGTTGCCCGCTCACTGGTCTTGTCGCGTTGCTTCCTGCTCTCGGCCATCGCGTGCTCCTTTCCCTCGACTCACCAACGGGGCATCGCAGAATGTGTGCCTGAGCCTGTTCTCGGCTGCCGTCATTCCAGACGCACCGACGCAGCGGTGTATCTTGAAAGAACGCATGTTCTACGCGACAATACCGAACCACTCGATGGTGGTCTGTCTGTCGCGATTCGTCGGTAGAGTGCGGTGACCGCGTGCTGATCTTCCCCATCCGTCACCATTCGCCGGCGGCGGCGATCCAGGTCGGTCGCCTAATTCGTGAGCGGCGCCCCCGCGCGGTGCTGATCGAGGGGCCGGCCGATGCTGACCGCTTGATCCCGTATCTGCTCGACCATGCGACCGTGCCGCCGGTCGCCATCTACGCCTATCCCGCGGACCGTGGCGAGACGCCGCCGGTGCGAACAGATGGTCATTCTGTCTTCTATCCCCTTTGCCACTACTCTCCCGAATACGCCGCCCTCAAAACGGGTGATGAAGTGGGTGCCATCCTGCGCTTCTGCGACGTGCCCGCCAGCGTGACGCTCGCCTGGCCGGAGGTGTCGCACGAGGCGGAAGGTGCACCCGACGTATCCGAGCGAGAGGCATCAGCAGGCGATCCGTACGGCGCATTCACGACGCGATTGGCAGCCAAGGCAGGGTTCGACAACTTTGACGCGTTCTGGGAGGCGGCCTTCGAGCAGGCGTGTGGCGGAGTTTCGCTCGAAGAGTTCATCGGAGCTTACGGCGAGTATGGCGCGAAAGTGCGCAGCTTCGGTCGCTCCGGCGACGAGCGCAATCGCGACGATCTCCGGGAGCGGCACATGGCGGCCATCGCGGGCGAGATTGTTCGCTCCGGGATTCCGGCCGAGGAGATCGTGCTGGTCTGCGGGGCGGCGCATGCCGCGGCAATCGCCGGGTGGTTCGCGGCGGGTGCGGAGATGCCAGAGCTTGGAGGTGGCAAGGAGACCGAGCTCGCGCTTGTTCCGTACAGCTTTCCCCGCCTGAGCGAGCACCTCGGCTACGGGGCCGGAAACCGTGCGCCCTGGTATTACCAGCAGGTTTGGAGCTTCGGCGGCGACTACGGCGCGGCCAGCCGTGGTGCGCTCGTCGCGGTCGCGCAGCGGTTGCGACGGCGGGGGCAGATCGCTTCACTCGCGCAGGAGATCGACGCGAACGAGTTGGCGGCGGTCCTGGCCGGGATGCGCGGTAAGCCGGCGCCGGGTGTCGACGAAGTTACCGATGCCGCGGTGGCTTGCTTTGGGCAGGGGCAACCTGCCGTCGTCACCGAGGCATTGCGCGAGGTGCTGATCGGGGAGGAGCTCGGCCGCGTGACGCCGTTCGCCGGTCGGACACCGCTGCAGACCGAGTTCTATGCGACGGCACAGCGTCTGAATCTCCCGGTCGTCGATGCGCCGCGTCAGATTCTGGTCCACCTGCCGATGCCGAAGGAAGCGGCGCAGTCGGTCTTCCTGCATCGCCTGGTCGCCGCCGAGATCCCATTCGCTCGCGAGTTGCAGAGCGGGATCGGCGGCGGAGGTCGCATGGCGCAGGGGGGCGCGCTCGCCGGTCTGGGACGGGCCCGCGAGAAGTGGGAGCTCTGCTGGACGCCGTCGACCGACGCCGGGTTGGTCGAGCGAAACGCCTGGGGGAGCACGCTGGCAGAGGTCTGCGTGCGGCTACTTCGCAAGCGGCTGGACGACGCGTCGCGGATCGACGAAGGCACCGGCGTCTTGCTCCAGTTGGCGCTTTGCGAGCTGCCCGATCCGTTCCCGGCGGCACTTCAGCGTTGTGAGGCGCTCGCCGCCGACAGCGGAAGTTTCCCGGCCCTCGCGCGGGCGGTCTTTCACCTCGACGGACTCCTTGCCTACGGCGCGGCGCGGCGACTGCCAGAAGGGCAACTCGGCGAACTCGCCGGGCGTCTCTTTGTTCGGGCCATGCTCCATCTGCCAACGGCCGCGAATTGTGCCGATGAGGCGGCGACCGAGGTCGAGCAGACGTTGACACCACTAGCGGAGCTGGTGCGTAAAGGGAGCCCGTCGGCCGAATCCGGCGTCTTCTGGGACGGGATCCAGACTGTCGCGGCGATGGATGGCTGCCATCCGGGGTTGCGCGGTCTGGCCTTGACCCTGCTGGAGGTGGACGGTCGACTGCCTCCCGGAGAATTGGCGCGTCGCTTGCGGTCGTGGCTGGCCGGCGGGGACGCCGCGGCTAACGCTCGTTTGGTAGCAGGGATCTTCTCCCTTCATCGGAGTACGCTGATCCGCAACCGACCTCTGCTCGCCGCTGTGACGGAGTTCTTGCTCGAACTCGACGTGGACGCGTTGATCCCGCTTCTGCCCGCTATGAGGCGGACGCTTGGCGACCTCAGCTCCGCCGAGCGCAGGTACCTGGGCGAGACGCTCGGTGGCGTGCTCGGAGTCGAGTCCGGAGCGCCGGTCTCGTTGAGTCTTTCGGACCTGGAACGGGCGCTGCTCGTCGAGGCCGACGCCGCCGTCGCCGCGACGCTGGCAGATTGGATGGATCGCTATGGCATCTCGTAGAGGCGCGACTGGGTTGGGGATCACCCGATCTGGCGGAGTGGTGGTAAGAGGATGAGTCAATCGCCGCCCGATTTGGTGGAGCGTCCCGCATCTGACCCCCGTACGGAGGCAGCCCTTCTCCGTTGGCGGCTCATCGTCGGGCCAGATGCCGAAGGTGGCGCCTCGTCGACGTTTGCCGCGGCGGATGGAGTGGTGGGGGACGATGCGCGATTGGCGCGGGTCGATCGGGCACTCGACTTTCTCTACGGGCGGCAAGAGGAGCGCTCCGGCGGGTTAGGCGCCAGTGCGCCCTATGTGCCGACGTGGCTCGGCGACATCCGACGGTATTTCCCACGCGACGTCGTCGCATTCATGGAGAAGGAGGCAATCGATCGGCGCGGATTGCGGCAACTACTCCTCGAGCCGGAGACGCTGGCGAGTCTCGAGAAGGACGTCGCCCTGGCCGCGACGATTCTCGGCTTCAAGAGTTTGATGCCGGAGGAGACACGGCGTACGGCGCGACAGGTCGTCGCCGAGATCGTGGAGGAGCTCAGGCAGCGACTGGAACTGCAACTCCGACAGGCCGTGCTCGGCGCCCTGCAGCGGAACCGGCATGCCCCGCTCAAAGTCGCGCGGAACCTCGACGTGCGCCGGACGGTGCGTGAAGGGATGCGGCACTACGAGCCGTCGCTCGGCAAGATCGTTCCGGAGCGGATCTACTTCTATGCCAACCAGCGGCGTTTCCACGAGTGGCGAATCATCGTCCTCGTCGATCAGAGTGGGTCGATGGGGGAGTCTGTCGTCTACAGCGCCGTGTTCGCCGCCGTCTTCGCCGCACTACCGGCGCTCGATACCCGACTGGTGCTCTTCGATACGAACGTCGCCGACGTCAGCGACCAACTTTCCGACCCCGTCGAACTCCTTTTTGGCGTCCAGCTCGGCGGCGGGACGGACATCGCGCGCGCCGTCGCCTACGGGAGCGGGTTGGTCGAGCAGCCGGAGCGGACGCTGATGATCATCATCACCGACCTGCACGAGGGCGGAGACCGGGGAGCGCTTCTGAGGGGGATGGCAGCGTTGCGCGCAAACCGAGTCCGTGTGCTCTGCGTGTTGGCGCTGAATGACGGCGGTGTTGCCTCCTTCGATCACACGCTCGCCCGCGAGGTCGCGGCGCTGGAGATACCGACGTTCGCGGCGACGCCAAACCGGTTGGTGGCGGCGGTCGAGCGGGCGTTGAAGGGAGAGTCGGTCGATGCCGGCACTATTTGATCCCGCTCGGCATCCCGTCCTCCTCGCCCTGGGTGAGCAGCTGCGAGACCTCGCGGGGGAAACCGCCTTTAGGGCCGGTCGTGACTACCTGCGGCAGGGCATGGTGAAGGACGGAACCGTCGCCGGAACGATCGCGCGGGCGGCGGTCAGCGGTTCGACCGACTACCAGGTCGCCATTTCCTTCGGGCGCGATGTGATGGTGAGCTGCACCTGCCCAGCCCATCGCCGGAATAAACACTGTAAGCACGTCGTCGCGGTTTGCGTGGCCGTGCTGGAGCAGCCGAAAGCGTTCCGGGTGATGCGGCAAGCCGAGATTCCCCAGGCGCCTCCGCCAGGGCGCAAACGGCGCGAAGGTGTGTCAAAGCAACGTGCCGAGGAGTTGAAGGCCGAGCAGCGGCAGGCAGGACTGGTACTGGTCGACCGACTTCTCGACGAGATCGCGGCGGGCGGCGTCGCCGCCCTCGGTCGCGAGCAGTCGGCACTGTTGACGAGTGCTGCAGAGACGGTCCGGGCGCTCAAGCTCCGCCGGCTCGGCAATCTGCTGATGGCCTTGCGCCATCTCGCGGTCGAGGGCGGCGACGCCGGGGTCGACCCCGGACGGTTCGCAGCCTTGCTCGCCGACATCCTCGTGACTCGGCAGGTGCTTGGTGCGTACCTCGATGGACGGAGTGAGTTCGACCCGGCACTGGCGGAGGATCTGGTCGGCAAAACGTGGCGAGAGCGCGAGCTCGAGCACGTCTCAGGTCTGGAGTTGATGCCGGTCGCCGAGGACCTGCGAGACGACGGCGAGTTCCGCATCGACTCGACCTACCTCGTCGACTTGGTGACGGGCGAGGTCTACGTTGAGCGGCAAATCACGCCGCGCGGGCTTCGCGGTGAGCGGAGACCGGTACGCCGGCTGAGGCTGCTGGTGGACGAGGCGGGACTTTATCCCGGTGTCGCGCCGCGTCGAGTCAAGCTTCTTCGCGTGCGACGAGCGCCGCTGGGGTCCGGCGACGTTCAGCGTGTCGTCGATCGGGCGGTCGCCGACGTCGCCGAGGTTCGGCGGCGTCTCGTCGAGCGGCTGGCGATTCCGGTCGGAGCGCCTGATCTGGCGGTCGTGTTTCGGCCGACGGCATTGGTCGCGCAAGGTGATCGGATCGCGGCCACCGACGAGCAGGGACGGGCGCTGCTCCTGGACTGGCCGGCGGCTTGGTCAAAGCAAGTGCTTGGAACCCTACCCGAAGGTGCAAGCGGATTCGCGTTGGTGGGACTGGCAGACATGGGCCACGGTGGTCCGCAATTGCGCCTCCTGGCCATCGTCGGCGCGTTGCGCTGGCCGAACGGTCCTACCTACCCTGACCTCTCCTGATCGAGCGAAAGAGACACCATGCGCGACATCGGTGAGCGGTTGATGGAACTGGAATCGAGGTTGGCTCGCCTGCTCGCGGCCGGCTGGCGGAATGCCGCGGTGGAAGCCGCCGGGCTCTCGGTCGAGGCTGACGCCTATGCCGAGCTCGGTCTCGGTGAACTGGCCGGGAGGCTGAGGGCAGTCGCCACGGCGAGCTCGGCGACCGAAGCACTGCGGTCTCTGACGCTCGCCTCGGCAGCTTGTCGCCTGCTGCGTGCTCGCGTCGCCCTCGACGATCAGTCGGAACAGGCATGGCACCCCCTCATCGTCCCACGTCGGCGTCGGGCAATCGAACGGGACATGCTCCTGCCTCTCTGCCGGTTGTCCTTGGGCGGGACCGAAGTCTGGTCCTGTTTGCGCTCACGCGGGTTCGCCGTCGAGTGGGTGCTGGTTGAGCCGCCGACCTCTTTGCCGGGCGAGGGGTCACCGTGGCTGAGGAAGCCAATGTACGGGCATCTGCAGTGGCGGGCGCGGTATCCCTTGGGTGCTGGGCGAGACGTTCAGGTGCAGGCGCTCCCGGATGCTTCGTGGGAGTCGCAAGCGCCGACGGCCGTCGATCCGCACACCGCGTTCCGCAAGCGATTGGCAGCCGGAAAGCTGCGCGAAGACAAGCTGCCGGTCTGGGGCGGGGGATCGGTCCATCTCGCACCCCTCGATCACTCCCAGCTCGACGGTTACCTCTGGCTCGATCCGACCGTGCCGGGCGACCTGGCAGGGATGCGATTCGACGCCACCTGGGCGTTGGTCTGGGATCAGGAGGCGACACCGGCGGTGATCGCCGTCATGGCGGAAGGGGTGAGGTTGTTCAAGAAACTCAGCGTCGTCCATCTCCTCAGCGGGTGTCCAAGCGAGACCGTAGACTGAGCCAGTTCCGCATGGAGCAGCGTAGCTGAGGCAACGACACGTTCCGGTCAATCATGCGCGCCCGTTCTTCGCGCCGCGCCGGAGCGACGCGCTATAATCGTCCAACTTCGCCGAAGGTGGACGTGGTTTCGGTGCTCGCCGTTCGAGGGACGAGGATCGGCGTGGGCGGATGACCGCCCCGCTCGACGATCGACACCGACGTCGAGGCCGGAATGCTGGATCGTGGAGGAACCGATGGCCGCACGGGATCAGTTCGAGACGCTGCTTCGCGAGTTTTTGAACGGGAGCCTGACGCGCCGCCAAGCAATGCTGCGCGGGGCCGGGCTCGGTGTCGGCGCCGCGGTCGTTGGTGCCCTGCCGGTGGGACGCATTGGCAGCAACGCCGCTCTCGCGCAGGATGGGGCGCCGAAACCTGGCGGCGTCCTCACGATGGGCATGCAGTCCGACCCTGGTGGGCTGGATCCGCAAAAGCAGAGTCTCACCGCCCTCTGGCACGTCGTTGAGCACATCTACAGCCGCCTGACGAAGGTCGAGCCGGATCTCTCGATCGCACCGGAACTGGCCGAGTCGTGGGAGATCTCCGAGGACGGCCTGACCTACACCTTCAAGCTGCACCAGGGCGTGAAGTTCCATAACGGGCGAGAGGTCGTGGCGGGCGACGTCAAGTACTCATACGAGCGACTCGTCGACCCGGCCATGGCGTCGCCGAGCGCCGCGGACCTCCTCTCGATGGCAGGTGTGGAGGCGCCGGACAACTACACCGTCGTTTTGACGCTGAAGGCGCGGGACGCCTCAATCCTTGCGAACCTGGCTGCGCAAAGTTGCATCATCATCCCCAAGGAGGTCGTCGAGCAGAACGGCGACCTGGCCCAGGTGGCGGTCGGCAGCGGCCCCTTCGCCTTCAAGGAATACGTGCCCAATACCCAGATCACGCTGGAACGGAACCCGGACTACTTCGAGGAGGGTCTGCCGTACCTCGACGGTGTCGAGTTGCTCATCGCCGCGGAGGACACCTCGCGGACGGCAGCGTTGGTCCAGGGCTCGGTCGACTTCATCGAATATGTCCCGCCCAAGGACATCGAGCTGCTCCAGGGCGACTCCAGCATCGTGTTGGCAGGTCACAGCATTCAGCAGATTCGGATGATCGGCTTCAATCTCCGCAAGGAACCCTTCAACAACGTGAAGGTGCGCCAGGCGATCAACGCCGTCGTCAACCGCGACGACATCGTTGCGGCATCGCTGCAGGGGCACGGGACGACCACGGACATTCCCTTCTCGCAGGACTTTTGGCCTGCCCTCAAACGTGAGGTTCCCCCGCCGGACGTCGAGAAGGCAAAGCAGCTGATGACCGAGGCCGGGTATGCCGATGGCTTCAAGACGTCGATCACCACCTGGGCCGAGTACGGCACGATCAAGGACGCCGCCGTCGTCGTCCAGGAGCAACTCAAACAGATCGGCATCGACGCCGAGTTGAACGCCCTCCCAACCGGCGAGATGGGCCAGGTCGTCTACGTCGACTTTGACTTCGATATGGCGGTAACCGGCACCAGCGGGTTCGTCGACCCGCACGGAGTTATGCTCGACTTCAAGACCGGGGAGAGTGGCAACTTCGTCGGGTACAGCAACCCGGAAGTCGACAAGCTGATCGACGCCGGCATCGCCGAAACCGATCAGGCGAAGCGAGCCGAGATTTACCAGCAAATCCAGGAGATCCTCCTCGAGGACCTCCCCTGGGTCAACCTCCTCATTGGCCAGCAGTACGAAGCGATGAAGACCTACGTCAAGGGCTACGAGCACATCCCGACCGGGTCAAATCTCAAAGTGCGCGAAGTCTGGCTCGACAAGTAGGCGGAAAGACGGAAAGACGGACAGACGGAAAGTCGTCACGTGGGGTGTGATCGGTCTCTCCGCCTGTCCGCCTGATCGTCTTTCCGTCTGCTCGGCTGGTGACCGATGCTGACATTCATTCTCCGGCGGCTGGCGCTCCTCGTGCCGGTGTTGCTCGGGGTGTCGATCGTGGTCTTTACCCTGATCCACCTCATCCCCGGCGATGCGGCGATGCTCGCGATCGGCTACGAGCAGCGAATCACGCCCGAGCAGCGGGAGTTGGTCCGCAAGTCCTACGGCCTGGACCAACCGTTGCCGGTCCAGTACTGGAAGTGGATGGGCCACGTCCTGCAAGGCGACCTCGGCCGGTCGCTCAAGACGCGGCGACCGATGACCGAGGAGCTCAAGCTTCGCCTGCCGGTGACGATCGAGCTGACTTTGTTGGCCGGTCTCATCGGCACCGTGCCGGCGGTCGGAGTTGGCATCCTGGCCGCGGTTCGGCGCAACTCCGGCCTCGACTACGCGGCGACGGTGGGCACTCTCCTCGGCGTGTCGGTGCCGAATTTTCTCCTGGCGACCTTGCTGGTGCTCGTCTTCTCGTTCTGGTTGAAGTGGCTGCCGCCGATCGGGTACACATCGATCCGCGAGGACGCGGTCAACAACATCAAGACGATGATCATGCCCGCCATCAGTCTGTCGATGCCGCTGGCGGCGGTGATGATGCGCAACACGCGATCAGCAGTACTTGAGGCCCTGTCGCAGGACTACGTGCGGGTCGCGCGGGCGAAGGGGTTGCCGGCGTCGCGCGTCCTCACCCGCCATGTCTTGCAGAACGCCTCGATTCCGATCATCACCGTCGGGGGAATTCAGCTCGCGACACTGCTCGGCGGGACGGTGATCATCGAGCGGATCTTCGGTTTGCCGGGGATCGGCCGCTACATCTACGAGGCGATCTCGAACCGGGACTATCCGGTCGTCCAGAGCGTCACACTCGTCATCTCGACGATCTTCGTCCTCGTCAGCGTCCTCGTCGACGTCCTGTACGCGGTGATGGATCCGCGGCTGCGCGAGCGAAAGCCGGCTTAACGGCAAGGAAGAACGATGGCGCAGGCGGAAGAGAGTGGCGGGAGTCAGGCGGCAGGGAGTTCGTCGCTTGCCGGCGCCACGCCCCGTGCCCTCGCCGTCGCCGCGCGCGCGCCACGACGCCCTTCGATGTGGTCGGCGATCCGCCGCCAGCGTCTCGCATTGACCGGTACGGTCATCATCGCCTTTTTCGTCGCCGTTGCGATCATCGGGCCGGCCTTCGCGCCCCACGGCGAGACCGAGCAATTTACCGTCGACCGGCTCCAGGGACCGAGCGCCCGCTATCCGTTCGGCACCGACGAGTTCGGTCGGGATGTTCTCAGCCGCTTGCTTCACGGAGCGCGAATATCGTTTCAGGTCGGCGCCATCGTCGTCGGGATCGCCGGCACGGCCGGCGTACTCCTCGGCATGATCGCAGGGTACCGCGGGGACTGGGTGGACAACATCATCACGTTGCTGATGGACGTCATCTACGCCTTCCCTGCCGTGCTCCTCGCGATTGCCGTGATCACGCTGCTCGGCAACAACCTCAGGAACGCGATCATTGCCATTTCGCTCGTCTACATGCCGCCGTTTGTCCGCGTGGTGCGTGGTGCGTCGATCACCGTTCGCCACACGGCGTACATCGAGGCAGCCCGCTCCTTGGGCGCGACCACACCGCGCATCCTCTCGCGCCACGTCTTTCCGAACATCACGGCGCCGCTGATCGTCCAGACATCGCTCAGCTTCGCCTTTGCCATCCTCTCCGAGGCCGGACTCGCGTTTCTCGGCCTCGGCAACAAGGCGCCTGCTCCCTCATGGGGCTCGATGGTCAGCACCTCTTACAGCTATCTCCAGGTCAATGCCTGGGCCGCCATCTTCCCGGGCGTCGCCATCGCCCTCACCGTCCTCGGCTTCAATCTCCTCGGCGACGGCCTCCGCGACGCCCTCGACCCGCGCTTGCGTTCCTGACGAGCCCATTGATCACCATCGCCGCTCAACCCCGGCGGCCCGTCCGGCGACTCCGACATGACGGTCACCTTCAGCCGGTTTGGCTCGACCTTCTCGTCTCCCACCGCCGGACCCGGCAGCTCGCGGCCGGGGAGGGGAACGCAAAGTGCTCTCCTGTTCCGTTGGGTATTCGTGTTCCCGCATGGGGCTTGAATAACCCGTCGACGCGAGAACAATTTCACGCCCGTGTTTCCAGGGTGCCGAGCACTCCCAGACACCCATTAGCCGCACCTTCCCAGTGCGCCGGTCCAAGGATCGTGACGGTGGGTCGGAGCAACTGCGTCTCCACGACACAATTCTCCTAGGGCTGGTGATTGCCGCCTCCCGCGTCCGATGCTATCGTGGCTGTCGTTGTCTTTCGTAGACAACGGTCGACGTTGCGAAAGAAGGAGCGCGTGCGGATGCGCGAGTCACGGATCAACGTTCTCGCCAAATCACTTGCGCGGCCCACCCCCCGCCGAAGCGTGCTGGCCGGTTTCCTCGGTGCCATATTCGGCGGTCGCATCCGCGTCGGCGAGGCCGCCGGGTGCCGATCCGTCGGTCGAGTCTGCCGGGAGAATGCCGACTGCTGCTCCGGCAATTGCACCGATCGTGACTCGACGGGGCGCCGATATTGCGGCTGTTCCGTCGAAGGTCAACGCTGCAATCCGAGCGCGGAGGATTGCTGCGACAAGGCGCTCGTCTGCGCCGGCAACAAGCAATCCGCGGTCTGCCGGACGAATTCCGCACCCTTCGCCTTCAACCAGACCTTCTCCGGCCCTCGGGGATCGTCGTGCATCGGCGTCTGGATGAACGGCCGCGATCCCGACGGCGATCCGCTGACCTTACACGTTAGATCCAAGCCAAGATTCGGACTTCTCGCCGACCGCGACGTGCCTGGGGAAAACGAGACGAATCGGGCCCTGTGCTATCAACCCAGCGCGCTCTTTTTCAACAACGGGCTCGACAGGTTCACATACACCGCCAGCGATCCGTACGGCAAGACATCGCCGCCAGCCACAATCACGGTCGTCGTCAGCGGGAGGTAGCATGGCGCCTCCGGTGGCCTGGTCTGGCCCGGGGATCGCCTCCGCATCGGGTCCTGCTGACAGAACATCGGCAGAGAGAGCCCCCATCTCTCCCGATCAGCTCGTAACCGCGTTGCGTGTTCCCCCACAGCGATTCCCTGAAACGGCGAGCAACTCGATCCCCACCGTGCGACCGCCGAAGCGATGAGCCGGGCCATAAGTCACGCTCTCATTCGCCTGCGGACCGGCAGACGGGGCGGGACGCGAGGATCGTTCTCTCCGCTATACTCCCCCAACCATGGTCACTCCCACCCGCCCCACCGCCCTCCTCCGCTCTCCCCGTTTCCTCGACCACGACACCGGCGAGCACATCGAAAACGCTCGCCGTCTCCCCGCAATCGATGCCGAGCTTGCCCGCCAGGACCTGATAGCTGACCGCCCCGAACTCCCATTTGGCCCCGCCGACCTCGCCGACGTCGAGCGCGTCCACAACCCCTGGTATGTCGAGGCGATCGAACGCGCCGCGCAACAGGGGGGCGGCTGGCTCGACCAAGATACCTATCTCAGCCCCGCCTCCTATGACGTCGCCCTCCGTGCCGCGGGTGCCGCCGTCGCCGCTGTCGATGCCGCCCTCGACGGCACCGTCACCCGCTCGTTCGCGATCGTCCGCCCACCCGGCCACCACGCCACACCCGAGCGCGGCATGGGCTTCTGCCTCCTCAACAATGTCGCCATCGCCGCCGCCCACGCCCTCGCCCGTGGGCTCACCCGCGTATTGATCGTCGATTGGGATGTCCACCACGGCAACGGCACCCAGGATGCCTTCTACGACACCGACCAGGTCCTCTTTTTCTCAACCCACCAATTCCCCTTCTACCCCGGCACCGGTGCCGCCGGCGAAACCGGTAAGGGCAAAGGCGCGGGTTACACCATCAACGTCCCCCTCCCCGCCGGTCAGCGCGACGACACCTACACCCGGATCTTCGACGAACGCCTCCTCCCCGTTGCCCAGCGCTTCCGCCCCGAGCTCATCCTCATTTCCGCCGGCTACGACGCCCACCAACACGACCCCCTCGGCGGCATGCGCCTCACCGAACAGGGGTTTGCCCAGTTGACCCAACGCCTCACCACCCTCGCCGTCGACTACGCCGACAACCGCCTGATTGCCGTCCTCGAAGGCGGCTACGACCCCCCCGCCCTTGCCCGCTCCGTCGCCGCCACCCTCCGCACCCTCGATGACGAGCCCCTCGCCGGGTATGATGTGGAGAGTCGTCAGTCGTCAGTCGTCAGTCGCCAGCCGATGCAGCTCACGAGCGCGCCGTCCACTGCCGACGACCAGTGACCGATTGACGACTGACGACTGACGACTGACGACTTAGAGAGACGCCGCCAATGTCCAGCCGCTCACCCTCCACGCCGCTCGGGATCGCGCCTTATCGTCAGGACGACGACCGCAAACGGGACGAGGCGCGCTTTGTCACCCTCCAAAACCAGCTCGACGAGCTACGCCAGGCCCTGCGCGAGCTCGCCAGCCGCCAGGTCCGCATCGAAGAAGGCGTCAAAGGCCACGAAGGCAACGCCGCCCAGAACCGCCTTATTCTCGATACCATCCGCCAGGAGGCACAGCAGACCGCCCAGGCCCGCGCCCTCGACGAGAACCGTACACGCCAGGTCATCGTCGACCTCGAGCAACGTCTCGACGACGCTACCCGCCCCATCCGCTCCCTCCAGGCCCACGTTGGAGAACTCCTCGAAGCCTCCCGCCGCAAGACCGATGATACCGGGCAACACCAGAAGCGTTACGACGAACTCCGGTCCCTGATTGAGCACCTCTCCGCCGTCGGCGACCGTAATGCCGTTGTCACTCACCAACTCCGCGACTCGATCGACAACGTCCGCGGCGAGACCGACCAGGTCCGCCGTGACATCCTCCGTAACGAAGACGCGATCAAGATCGTGGATCAAGAGGCCCGCCGCCGTGCCGCCGAAGTCGCGCAAGCGGCCGACAACTTTGGTGCCCGCCTCGACGAAATCCGCTCGGACGTCGCCCATGCCTCTGACCTCATCGAGGAATATCGTCGCTCCATCGTCCACGTCGACCCCGCCTTGGCGGAGCTGCGCGAAACTGATGTTGGGCTCCGCCAGGACATTGGCCGCTTCCACGCCCAAGCCATTGAGCGCCACGAAGTGCTCATCGATCGCCTCGAAGACATCCGGCAGGCCACCGATGCCCAGTTCGCCGAACTCCGTCAGGCCGCCGAGCAACGATACGAACGTCTCGGCGAGCGGATTGACGAGATCAACGAGCTCTACCGCGAGCTGGGGTTCCGCATCAGTGCCGTTGCCCACCAACACGATGAGCTCCGCCTCGTCGACTCCACCATCCGCCGCGACATGTGGCACCTCCACGAGCAGCGCGTCCGCCTCCGCCTGGAGCAAGCCCAGGCCGAGCTCGACCTCGTCACCGGCCAGCGCCGTACCGGCGACGCCGAACCCATCGCCGAGCCCCGCCCCAGCCCCACACGCCCTGCTGACCGCTAACCCGGACGGGCCATTCTCCACTCCCGTGCACTGGGGGAGGGGCCAGGGAGTGAGGGTTCTTGCCCAACCTGAACAACCCGCTCGCACTCCGCCGCCTCGGACTGACTCTTGTCCTCCTTGGCGCGCTTCTTGCAGGCGGAGCCACGTGGCTCCGCGACCGCCTCTCGCCGGGCAGCACGGGCCGCAGCCTGACCTACTTCCTCGACATCGCAGGGTGGCTGTTTGCAATCGCAGGGGCGATCCTTGAGGCGAAGGTAGGCGACCTACTCTTAACCGCCCACCGAGACACTGCCCGTCGCCGGGCCGTACTCTTCGCTCTAGTTGGACTTGGCGCGGCCCTCGCTGCGTGCGCGACAATTCCGATTCGATCATCGGGCGCGTCGGCCACCCCGCTCCGCGTCGTCCTCGCTGCGGTGCTGGTGGGAGGCTTCGGCCTGGGACTCGGTGGCCTGGCCACCCTCGCCTGGTTTTACGGGGGCCGCTACGCCGAGCGCCGGATTGAGCGGATGGGAGAAGACGACTGGTAACGACGACTCCGGGGACGAGCCGAGCCAACGAGGGCGCGCGCTGGCGCCGCGGTTTCGGTCACCCCGTTGCTGGCGATGCGCTCTGTCTCACCCTCCTCCTCATCCTGACGGCTTTCGCGGCGGGCCGGTTGATCTACGGCGGCACCATCGTCGGTCAGGACTCCGCCACCCAGTTCTACCCCTGGTACTCCTACCTCGGTGAGCGCCTTCGCTCCTTTCAGATCCCCGAGTGGAGCCCCGCCCAGTTCGCTGGCGGCCCGTTCGCTGCCGACCCCCAGTCCGGTTGGACCTACCTTCCGGCGATGCTCCTTTTCACCATCCTGCCCCTCACCCTCGCCGCCAACGCTTATCTCGTCGGTCACCTTGCCCTCGCCGGCTTCGCTACCTATGCACTCGCGCGTACCCTCGGGATCCGACCCCTCGGGGCGCTGGTTGCCGCGGTCGCTTATGAGTTGTCCGGCCCGGTCTACGGACGCTCCGTCTGCTGCCCCGCCCAACTCCAGGTCGCCACCTGGATGCCCCTCCTCATCCTCGGTGCCGAAGTCGCCCTCCGTCGCGCCGATTGGTCGGCCCGCGCCCGCTGGTGGGGCCTCGCCGGTCTCGCCCTGAGCCAGATCCTCGCCTCCTGGCTCGGCCAGGTCGGCTACTACGCCCTCCTCGTCCTCGGCAGCTACCTCGCCTACCGTACACTCATCGATCCGCCCCAAAACCAACAGGGCCTCTTCCGCGCCCGTGTCGCGGCGCTCCTCCTCAACGGCGGCGCCATCCTCGCCATCGGTTTCGGTCTTGCCGCCGCCGGCATCATTCCCCGTCTGGAGTACAACCGACTCTCGAACGTCGCCGGCGGGGTCTACGGCGGCGAGCAGTCCTATGCCGCCGACATCGGCGGTTGGACCGCAAGCGCCACCGGACTCGGCGATCTGAGCCGCAGTCTCTACTACCCCGGTGGCGCGGTTCTCGCGCTTGCCCTCATGGCATTGGTCCTCGTGCGCCGTCGCCACGCCATCCCCTACTTTCTGTTCCTCTCCTGCAGCGCTATCCTCCTCGCCTCGCCCGACGACACCCCCCTGCACGCCATCCTCTACCGCCTCCTCCCGCGCTTCGAGGATCTCCACACCCACTTCCCCGAGCGCATCACCCTCGCTACCTATCTCGCCCCGGCCCTCCTCGCCGGCGCAACCGTCCACGCCCTCCCCACTTGGCTGCAGCGACGTCGGCTCACACTTGCCGTCGCCCTTCCCGCCGCGGTCATCGTCGTCGCCGCGATCCGCTGGCGCCCGGACACGGTTATTCCCTGGCCTGCCCTTGTCGCGGCGTTGGCCGCGGTCGTCGTCGTCGCCGCCGTCGCCTGTTTGCGCTCCTCGCTCCTCCTTCGGTTCGCACCCGTGGCGCTGCTTCTCATCGTCGCGCTCGATCTCGGGTTTGCCGGGCCGCGTATCATGTCCGCCGCCCCCTACGGCGGCTTCCATCGCCGCGACCTCGATCGTTACTATGCGGCGAGCGGCGCGGTCGAGTTCCTCCAGGCCCGACAAGTTGAGCAACCCGTCCGCTTTTTCGGCTATGACCCCGAGATCCGTTCTTTCAAGGCGGACAAACCGATCCTCTATCGCGACCAGTTCGCCCAACCGGCAACGGCGGCGCTCATTGTCAACAACCGCGCCACGGTCTTCGGTTTACACGACGTTCAGGGCTACAACCCCGTCCAACTCCAGCGGTTCGTCGAATTCCTCAATGCACTCAACGGGCACACCCAGGAATACCACGACGCCAACGTCTACCCCGACGGTCTGGACTCGCCCCTCCTCGACCTGCTCAACGTCCGGTACGTCGTCGTCCCCGCGGTCGAATCGCCGGGTCGAGACGACCTTGCCCGTCTCCTCGCGACGTACCCGGTCGTCTACCGCGACGCCGAGGTGCAGATCGTCGAGCGCACCACCGCTCTACCTCGTGCCTGGATCGTCCACGCGGCGCGTCAGGTGGAACCTGGAGAGACCTTGTCACTCCTGGCCAACAGCGCCGTCGATCCGCGCGAGACCGCCCTGATCGAGGAGTTGCCACCGGACCTTGAGCGACCGGCCGACGTGTCGGCCGACCAGGCCCGTGTCGTCGATCACGCTCCTGAGCGCATCGAGCTCCGGGTCTCGACGGCGGCGGCCGGCCTGCTCGTGCTTAGCGAGGTCAGCTATCCCGGCTGGGACGTCTTCGTCGACGGCGAACCTGCCGAGAGCTACGTGGTCGACCACCTCTTCCGCGGAGTCGCGATCGCTCCGGGCGAGCACACCGTCGAATGGCGCTACGAGTCCGACTCGACAACCCTCGGTCTCGCGATCACCCTGGCCACCATTGCCGGTCTCGGTGCCGCCGGCGCCGTGCCCCTCTGGAGGCGACGAGCGGCTACCCGGACCCGAGAGCGACACAAGCTTTCGCCCGTCGCCCCGCCGGCTTGAATACCGTCAGTCGATACTCCCGGCCTCAAGCTCGAAGCCAACGCCGTCAGAGACCGGCGATCTTTCCCGGTGGAAGGGGCTCGTTGTCCACGGCCGGAATCGCATCCTCGTCGAGCCGGATGTTGACGGCGCGGAGGTGTTCGTCCGGTTCGTCCCCTGGCTCTTCCGCCGCCTGAAATAGCACCGTCACGCCAGGACCCAACTCCTCGAATGGCGTCCCCGTCAGCCCGCTCCGATGAAAGAAGTATTCCTCGCCGTTCGGACCGATCAGAAACCCGAATCCCCGATCCGCGACCACGCGATCGATCGTCCCTCTCATTGGAGTTCCTTCCGCTTCGTCCACGGCGAACCCGGCGCGCAGGCCCGCACAGGGCCGGGCGCCTCCACGACCGCGGCAGCAAGAATCGTTCCCAAAACGCGCGCTGGAAAGCAATTCATTGGAACGCCTTGTGCGTGCAAAAGTCGGTGAAGTCAGCCGCATGGCGAAACTGCGTCCACGGAGCGGCCGATGAACCGACAACGGAGGTTGAGGCGATGAGCATCACACGGTGGGATCCCTGGGGAGAGATGGTGAGTCTCCGAGACGCGATGGATCGACTGGTCTCGGAGAGTTTCATTAGACCGCGCGGCGAAGCTGCCCCGGCCGCCGCCTCTCTGGCGGTGGATGTCCGTGAGGAGGGGGATAACTTCGTTATCACCGCCCCGGTGCCGGGCATTGCTCCAGACGATGTCGAGATTACCGTACTGGGCGACACGGTGCGCATACGCGGCGAGCGGCGCGAGGAACGTCAGGAGGGCGCGGAGAATCAGCGTTGGCTCGTCCGCGAGCAACGGTTCGGTTTCTTCGAGCGAGTCGTTCGTCTTCCGACTGCCGTCAAAGCCGATGCCGCCAGGGCCGAGTTCCAAGACGGCATCCTCAGAGTCACCCTCCCGAAGACCGAGGAAGCGAAGGAGCGCCGCATTCCCGTCCTCGGTGGCCAACAGGCTGGTCAAGCGGAGGATGTACCTGTTGAAGCAGCCACCAGTGGCGGCGGAACGGAAGGCGGTCGCACGGGTGCCGCGACCGCCGGTGCCACGACTACCGCAAGCGGCACTACTAGTGGCGGGACGAGTGGCGGCGCGACCAGTGCCGACCGTGAAACGACCGCCACTGGCGCAAGTGCCGGCGGTGCCAACCGTGAACAGAATCGCTCGCAGTGATTCTCAGTTCCTGCGGCGACAGTTATGCGTCGTCCGGAGGGTTTCGGTCTTCCGGACGACGGTGCCGCATACGCCTTTGATCGGCCATGGAAATGCCCTTTCGCGACCGGTATGACGCCGGTCGTCAACTCGCGGCAAAGCTGACCGCTTACGCGAACCGAGAGGATGTGATCGTCCTCGGTCTGCCGCGGGGCGGCGTGCCGGTGGCCTACGAGGTTGCGAAGGCCCTGAATGCGCCACTCGATGTCTTCCTCGTCCGGAAACTCGGCGTACCCG
>JAXDKI010000205.1:0-14595 GCA_034667245.1 Thermomicrobiales bacterium | reverse complement strand
GGCGAGGAGGAGCTCGCGGTCGTCGAAGATGCGGGACCAGGGGACGATGGAGCGGAGCTCGCCGCCGATGGGCGTCGGTGGACCGAAGTGGATACCGTCACCTGAGATATCGCGGAGGTACTGGCGGCCGCGGCGGAGGGTGGGTTCGCGGCGACGGATGGCGAGGATGCGCGAGAGTTCCTGGTAGAGCGGGGTGGTCTCGTCGAAGGAATGGCGGCAGCGGGAGCGGAAGGGACCGAAGGCGCCGCCGAACATCGCTTCGCGGAGGTAGCGATCGTCGCCTCCTGCCCCATCGAAAGCCTGCTCGGAGCCGTAGTAGAGGCAAGGGATACCGAGGGTGGTGGCATTGAGGGCGAGGGCGGGAAGAGCGAGGCGGCGCCAGCGGTCGTCGCCGGCGGAGAAGCGGGCTTTCTGCTGCCCCTTGCGAACCTGGTCGTGGTCGTCGATGACGGTGACGACCTTGTTGCGGAACCAGACGTGGCTCTCTTTGCGAACCAGCTCCGAGTTGCGAAAGAGATCGAAGTACTCGGCGGGGGCACGCCTTCCCTTGACCAGCCACTCCAGTTTGTCGGGGACGTCGTCGATGCCAAGGGCAGCGTTGAGACCGGTCACTTCGAGGGTCTCGTAGGCGCGCTGCCGGCCGCCGGTGATCTCGCCGATCAGGTAGAAGTTCTCTTTGCCGAGGCGCTGCGCGAACTCGTGGATGACCGAGGCAAAGTAACGGACGGCGCCGAGGTCCATGTGCTTGACGGTGTCGATCCGGAAACCGTCGAGGTCGGCGAAGGCGATCCAGAACTTGTAGACCTGGCTGAGGGCGACCAACGCGTCCGATGGCGCATAGTCGTCGAGATTACCCCGGCCGAGGAGGACGTCCTTGAGGTCGAAGAAGTCACCCTCGCGGAACTCCGGGTCGTGGTCCCAGTTGTCGATCCGTCCCCGCTGGGTGAAGACATCCGAACGTTGCAGCTCGGCCGGCCAGATCGCGCCGTCGGGCCAGGCGTTGGGATGCGCGGCGAGATCGACGGGGCCGAACGGGAGCGAAGGCGCGCCCGTCTCGTCACTGAAACCGCGGACGCGGTACGGCAGCCCGTCCCAGCGCGGATCCATGAACTCGCCGCCGTGGCCATCGGGGGTTGCGTAACGGTCGGCGTCGTAGGCGAAGACATTGCCGCTGTGGTTGAGGATGACGTCGAGGACGACGCGGATGCCGTGGGCGTGGGCGGTCTCGACCATCCGGCGGAGCTCGTCGCGGTCGCCGAAGTGGGGATCGACGTCGAGGAAGTTCTGGACACCGTAGCCGTGGTAGGCGTGTTGGTCGGATAGCACCTGTTTGAAGACCGGGCTGACCCAGACGGCAGTCACGCCGAGACGCTGGAGGTAGCCCATCTTGCTCGCCAAGCCGCGGAGCGTGCCACCGGCCCAGGTTCGACCGGCTTCCCGCCAGTTCGCGGCGTCCTCAGGGGTCTGGATCGCATTGCCGGCGTCGGCGGGTTGGAAGAGGGGCGTGTCCCCCTGAACGACGGTGCCGTCGTTACCGAGGTAGCCATCTTCCTTCTCGTCGGAGAAGCGGTCGAGGAGGAGGAAGTAGAAGACCTGATCCTCCCAGGCGGCGGGCGAGGGGTGAAAGGTACGCTGGAGGAGGGGAGCGAAGTCCAGGTCCGACAGGCGCTGCTCGACCATTGCCGTTGCTTCCTTCCGATGGGGCGGACCACCGAGATCGGTGCCCTTCTGCGACGTGCGACCACGCGACGCCGAGCGTCGGCCGAGTGCCAACAGGGCAGGCGACCACAGGCGTGACGCCATTTTAGGGAGCCGGGAAGCGCGCGATGTCCTTCAAACGCACGACGCGCGACATGATGCCGAGATCGAACAGGGCACTATTTGCCGGCGAGGAGCGGCTAAGAACCGTCGAGATCGAGGGCGAGGAAGGCGGCAACGACGGTTGGGTCGAATTGCGCGCCGGACTGGCATGCGATCTCGGCGAGCGCGGCGTCGTGCGTCCAGGCCCGTTTGTAGGGGCGCTCGCTGACCAGGGCGTCGTAGACGTCGCAGAGGGCGAAGACGCGGGCCGGCAACGGGATGTTCTCCCTGCACAGACCGTCCGGGTAGCCACTGCCGTCCCACCGCTCGTGATGGTGGCGGATCACGGCGAGGGCGTCGGCGGGCAGGAAGGGGAGCTGGGCGGCGAACGCGTGGCCGAGCGCGGCGTGGTCCCGCATGGTTACCCACTCGGCGGGATCGAGGCGACCCGGCTTACGCAGGATGGCATCGGGGACGGCGATCTTGCCGACGTCGTGCAGATAGGCGCCCCAGCGCAGCGTCGTCAGCGCCGGACCGGTGAGACCGAGTGCCGTGCCTAACCGGACGGCGAGGTTGGTGACACGGTCGGTGTGCCCCTTGGTCTCGCCGTCGCGGCTCTCCAGGGCCAGACCCAACGCGCGAAGAGCGCCCTCCTGGGCGGAGACCGCTTCCTCCTCGGCGACCAGCCGCGCCGTCAGGGCGGCCAGGGCGCCCGCCACCGCGGCCACCAGATTAGCCTCGGCGTCGGTCCAGGCGTGGGGGACGAAGGTGTGCATGAGGAACGCGCCCAGGAGGTCACCGGCACGATCGCGCACGGGGGCGGCGGCGAGACTGGCGACGCCCAACTCCGGAAAACCCGCGGTCACCGGCACCGATCCGGTGTCGTCGAAGAAGAGGGGAGACGGCGCGTCGGCAAGGGCCTGCAGCAGCGGGCTGTCGGCAGGCAGCCCATGCGCCATGATTGCAGCCATGACCGGGCCGACCGGCATCACGCCGGCGACGGCGCGGGCATGAAAAGCGGAACCGGCCGTCTGGAAGTAGGCCGCCCCCTCGGCGGCGGTCCGCCGGACGAAGGACTCGAGGATTGGACCGACGGCTTCCGGCACACCCGGCGCCGCGAGGGCATGCTGCGTGAGCTCGACGACGAGCGCGGTACGGGGATCGGGCATAACGGTGGTCGGCACGCGGCTCCTCCTGATTCGCGGCAACAGTCACCGATGGCACGGGTGTGCCAGGAGATGGAAAACCCGACCCCGAAAGGTTCAAGCCGGCGGGGATGATGTTGATTGTCAGGCTCGTCGCAATCTCGCGGGAGGGAAATCATACCAACTCTGGACATGAACGTGATTCCGCTAGGCAATCTCCGGTCGCGGCACCCGGCACTGGGCGCGCCGTTCTCACCGAGATAAGCAGATTCGAAACCAGTTCACGAGGTTGAGGGGTGCCTATTTCGGCATCGGCTTCCGAGTGGACGGCGCCGTGCCGACCGGTACGCGAGACCCTTCGCACGTCTCGCCGCGAGGAGCAGCTGCGTACCCGCCAGCGTCTCAGGGTCGGCTAGGCGTACTCGCCGTCCGCGAGCACGAGATCGACGGGCGACGGCGGGTGCAACGCGTCGCTGAGATGGAGATCGTCGATGGCAGAGGCCAACTCGCCGGATGCGTCCTCGATCCGGGACGCCGCCGTGAGGATCGCGGAGAGGTTCAGCGCCCCTGGTCGGTTGGCCCACCAGCGCAGCAATTGGGCCTGCCCGCGGATCACGGTCAGCGGCGTGCGCAGGGCGTGCGTCGCTGCCAGGTCGTGGGCCACCTGTGACGGCGGCGGCGTCACGGAGGAAGGTGGCGGCCGCAAGAGATCCCCTCTTCGTACGGTTGTCGGTTCGCGCGTCATCGACAGCTCCCTTTCGTCGGCGTCGGGCGGCGGTTCCTCCCACACGGTGTTTAACCAACGACAGGCACCGACTGTGCCAGCCGGACCGAAATTCCCGCGAAGATAGGAAGAAGTATCCACGGTTCTCGAGTGGCATCGGGACCTCGGTACCTGCTGGAATCGGATCGAATGGGGGGTCGCCCTGCGGCCGGCCAGCTGCGACCAGGCCGACGGCGACCTGTTCTCTCGGTGTGCGCGGGTAGAAATTGTCAGGCCGAACCCGGTGCGGCTGGCGGCGTGCGCGAACGCGTCCTCGCTAAAGGACAGGATCAACGTTCGGTACTATGGGTTTCTCGCGCGACAAGGGCTGGCTTCTTCAGGGAACGGCAAACGTCCGGCGCATAATTCGCCGGGGTTCCGGTCGCCGTCTTGCCCAGGAGGTACCGCCATGACCGTCCACCGCGTCTTGTCTTCGCTCCTTGTCGTTATCGTGCTCTTGGCCGTTCCTTCTCTGACCGCGGGCCAGAGTGCCACCCCGGCGGCTTCGCCCATCGCAAGCAACGTCAGCGTTGTCGCGTCTGGTCTGACCAATCCGCGTGGCTTCGTGTGGGGGCCCGACGGCGCCCTCTACGTCGCCCTCGCCGGTTCCGGCGGACACACCCCCGCGACCGCGGCAGCGGACGTGACCTATATCGTTGGCCCGTTTCTAGGTGGGCTCACCGGCGCGGTCGCCAGGATCGAAAGGGGTTGCCCGGTGGCAGTCGCCCTCGGATTGCCCTCGACCGTCAACCTTTCCGGCGAGGTCCTCGGTGCCGAAGACGTGGCGTTCCTGGGCGGTCAACTCTACGTGAGTGTGGATGGGGGCGGTTCGGTGCATGGCAACGAGCTCAATCCGTCCGGTATCTACCGCGTCAACGACGACGGCACGACCGACGTGGTGGTCAACCTCTCCGGCTGGCTGCGCTCACACCCGGTCACCCACATGCCGCACGACTTCGACCCGGACTCCGACGGCTACCGGATGGTCGCCGACGAGGCGGCGGGGGTGTTCTGGGTTCTGGAGCCCAACAGCGGCGGCGTGCTCGCGGTGACGCCGGACGGCACCATCACGCGCATCGTCGACCTTTCCGCCCCACATCCGGTGCCGGCCGCAATCGCGCTTGCCCCCGACGGCGGGGTCTACGTCGGCATGCTGACGCCGGCCCCGTTCACCGACGGCACGGCCAAGATCATCCACGTCGCGGCCGACGGCACGATGATCGACATTTGGACGGGGCTCACTACCGTGACCGGTATTGCGGTCGGGCCGGACGGGGTCCTCTACGCGGCCGAGCTCTCGACCGGTAACCAGAGCCAGCCCCCATACCTGGTTCCCGGCAGCGGCAAGGTGGTGCGCCAGACCGGGCCGAACTCGGCGGCGGAGGTGGCGACGGGGTTGATGCTCCCGATCGCGCTGGGTTTCGGTCCGGACGGCGGTCTCTACGTCAGTCTGCCGGCGATCGGCGCAAGCCAGGGTCAGGGCACGATCGTGCGGCTGAACGGCAGCGGTGCGGCGAGCCCGGCGGCACCGCCAACATGCACGCCGCTCACCGGCACGACCGCCCCCCCGATCGTGCCCGCGGTCTCCCCCGCCGCTGGTTGACCTGAGATCACGACGAGCGAAGGGTGGGTCGAGCTCACCAGGGTGTTGCGCCCCACTTGAACCTTCTGTACACACATCCTTCCCGGAATACAGCAACGACGTCACCATTCGCGACCTCCGTTGCGTGTCCAAGGCCGCCGGTGCTGAAAGGGTGGATATGTGTGACGTGCGATCCCGCGTCACAGGTATGCACGTGCGACCGAACCCCGCGGGCCGGGCGTTACATTAGGGCAACAGGATCATCGGCGTCGTGCCATAAGGACCGCATCTCCGCGCAACTCGCCAGCAAGAAGGCAAGAGTGCCCTGGGCTTCGACCTGACCCTCCTTCAACACGACGATGTGGTCGGCACGGCGCAGCGCGGCGCGGCGGTGCGAGACAGCCAGGCACGTCACGTGACCGCTCGCGAACAGACGGTCCCACAGGACACGCTCCGTCTCGACGTCCAGCGCGCTGGACAGGTCGTCGATCACCAGCAATTCGGCGCCACGCACCAGCATTCGCGCCGCCGCCGTGCGCTGCACCTGGCCACCGGAGAGCTTGACGCCTCGCGTGCCCACCGGCGTCTCCAATCCCGCCTCCATCGCCTGCACGTCGTGCTCCAGCACGGCGCCGCGCACGGCGGCGGTCAGGGCCGCGGGATCGTCGGGTAGCCCCAGGAGGATGTTCTGCTTGAGCGTCTCGCTGAACAGGCGCGGCACCTGCGCCGTGTACGCCGCGCGGGGCGGCACAAAGAAGGAGGACGCATCGTCCACGACCTGGCCGTTCCAGCGAATCTCTCCCCCATCCCGGGGCAGCAAGCCCAGGAGGACCCGCAGGAGCGTTGTCTTGCCCGCCCCGACGCGCCCCGTCACGACCGTCAGGGTACCTCGCGGCAGGCACAGGTCCACCGCGACGATACCGCGGCCCGACCGCGGGTGGCGATAGGTCAGTCCTCGCGCCTCCACGAGGTCCAAGCGGTCGGTTGCGCAGCGCGCCGGAGGCGACACCGCGGGCAGAGGACCGCGCAGGTGCAGCGGAGTGGGCGCCACCAGCGCGGCCGGCGGAGCGCCGCCCAGTAAGACGTTCATACGCGCGAACGCGACCCCGGTCTGCCCGTAGTGGGCCAGGAACTTCGCGAGCTCGTCGGTGAAGCCGGCGATGAAGCCCAGGTAGGAGACAAAGAGGACAAAGTCGCCCACCGTCATGCTGCCGCCGCGCAGGTCGCCGGCGGCCAGCAGCATGATCAGACCCGTGCCGATGCTCACCGTGTTGGCGGTGATGGCGTCCAGCGCCTGCGTGATCAGGCGATCGGCCAGCACGGCTGTACGGCGCTGCTCGTTCAGCCGTCGGAAGCGGGCCACGGTCCGCGCTTCGGCGCCGGCGGCCTGCACCGTCTGCACCGCCGCCAGGATATCGCCGATGGCTCCGGTGACCTCGCTGGTGGCCTGGCTGCTGGCTTCACGGTAGCGCCCCAGCGCGGTGCTGGCCCGCCGTGCTGCTACCGCCACGACCACCAGGGGCAGGATGGCGACCAGGGTCATGCGGGCATCGATATGCAGGAGTACCAGGAACGCCACTAAAGCAAACAGTCCCTGGCCCACGATCTCGTCTGACCAATCCAGACTGTCCTCGGCCTGGTAGGCATCGTCGCGATACCGGCTGATGGTCTCGCCGATGGAGTAGGGCAGGGCATGAGCGCCCGGCCGGTCCAGGACGTGCCGCAGCAGGTTGCGGCGCACCATCCCGCTCATCGTGAACCGGAAGATGATTTCGACGAAGCCGGCGATGAGCCACAGGACCGCACGGCCCACGGCGATCACCACTAACAGCACGATCAGTCCGGTCGTGCCCACGGGCAGGTGTGCCTGTCCGGTGAGCGTATCGAAGAAGGCGCGGGCGATCAGCCCCGGCAGCAGCGACGACATATTCATCACGCTCCACAACACCGCGTGGAGCAGGTAGAGCCGGGGAGCGTAGCGGGCCATTCCCAGGAGGTAGCGCCAGGTCGGGAGTCGCATCATGCGGAGACCTCCTCCGTGGCGACCCGCAGCAACCCGGCGAAGCGCGAGGTGGGATCGGCGGCAAGGGCAAGCCGCGGCCCGTGCTCTCGCACCTGCCCGTCCTCCAGGACGAGGATGTCGTCGGCGTAGGCAATCGTGGCCAGCCGGTGCGCCACGATGATGCCGGTACGGCCTTCGAGCAGCCGGCCCAGCGCCGTATGCACCAGCCGCTCCGTGGCCAGGTCGAGGCGCGAGGACGCCTCGTCCAGGATCACCACGTCGGGGTCGCGTAGGAAGATGCGTGCACAGGCCAGCACCTGGGCCTGTCCGGCGGAGAGTCCGGCGCCGCCGGACCCTAGTGGGGAATCCAGTCCGCGCGGCAGCTCCCGCAGCCAATCGGCCAGACCAAGTGTGTCCAGCACGGTGCTGATACGGTCATCCGGCACGCCGTCGTCGAAGAGGGTGAGGTTGTCGCGCACGCTGGCGTTGAAGAGGTTCACTTCCTGGGTGACCAAGCCGATGCGGGCGCGCACCGCCGCGAGGCGGACCGTCCTTAAATCCACGCCTCCCAGGCGCACCACGCCGGCCAGTGGATCGTAGAAGCGCGGGAGGAGTCGCGTCAGCGTGGTCTTGCCGCTGCCGGTACGGCCCACCACACCCAGCACGCGGCCCGGCTCCAGGCAGACGCTGACGTCGCGCAGGACGGGGGTCTCCTCGGCGTAGCCAAACGAGACACCGTCCAACTCCACCGCCAGTGGGCCTGGCGGCAGCGCGATGCCGGGGCCATCGACCAGGCGCGGAGCAGTACTCAGGAGCGCCTCGACACGGCCCATGCTGGCGTCCGCCTGTTGCAGATCCTGCACTTCGTTGCGGATCTGCTCGGTCGGCTGGCGCAGCATCTCGGTGTACTGGAAGATGAGATAGACGGTGCCGATGGTCAGCGTGCCATCCCTGTACAGCATGGCGCTCAGGGCAAAGGCGGCTGCCGTGCCGAGCGCAAACAGCCCCTGGCTGCTGGCGATCAAGGCGTAGCCCTTCATCTGCGCCTTGCGCGTCGCGGCCAGCCACGACCGCATCACCTCGGCGCAACGGCGCAGCACAAACGCGCCGGCCCCGCTGGACCGGATATCCTCCAGTCCGGCCAGGTATTCGCCCAGGAAGCCGTAGAAGTCTGCGCTCGCCTGGCGCTCCGCGGCCCAGGAGGGTGTGGCAGCGGCGCGGATGCGCAGCATGGCTGCCAAAGCCAGCGCGACAAAGGCGCTCAGCCCCAGACCGATCCGCCAGTCCACGTGAAAGAGCATCCCGAGCACACCCAGCATCAAGACACCGTTGCCGAGCACATAGACCACAAACCGTGAGAAGAAGCGGGCCAGGGTGGCCACGTCGCCATCCACCCGCTCGATCAACTCGCCCGGCGTATGAGCCGTGTGAAAGGTGGCATCCAGCCGCAGCAGATGGGCGACAAGGTCGGTGCGCAACGCATTCGTCGCCGTCCAACTCACATTCTCGGCGACGTAGGTCTCGGCGACGGCCACGCCCTGCCTCGCCAGGGCCAGGCCCATGGTCAGCAACGCCAGGATGATCAGATCGCGCAGAGCCCCGCCGGAGGTGGCCTGGTCGATGAAGCGGCTCGCCACCAGCGGCGTGACAACCTGCACGCCGATGGTGACGCACAGAATCACAGCCAGCAGGGCCATCCACGGCCACTGGGGCCGCAGATAAAGGGACAACAGCCTCCAGTAGCGATTCAACGCTTGGAACGAACGCACGTGAAACTCCTCGTCGTTCACGACAGGTGATCGGGCAGAAGTTCGAGATGGATTATGACCGCGCCACCTCGGCCAGATAGTGCGCGCGGTTGAGGGGATTCGGGCCGACGCGCGCTCTCGTTGGCGCATCGCCGGTCATCGGGACGTACCCCGCAAAGCTCGAACCCCAGCCTCCATCGCCGCGCGTCAGACCCGGCAGCTGCTGTTCGACCGCCCTCAGTTCCGCGGTTGGGATCTCGCAGATGATGCGGTGCGACGAGGCGTCAGGAAACGCGTTGCGAATCGTCGCGCGGGCGTTTACCAGCGCTCCGCAGACCGCACCGAAGGTATCCTCGGGGATGTCGAGATCGAGCTCTTCGACCGGCTCGCAGACCTCGGTGCCGGCCGCGAGCAGCGCCTGCATCAGCACGAGCGGGGTGAGCTTCCGGAAATCTGCGGCGACGCTGATCGGCGCGCAATATCCGGCATGGGTGAGCGTGACGACGCAGTCGGTCACTTCCCAGCCAGACAATCCTTGTGCGAATGTCTCGTGAGCCGTCTCCTCGATCGCGCGATAGAACGCGAGCGGCAAGGAGCCCAGCTCGCGAACGTAGCGGATGCCGCTCCCGCGCTCGGCCGGCTCGACGCGGAAACCGACCGTCGCGTAGTACGGATTCCCGTTCTCGAAGATGATCTCGGCATGCTCGCCCGTGCCAATCGGACGCTCGATGCAAATCGTCTGGCTTGGCCCGAACGTCGCGCCAATGCCGTAGTCCCGCGACAGCGTCTCCGTCACGACTTCCTTCTGCACGTCGCCATAGAGACGGAGAGAGATCTCCCCCTCCTCGTTGCGCTGGCGGAGCGAAATGAGCGGATCCTGTTCCGCGAGCTGCTCGAGCGCCGCGCGCAACCGCGTGATCTGGCCCGGCTCGACCGGGCGCACGACGCTCTCCAGGGCCGGCGCCGGAAACGCACGCGCGATCTCCCGCGCTCCTGTGTCGTCGCCACCGATGCGATCGCCGATGCGTGCCGCCCGCAGCCCGTGCAGACCGACGATCTCTCCGGCGCTCGCCGCTTCCGCCGGCACAGCAGCCCCCGACGCGAAGCGATCGATGCCGGTGATACGCTCCTCGATCTCCTCCAGCTCGCCGAATGCGTCGCGACGTCGCATTACCACGCGCTGCCGCACCGCCAAACTGCCCGCAACGAGTCGGGCATAGACGATCTTTTCCCCGGACGACCGGCGGGCGATCTTGAAGACCGTGCCGCCGACGGGGGCAACCGTCGCTTCTTCGGCCGCCGGGAGCCACTCCTCGACCCCGGCGAGGAGCTCGGGCACGCCAACGCCGGTGATCGCCGATCCGAAGAAGACCGGAACGATGGTGCTTGCTGCGATCTGCGCCCGGAGCTCCGCCTCGATGAAGGAGTCGCTCGGATCGCCACCGGTGCGGTCGAATTCCTCGATCACGCGCTCGTTCGTCTCGGCGAGGAGATCGATCACCAGTTCTCGCCAGACCGGATCGTCGCGATCGTACGTTACGACTTCCGCCGTCCGGGCGCCGATCCCCGTCGCGGCATTCATCGCCACGGCGCGGAGGTTCAGCTTGCGGCGAATGTCCTCGAGCAGCGGCTCACCGCGGGCGCCGAGACGATCGACCTTGTTGACGAAGATGAGCATCGGGAGACCGGCAGCGCGCACGGCCCGCGCGATGCGACGCGTCTGGGGCTGCACGCCCTCGACGGCCGAGACCACCAATACGACACCGTCGAGCACGTGGAGCGACCGCTCGACTTCGGCGACGAAGTCGGCGTGCCCGGGGGTATCGATGAGATTGACCTTGAGCTCGTTCAGCTGGAACGACACGACCGCGGATTTGATGGTGATGCCGCGGGCCCGCTCCAGCTCCATCGTGTCGGTCTGCGTCGTGCCCTTGTCGACGCTGCCGACCGATGTGATGACACCGGTCTCGAAGAGAATGCGCTCGGTGAGGCTCGTCTTACCGGCGTCTACATGCGCCAGAATCCCGATATTGATAATCGCCATGCGACACACCCTCGTTGAAGAGGCTTCCGACCACTGGACTCTTCAACGATTGCCGCATGGGACGCTCCTCTGGCATTGCGCGCGTGGGTCGAAATTCGGATAGCCCGCCGCACGCTGCGTCGAAACGACGCACTCCAAACCCGAACAACGAGACGATGGCGCATTGTATCAGAATGACACGCGGCACGAGAGGACGCTACGGATGTGGTCGCGCTGACCCGGCCAACGATTCCGCGATCCTCTGTCATCATCCGGCCCCACGCGACTTTCGCGCCGACCCGCCCGTCCGGCATGACGCGGACACTACGCACGGCGACGAGGAGGATTTGCCTTTCGCCGCCCGCGTCAACTACCGGTGTGTCGATCGTGGCCAGGGCGGTACCTATGATTGGGAATCCCGTCATCAGCAGGTGCATTCCGTCGGCCGCATCGGTGGCGCTCCAGTCCACGCGCTGTTCGCCTGTCGCAGCAGGGGTGGCCGCTTCCGCGGTCAAAGACTCGTGGCCATGTCGACCCGATAGACCGGTTCCGACCACGAGATGGCGATCGCGACGGGGAGGACGAGGAGCAATCGGGAGATCGGACGTGCCACGATGGTCTCCTAACCGACATCGAAGGGGGCTCAATAGCTTCAGATCAGTAGTACAGCCGGCAGGCCGGTGCGGTTCCCAGGGGAGGCTGAAGCGGGCAAACGGTCTGAGGGTTATGGTGCCGACCCGGTGGACCACGAGCTACGAGACCGCCGGTCGGCCCAGAGTGCCTGCGGCTGGGCGGTACGCGGGTTGTGTCACGAGCCGGGTTGAGGTCGATATCTGGCAAGTGGTGCGCAACGAATCGACGATCTTGAAATCTTGATAGAGAACTCTATAATAGCGTCCAGCCCTCGGGCTCTACCCTCCGTACTCGCGCGAGCCACTTGTCGGCCGCGCATTAGCCGATTGGAGCACGCCGTGGTTACCGCCGTTCCGACCGATCAACTCGCCTCCACGATCCGGACGATCCGCTCCGATTGGAGCCAACTCGCCGAGGCTCCGATCGCCACCTTCGTGTCCGAGACGCGCCTGGTCGACGGCTTCGAGACCACCGCCACCGTGCGGCAGTTCGAGCTGACCGTCGACGAGCCCCCGACGCTGGGCGGCACCGACCACGGTCCTACTCCCGTCGAGCTCGTCCTGACCGCGCTTGGCACGTGTCAGGAGATCGTCTACGCCACCTACGCCCGCGTGCTCGAGATCCCAATCGACGCCATTGCGGTGCGGGTGGAGGGACGGCTCGATCCGCGTGGTTTCTTCGGCGCCGCCGACGTCCCCGCCGGCTTCCAGGACATCACCTTCGCCGTCGACGTCACGAGTCCGGCCGGACCGGAGGCGATCGGACGCCTGGTAGCGACGGTCAATGCCCACTGCCCCGTCCTCGACATCCTCCGGCAGCCGGTTCCCGTCACCGGGCAATACAGCCTGAACGGTGTTCCGGTCGCGTCAGCCGATTACCCCGCACCCGTGCTCCCCAACGGCGTCGCGCACTGACAGACCCGGCCGGCCGAACGCGAGCCGCCGATGAGCAACCACGCGATGCCGGGAGGAGGCGACCCTCCCGGCATCGCCATCTGCTAAGCTCACCATCGGAAAAGCGTCGATGGAGAAGAGTAGCGGGCTTCCTGGGGCACAGAGAGCTGCCGCTGGTGGGATGGCGGCCCCCGGTCTCGCGAACGACACTCCGGAGCGCGGGGAAGAGCGGCCCAGACTGCGAAGCCCCGCCGGTTGCCCCCGTTAGCGGGCGTTGAGACCGGACGGAGCGGGCAGACGGCAGAGGGCAGAGGGCAGTACGGATCGTGCTCGTCTGCCCTCTGCCTACTGTACGCTGCCTTCTTCGTTCGGTGAAATGCGGTGGCACCACGGGGCCCCCTCGTCCGCATGGCGAGGGGGCATGCTGTTTAACGGGACAGCAGGAGGTGTCGCCGTGGAGGTTTTGCGCGAACGGGTCTGGACGACGGAGCTCGGGGAACACGTCGGGGAACGGGTGCGGCTGAAGGGGTGGCTCCATAACGTCAGGGAGCTGCGGAACGTCGCGTTCCTGATCCTGCGGGATGGGCAGGGACTGGCCCAGGTCGTGGTCGAGGGAAAGGAGGCGATCGCCGGACTGGCGGGATTGCACCGGGAGTCGGTGCTGGCGATCGAAGGGACGGTCGTCGCGCAACCGCAGGCGCCGGGCGGGGTAGAAGTTCGCCAACCGGTCGTCGAGGTGCTCTCGCCGGCGGTCGAGGCGCCGCCGTTCGACCTGTTCCGGCCGCACCTCTCGGCGCAGTTGCCGACCCTCCTCGACCACGCGCCGCTGACGCTGCGGCATCCGCGGCAGCGGGCGTTGTTCCGACTTTCGGCGGCGCTGATGCGGGGATTCCGCGAGACGCTGCGCGGGATGCGGTTCGTCGAGATCCAGACGCCGAAGATCGTGGCCTCGGCGACGGAGGGCGGGGCGAACGTCTTTGCGATCGACTACTTCGGGCGACCGGCCTACCTGGCGCAGAGTCCGCAGTTCTACAAGCAGATCTTGGTCGGCGTCTTCGAGCGAGTCTTCGAGGTGGGACCGGTCTTCCGCGCCGAACCGCACGACACGCCGCGCCACCTCAACGAGTACGTCTCGCTCGACGTCGAGCTGGGGTTCATCCGCGACCACACGACGGTGATGGCGGTCCTCACCGAGACACTTCGCGGGATGGTCGCGACACTTCACGAAGAGGCGGGCGACTCGCTCGCACTTGTCGGGGCGACCCCGCCCGACGTACCGGCCGAGATTCCACGCATCGATTTCGCGGAGGCACAAGCGCTGATCGCGCGGGAGACGGGCGAGGACCCGCGGGGCGAGCCGGACCTGGCGCCGGCGCACGAGCGCTGGCTCGGCGACTGGGCGCGGCGGGAGCACGGCAGCGACTTCCTCTTCGTCGTCGGCTACCCGATGGTCAAGCGGCCGTTCTACACGCACCCGAATCCCGCGCGGCCCGAGTACTCGAACAGTTTCGACCTCATCTTCCGCGGACTGGAACTGGTGACCGGCGGCCAGCGCCTGCACCGCTACGGGGACTACCTGGCGGCCCTGGCGGCGCGCGGTCTCGACCCCGAACCATTCGCCGGCTACCTGGAAGCGTTCAAGTTCGGGATGCCGCCCCATGGCGGGTTCGCGATCGGGTTGGAGCGGTGGGTTGCACGCCTAGTCGGCACGGAGAACGTCCGGGAGACGACGCTCTTCCCGCGGGATTTGCATCGGCTGACGCCGTAGAGATCGCTGGTACCAACGGTCCACGTCATCGCGCGACGAAGAGATTCGGGTCCTCACTACCAACAATCGCGAGCAGAGCGCCCGGTCTCAGGTTATCGAGGAAGACGACGAGATTGCCGCTCGCGAATTGGGTGCAGGACGGAACGAGCAGTCCTTCGAACCCGGCCACGTGGGCAGCTTCCCCCAGACGCTGGGACTGGGTTTGTTGGGGACGGGCGAGATCGGCAGGTCCACGCAG
>JAXDKI010000204.1:0-3448 GCA_034667245.1 Thermomicrobiales bacterium | reverse complement strand
GCTGGTGGGAGGTCAATCAATGGGAGATCTGAAACGACTCCGGAGCAGCGTCGTCTGGTTCATTTTGATCGTTGCGGTCATCGCGCTCTGGTTTATCGTCGTCAACAACGATGGGTCGACGCAGCGGAAGGACTTCGCGACTGTCGCCGCCGAGATCAACGCGGGCAAGGTCAGGAAACTGACCCAGAGCGAGAACAGCAACACCGTCAAGGTGGAGTACAACGACGACACCAACGCGGCGAAGACGATCCTGCCCAAGGACACCAGCATCGTTCAAATGCTGACCGGGTATGGGATCACGCCGAACACGGTGGTCGTCGACATCAAGCCGGCCAGCCGCTGGGGCAACTGGCTAGGAGCGGTCGGGTTCTTGCTACCGACGCTCTTCTTGATCGCGATCTTCGTCTTCATGATGCGGCAGGCGCAAGGGAGCAACAACCAGGCGATCTCCTTTGGGAAGAGCCGGGCCCGGCTCTTTACCGGAAACAAGCCGACGGTCACCTTCGCCGACGTCGCGGGTGTCGACGAGGCGAAGGAAGAGTTGGTCGAGGTCGTCGAGTTCCTGAAGTACCCGGACAAGTTCCAGGCGCTCGGCGCGCGGATTCCGCGCGGGGTGCTTCTGGTGGGGCCGCCGGGCACCGGGAAGACGCTTCTCTCGCGGGCCGTAGCCGGCGAGGCAGGCGTGCCCTTCTTCAGCATCTCCGGCTCGGAGTTTGTCGAAATGTTCGTCGGCGTCGGCGCCAGCCGCGTCCGCGACCTCTTCGATCAGGCGAAGAAGAGCGCGCCGTGTATCGTCTTCGTCGACGAGATTGACGCGGTCGGGCGGCAGCGGGGCGCCGGACTGGGCGGCAGTCACGACGAGCGGGAACAGACGCTGAACCAGATCCTCGTCGAGATGGACGGGTTCGACAGCAGCACCAACGTGATCGTGATCGCGGCGACGAACCGACCGGACGTCCTCGACCCGGCGTTGCTTCGGCCGGGGAGATTCGATCGCCAGGTGATCCTCGATCGCCCAGACATTCAGGGGCGACGGGCGATCCTCGACGTGCATGCCCGTGGGAAGCCGTTGGAGGACGAAGTCTCGGTCGAGAACCTGGCGCGGCAGACGCCGGGTTTCTCGGGGGCCGACCTCGAGAATCTCGTCAACGAAGCGGCGATCCTGGCCGCGCGGCGGAACAAGAAAACAGTCGGCCGCGACGAGCTGACCGAGGCGATCGACCGAGTGATCGCCGGTCCGCAACGCAAGAGCCGGGTGATCTCCGACCGTGAGCGGATGATGACGGCGTACCACGAGGCCGGGCATGCGCTGGTGGCGCGGATGCTACCGAACTCGGACCCAGTGCGGAAGGTCTCGATCGTCGCCCGCGGGATGATGGGCGGCTACACACGGGTCGTGCCGGACGAGGATCGGTTGTTCAAGACGAAGAAGCAGTTCGAAGACGAGTTGGCGGTCTTCATGGCCGGTCAGGTCGCCGAGATGATGGTCTTCGAGGAGCAGTCGACGGGCGCCGCGAACGACATCGAACGCGCGACGATGATCGCCCGGCGGATGGTAACCGAGTTCGGGATGAGCCGAACGCTCGGCCCGCTCGCCTTCGGCAAGAAGGACGAGTTGGTTTTCCTGGGTCGCGAGATCAGCGAGCAGCGGAACTACAGCGACGAGGTCGCCTTCCAGATCGACCGCGAGATCCGCGAGCTGATCGACGCGGCGCACGAGCGGGCGAAGACGGTGCTGACGGCGGAGTTCGACAAGCTCGAGGCGATCGCAAAGCTGCTGGTGCAGGAAGAGACAATCGAAGGCGAACAACTGGAGTCGCTCTTCGACTCACCGCGGCCGAAGCCGGATCTGGTCGGACCGCCGACGGGGCGACCGTCGATTCGCGTTCCCGAGGGCCTGGCGGCGGTGACCGATCAGCGGAAGGTCGAGCGCCAGGAGCGCGAGTCGCCGCCGAGCGCGCCAGCCCATTTGCGACCGCAACCGGCTGGCTAAGCTCTTGCGAGTGACTACTCGCTGCGGCGCTCGCCTGACGATGCGAAGAAAGCAGTCCGACAGCAGTCAGTAGCTGCTTGTTCGGTATGAGCAAACCGAATCGACGAGAACGGGGTGGCTTCGGCCGCCCCGTTCTTGTGAGGAGTTGGGGCAAAGAAAAACCCGGCCGGGAGGCCGGGTTGTCGTGCGAGTGGTGGAGGCGGGGGGACTCGAACCCCCGACCTCTACAGTGCGATTGTAGCGCTCTCCCAACTGAGCTACGCCCCCACTGGCAACGGTAACGAGTATACGTTGGCAATCAACGCTCCGTCAAAGGTTGCGTCAGGGCGGCTCAACCTTCCGCAATCGTAGACGTCTCACACGCGCCTATCGGGGCTCGCATGGGCACGGACGGGTCCCACGGTTGCCAGAAAATAACCGCCAGTTGCCCTGGACGAGGCCCATGCCCGGTGCTACACTTGCGTTGGCACTGTGCGGGTGTAACTCAGTTGGTAGAGTACCTGCTTCCCAAGCAGGTTGTCGTGGGTTCGAGTCCCATCACCCGCTCCGCGAATCAAAACGGGCCGCGCAAAGTAATCTTTGCGCGGCCCGCTTTATTTAAGGCACTCGAACAGCGTTTTGGGAGACGGGAATCGGATGGGCGGCCGTCCGCTGACGGTGGTCCACCCCCCTAGGGCGCCGCGCTCGACGCTTGCGGCTTCGGTTCTCCCAGGGTCAGCATGAGCCGGTTGGCGTTGGCGAAGAATGCCGCGTAGTTGATCACGTCCAGAATCGTCAGGTCGTCGAAACCGAGTTCACGAAGTGGGGCGAGGTCCGCGGCGGCCAAGGACTCCGGATCTGTGGTGACTTTGGCGCTGAGATCGACGATCGCGCGTTCGAGGGGTGGGAGATCGGCCTCGATCCCATCGTCGAGAAAACGTTGCGCGAGATCCCGCTTCTTGGCGAAGTTCGCGAACATCCTGGCATGAACCGACGCGCAGTAGACACAGCCATTGATGCGCGAGGTGGTCGCTGCGCCGAGTTCTCGATACGACGAGGGCTCCGGATCTGACGACGTGTAGACGTGCCTATGGACCACTGCCCGCGCCTGCAGCGCCGGGAAGTCGTTCGCGAGCACGTTGATATAGTCCGAGTTCGGAGTGCTGCCGACAACCGCTTCCACCCGCTCCCGTTGTTCGGGTGTGAGGTCGGTCTCGGTGGCACGTTCCAACCACGGTGTCCACTCGAGGAAGTCGAGCGTAAAGGTCTTGCGCACGGAATCGGTCATGACGCTTCCCCAAGGGCGCGGAGCCCAGCGATCAGCCGCAGCTGGTACGAGACAAAGGCGATGACCTGAGAGAGGGACATGACGCCAGCCGGTGAGTACCCTGCCTCCTTGAGCGTCTGCAGATGGGCGGCTTCGGCAGCAGATGGGCGCGTGGTGAGCAGGTCGGCGTGTCTCATCGCGGCGCCAAG
>JAXDKI010000203.1:0-45059 GCA_034667245.1 Thermomicrobiales bacterium | reverse complement strand
TCGGCAAAGATCTGAGGGAGCCGGTCGATGCCGCCCTCCGGGATGAGGTGGGCCGAGTACTCGATCGTCTCGCCTCCCGCGACCAGGGGGGCGATGGCGGGGTGGCGCTTGAAGCGGTCGAGCATGTCGTTGACGTTGATGCCCGTATCGATCAGGTCCTGGAGCAAGGCGCCGGTGCCGATCGAGATCGACTCCTTATTCGTGTAGATGAATCCGTAGCCGAGCAACCCCCAGGTCGACTCGCCGAAGATCTCGTAGGCGGTACCGAGGCCGGCGGGTAGCGCAAAACGGTCCTCGATCTTCTCCGCCGGGAGCGCGATCAGCTCCTTCGCGACCAGCGCCTGATCCATCGGCGCCCACTCGCGGTGGAGACCGACGCGCTGTGCCAGAAGGGAGTTGGCACCGTCGGCGAGGACGACGCAGTGGGCGAGCAGCTCGCCGTCGGGCTCGCCGGTGGTGACGCCGACGACGCGCCCGTCCTCCCAGAGGACATCGGTGACGGTGAACTCCGGGTAGACCTCGGCGCCCGCCTCTTCGGCTTTCGTCGCGTACCACTGGTCGAACTCGGCGCGGAGGACGGAGTAGGCGTTGTACGGCCGTTCGGCGAACTTCATCGACCGGTAAAGTCCACCGAGCATCGCGTCCTCGGTCAGCACCAAATAGCGCTGCTCGATGATCGGCCGCTCCAGCGGCGCGTCCTCTTCGAAGCCGGGGCACATCTCCTCTGTTGGGTGGCGATAGAGGATGCCGCCGGAGACGTTCTTCGATCCCGGGTACTGCCCCCGCTCGAGAACGACCACGCTCAGTCCGGCCGCCGCCATGTCCTTCGCGGCCGTGATCCCTGCTGGGCCGGCCCCGACCACGATCGCGTCGAATCGCTCATCTGCCACGACGCTGTGCTCCGAAGTGGCGAGTGGCGAGTGGCGAGTGGCAAGGAGAAGGCGCACCCGATTGGCGTGAACAGGGATGAGGACGGCTACCCCACACCGTGTGACTTGTCACTTGCCACTTGCAACTCGCCACTCGTAACTCCGTCACGCTCGGGCCGCCTTCAACTCGGCAATGAGCGCCGGGACTACCTCAAACAGGTCGCCGACAATGCCGAAGGAGGCGGTCTTGAAGATTGGAGCGTCGGGATCGCGGTTGATGGCGACGATGTAGTCCGACCCCTGGATGCCGACGAGGTGTTGGACGGCGCCGCTGATCCCGACGGCGATGTAGAGGCGAGGCGCGATCGTCCGGCCGGTCTGGCCGACCTGCTCGTGATGCGGCCGCCAGCCTGCGTCGGTGACGGCCCGGGTCGCAGCAACGGCGCCACTCAGAGCCGAAGCCAGTTCCTCGACTAGCTCGAAGTTCTTGGGCTCTTTCAGACCTCGACCGCCGCCGACGATGACCGTCGCCTCCTCGAGCGCAACCCCGCCGGCCTCTTCCTTCTGAGCGACACCGATCACCCTGATCCGGAGGTCCGTATCGGCGAGCTCGACCTGGACGCGCTCGGGTGTTGGTCCACCGTCAACCGGACTCGCCTGCTCGAAGCTGCCCAAGCGGACGGTCGCGAGCTGCGGCCGGCTTTCGCCGAATTTGACCGCGGTTTGGACACGTCCGCCGAGCACAGGTCGAACGGCGATCAGTGCTCCGTCTTCGACGGCGAAATCGATGCAGTCGGATGCCAGGCCGACGCGCAGCCGCGCCGCGAGCCGCGGCGCGTACTCGATCCCAGCGGTCGTTCCTGGGATCAGGACGGCAGCCGGGGCGACGTCACGCACCACCCGCTCAATCACAGCCGTTGCCGCGTCTACTGGCATGTGCGTCAATCGCGAGTCGGCGGCGATCAGCACGCGGTCAACACCGGTGGAGGCAAGTTGGCTGGCTGCTTCGTCGATACCTGAGCCCATCAGGAGGGCGGTTAGTTGCCCCCCGAGGCCCCCGGCCAGCCGTCTGCCGGCCGTCACTAACTCGTAGGAGGCGGGTCGCAGTTCCCCGCCACCCGCCTCCGCGACGATCAAGACTCCGCCGTTTGCCGCCATCATTGCTCCGTGGTAATCCGGCCGGCGATCACCGACCGTCTAATGGATTGCCTGGTTAGATCAGCTTCTGCTCGCGCAACCAGACGACCAGCTGGCGCGCCGCGTCCGCCGCCGGTACGTCCTGCAGGATCGTCCCCGTCGTGCCGCGTTCCGGCACGAATGGCTCGCCCCACGAGAGACGGCCACCGCCGTCGATGGACGCCGCTGGTGCTTGTTCGACCGGCTTCTTCTTCGCCGCCATGATCCCCTTCAAGGAGGGGTAGCGCGGCTCGTTCAGTCCGACCTGGGCCATCAGCAAGACCGGGGTGCTGACCTCGATCGTCTGCCGGCCGTCCTCGGTGTCGCGACCGACCGTTAGTATCTCGCCATTCGCCTCGACCTTCGTGATCGACCCGACTTGAGGAATGCCGAGGAGCTCCGCGACCTGCGACCCGACCTGACCGCTGGCGTAGTCGTCGGAGTACTGACCGGTCAAGACGATGTCGAAGCTCAACGTCTTGAGCTGATTGGCGATGAGCTCGGATAGGCCGAGGCTGTCGAGAGCGTTGGGATTGTCGAGCGGGATGATGACGCCGCGATCGGCACCCATCGCCAGAGCGCGCGAGATGGCGTCTTTGACGGAGGCAGGACCGGCGGTCAGGACGACAACCTCGCCACCGTGCTTCTCTTTAAGCCGGAGCGCCTCTTCGATCGCGTATTCGTCGAAGGAGCTGATCACGTTCTGCCCGCCGAAGACCGGCTTGCCCGTGCCTCGGTCGATCCGGACCGCGTTCATGTCGGGCACCTGTTTGATGAGGACGACGATCGTGTAGGCCATCGACGGCACTTCCCTATCTACTCGCCGGTGAAGACCGGCGTCCGTTTCTCGACGAAGGCACCCATTCCCTCGCGTTGATCGGCGGTGCCGAAGGATTCGCCGAAGAGGCGAACCTCGGTCTCGAGACCGGACGCGATCTGACCATTGAAGGCGAGTTGCATCAATCGCTTCGCGCCCATCACGGCGCGGGGACTGTTCGTGGCGATCAGTTGGGCCAGCTTGATCGCTTCCGGGAGCAGTTGGTCGAGCGGGTAGACCGCATTGACGAGACCGATCCGGAGCGCCTCATTCGCCTTGACCCGGCGACCGGTGAGGATCAATTCCGCAGCGATCCCAGGACCGACGAGACGGGTCAGTCGCTGCGTCGCACCCCAACCGGGAGGGATACCGAGACCGACCTCGGGCTGGGCGAAGACGGCGTTCTCGGAGGCAAGACGGATGTCGCAGGCAAGAGCGACCTCGCTACCACCGCCGATCGCGAAGCCGTTGACGGCGGCGATAACCGGTTGTGGCAGCCCCTCGATCGCGTTGACGGCCGCATGGCCGAGGCGACCGAAGGCGAGTCCGTCCTCCGGGGACTTGTCGACCATCTCTTTGATGTCGGCTCCGGCCGCGAAGGCTCGCTCGCCGGCACCGGTGAGGACGACACAGCGGACGTCGCGGTCGGTGCGGAGTGAGCGGAAGGTGTCGAGCATCGCATTGAGTTGATCGGAGTTGAAGGCATTCAACGCTTCCGGGCGATTCATCGTGACGATCGCGACGCTGCCCTCTCGCTCGACGTCAACCGCCATCGCTGTCGTCTCCACTCTGCTGCGCCTGCCAGGCTTCGGTCACGTCGGCCAGCGTCGCCTTGAAGCGCCCTGCGTTGGCGACGTAACCGCCGGCGGAGGCGACGGAGGCGAGCTGTCGCTCCTCCTCGAGGATCCGTTTCTCTTTCGCCGGCACACCCATCATCAGCGCGCCCGGGGCAACTTCGGCTCCTTCGGCGACGACCGCTCCCGCCGCGACGACCGCCCGCTCTCCAATCCGTGAGCGGGAGAGCAGGATCGAGCCCATCCCGACGGTAACGCCATTGCCCACCGTTGTCCCGTGCACGATGGCGCGGTGACCGATCGTGACGTCGTCGCCGACGACGCATGGGCAGTTCGGATCGACGTGAAGCACCGCGCCGTCCTGGACGTTGCTGCGGGCGCCGATCCGGACCGGCGCCACATCGCCGCGGATGACGGCGTTGAACCAGACGCTCGAACCGGGACCGATCTCGACATCGCCGGCGACGACTGCGCCCGGCGCGATAAAGACGTCCGGCGCGATCCGCGGCGAGATGCCGTTGACCGCCAGGACGAAGGGTCGTGTGTTTTCACTCATCGCGTTAGCCGCCCACCTGAATGATGATCGCGTCGCCCTGACCGCCGCCGGAGCAGATCGCAGCGAGACCAAGCCCTCCGCCCCGGCGCTTGAGCTCCAGCATGAGTGAAAGAACGATGCGAGCGCCACTGGCACCGATCGGATGGCCGAGGGCAACGGCACCGCCATTGCAGTTGACCCGCTCGGGATCGACGCCAAGCCGCCGCGAGGAGATCATCGCGACGTTGGAGAACGCCTCGTTGATCTCGACAAGGTCGATGTCGGCGATCGTCAGCCCGGCTTTCTTCAGCGCGAGGTCGGCCGCCAGCTGCGGTGTGTACGCGAGATAGGCCGGCCCCCAGGCCGCCGCCGCATGGGAAAGGATCGTCGCCGTCGGCACGACACCTCGTTCGCGCGCCCACTCCTCCGAGGTCACGACGACCGCAGCCGCGCCGTCGTTCACCCCGGGCGCGTTGCCCGCGGTCACGGTGCCATCTGCGCCGAAAACGGGTTTGAGGCGCGCGAGGGCCTCGGTACTTGTGTCGCGGCGCGGCGCCTCGTCGCGGTCTACGACCGTCGTGCCCTTCTTCTCGACGATCTCGACGGGGACAATCTCCTCGCCGAAGCGGCCTTCGTCTTGAGCGGCGAGGGCGCGCTGGTGAGAGCGAAACGCCCAGGCGTCCTGGTCGGCACGCCCCACCGACTCTTCGGCGGCGACGGCGTCGCCGTGGACACCCATCTGCACGCAGTCCATGGCGCAAAACAGGCCGTCGACGATCATCAGGTCCTCTAGGACGCCGTTGCCCATCCGGTAGCCGGCGCGCGCGCCACGCAAGATGTGAGGCGCGTGGGTCATGCTCTCCATGCCGCCGGCGACGACCACCTGTTGATCTTCGCAACGGATCAGGGTGTCCGCGAGTGTAATGGCACGCATGCCGGAGCCGCAGACGCGGTTGATCGTTTCAGACGTGACTGTCTTGCAGAGTCCGGCCTTGAACGCCGCCTGTCGCGACGGGATCTGCCCGGCCCCGCCTTGCAGGACCTGCCCCATGATGACGTGCTCGACGTCCTCGTGCGAGATCCCGCTCCGCTCGATCGCAGCCTTGATGGCGATGCCACCGAGCTCGACCGCCTGTTTGGACGACAGCGAACCATTCAGCTTCCCGAACGGGGTCCGGGCGCCGGCGAGGATGACGCTCTTGCCCACGATTGGTGTCCTTCCGTAGTGGGTCGTCAGTCGTCAGTCGTCAGCCGTTAGAAAACGATAGGGGCTAGGTTCCGACTCGCTCACCGATGCAGTGCAAGCTCAATGGTGACGACTGACGACTGTCGACTGACGACTACCCCGCTGCAACCGGCTCGGCATCGGCGTAGCCGGCGGCGGGCGGTTGGGGTTGGCGGAGCGGCTTGTCCTGGCGATAGCCGAGAGCGTACTCGGCTTGGAGAACGGTGTGAATTTCACGCGTGCCCTCGTAGATGACGGCCCCGCGGGCGTTGCGCCAGTAGCGCTCGACCGGGTACTCGTTGGAGTAACCATAGCTCCCGTGGACCTGGATCGCGTCGTCCGCGGACTGGAGGGCGACGTCGCAGGCGTGCCACTTCATCATCGACGTCTCGCGGGTGTTGCGGATGCCCCGGTTCTTGAGCTCGGCCGCTTTCATCGTCAGTAGCCAAGAGGTCTCGTAGCCGAGCGCCATGCGGGCGATCATCTGCTGGACAAGCTCGAACTTGCCGATCGGATTGCCAAAGGCCTGGCGATCATTCGCGTATTTGACGCTGGCATCGAGGCAGGCACGGGTGAGACCGCAGGCGCCGGCGCCGACGGTGAACCGGCCCTGGTCGATGCAGCTCATCGCGATCTTGAAACCCTCGCCGTCCTCGCCGATGCGATTCTCGACCGGCACCTTGACGTTATTGAAGGCGAGCTCGCCGGTGTTGCCGGCGCGGACGCCGAGTTTGCCCTTGATCGTCCCGGTCGTAAACCCTTCCATCCCCCGCTCGAGGACAAAGGCGGTCAGGCCGTGGTGTTTCCTCGACCGATCGACGCTCGCGAAGACGAGGAAGTGGTCGGCGATGTCGGCAAGTGAGATCCACATCTTGGCGCCGTTGAGGACGTAGTGATCGCCCTTCCGAACGGCCGTCGACTCGATCGCGCCGGCGTCGGAGCCGGCGTTCGGCTCGGTCAGGCCAAAGGTCGCGATCTTTTGCCCCTGCGCCTGCGGGACGAGCCAGCGCTGCTTTTGCTCTTCGCTGCCCCATTGGAGGAGCGCCAGGCTATTGAGGCCGACGTGAACGCTCATGATCACCCGGAGGAACGTATCCACGTACTCGAGTTCGTCGCAGGCAAGGGCAAGGGAGATGTAGTCGAAGCCGGAGCCGCCGTACTCTTCGGGGATGGGGAGACCGAGGATCCCGAGCTCACCCATCTTGTCGAGGACTTCGCGGTGGAACTCGCCCTTCGCGTCCCATTGCTGGATGTACGGTGCCACTTCGCGCTGCGCGAACTCGCGGACCATGTCGCGAACCTGGACTTGTTCGTCGGTCAGCTCGAAGTTCATCGACCCCTCTCGTCTTTCACCGTAAGAGAGCACCCTCGTTGGTGCTCCGCGGCGGACCCGATTGCCAACGCGCCAGTATAGGTGAGCGGGTCGAGCGCGGGCAATTGTGTCCGAACGTCCCCGATGCTCGCGGCAGAACCCGGCATGCCTCCCGCGTCAATCTGAGGCCGGTCCAGGCGGCTCGGGTACAGGACCGCGGGTGAGGTCCCCCGCCACGATGCGGCGCAGCTCGCCGGCAACGTCGATGAGGAGCGCACCGTCGTCGTCCACACCGTGTAGGCGTCCACCGATGCGTGTTGCTGCATCCTCGACCGTCACCATCTGGTCGAGGAGCGCGGCCCGGTTCCGCCATGGCGTCAGATCTGGTCGGCCATCGGCGTCGACGAACCGGTCGTACTGTGTCTGCAGCCGGGACAAGAGCGCATCCAAGAGGCTTGACCGTTCGATGACCACGCCGGACGCCGCCCAGATGCTCGTCGCGCCAGGTGCGAGGTCCTCGCTTCTGGCGGTCAGATTGATTCCAATGCCAAGGACGACACGATCGACGCTCCTAACCGAGGTTGTCGCCTTCATCAGCAGTCCGGCCACCTTTCGACCGTCGATCCAGACGTCGTTTGGCCACTTCAGACGGCAGGATACCGGCGCACAATCCTCGATTGCTTCAGCCACCGCAACCCCGGCCACCAAAGGGAGCGTCGACAGTCGATTTGGCGGCAGAGATGGACGGAGCAGGATTGAGCAGAGCAAGGCGCTTCCCGCGGGAGCGCTCCAGGACCGCCCTGCACGGCCCTGTCCCGCGGTCTGTTCATCCGCGACGACGACGAGCCCCTCCGTCGCTCCCCCTTGGGCGTGCCGATCGACGTCGTCCATGGTGCTCGTCGTGACGGGCAACGACAGGATGGTGTGACCGATGCGCATCGTGAGCGGCACGCTAGGTGAAGAGGGCACTCACGCTCAAATCTTTGTGGATGCGCGTGACCGCCTCGGCAAGCAGCGGAGCAACGGTGACCACCTCGAGGAAGTCTCGTGGGCACTCGGTCGGCAGCGGAATGGAGTCGGTGATGAAGAGTCGCCTGATCGGCGAGCCGGCCACCATTGCGAGCGCGTCGCCCGCGAAAATACCGTGGGTGGCGGCGGCGTAAACCTCTGCCGCACCCCGCTCTTTGAGGAGCTCGGCGGCAAGGACGAGGGTGCCGCCGGTCGAGATCATATCGTCGATGATGATCGCGACCTTGCCGTCGACGTCACCGACCATCTCGAGCACTTCGGTCGCGTCGGGCCGCGGATGCTGCTTCGAGATGATTGCCAATGAACCGCCGACCCGCGACCGGAACTCCTCGGCCCGCGCAACGCCACCGGCGTCCGGACTGACGGCGACGACGGGTCCCTGAGTCTCCCGCTTGAACCGCCTCGCGAGCAACGGTGTGGCGCGAAGGTGATCGACAGGGATGTCGAAAAAGCCCTCGATCGCCGGCGCGTGGAGATCGAGGGTGAGAACCCGATCCACCCCGGCGGTCACGATCAGGTTCGCGACGAGTTTCGCGGAGATCGGCTCACGGCCTGAGGTTTTCTTCTCTTGCTTGGCGTACCCGTAATACGGGATGACGGCGGTGATGCGGGCCGCGGAGGCGCGCTTGACCGCGTCGATCATCAGCAAGAGTTCCATGATGTGATGATCGACCGGATTGCACATCGATTGGATGATGAAGACATCGGAGCCGCGCACGTTCTCGTCGAGCTTGACGCGCGTCTCGCCGTTGCGCCAGGTGCCGACGACCGCGCGCCCTAGCGGCGCGTCGAGTTCGCTCATGATGTTGGCGGCGAGCTTCGGATGGGAGTTTCCGGCGAAGACCTGCAGGCGTCCGTCCATCATTCTCCGTCTTCCGTAATCGGACCCGTGCCGCCCACCGGCGCGGGTTTGGCCGGGCGTCGCTTGATCGCGCGGGCAGGGACGCCGACAACCGTCGTACCCTCCGGCACGTCGCGCGTGACGACCGAGCCGGCACCCGTCGTCGCGTCGGCGCCGATGGTCAAAGGGGCGACGAGCATCGAGTCACTTCCGATAAAGGCATTCGGCCCGATCTCCGTGTGGTGTTTCGCCGTGCCATCGTAATTGCAGGTGATGGTGCCGGCGCCAATGTTCGTTCCGCTGCCAACGTGGGCGTCCCCAAGATAGCTGAAGTGGCCGACCTTCACGTGCGCGTCGAGCTCGGCGTTCTTGAGCTCGGCGTAATTGCCGACGTGGACGTGGGGACCGACGCGAGTGCCGCGGCGAAGATGGGCGTACGGCCCAACGTCCGAGTCGTCGGAGACCGTGGAATCGATGATCGTCGAGGAGCGAACGACGACGCGGTCTCCGAGGACGGCATCCGTCAACGTCGCCTGCGGCCCGATCCGGCACTCGGCGCCGATGCTCGTCCGCCCTTCCAGGATGGTAAAGGGGAGGATGGTCGTGTCGCGCCCGATCGTGACATCGTCGTCGATGAAGACCGTTTCCGGGGCAACGATCGTCACGCCGCTGCGCATGTGCCGCCGCCGGATGCGATCGCGCAGGATCGACTCGACGGCAGCGAGTTCGACACGATCGTTGAAACCGTGGATGACGTCGGGATCGCCAGAAACGGTCGCCACCGGCCACGGGGCGGAGTCCGAGCCGGCTTCCGCAACCGCGAGCGCGAGGAGGTCCGTCAGGAAATACTCGCCCCGCTTGGGGTTCGGCTTGAGCTTCTGCAGCGCGTCGGCCGCCCACGGCATGCGAAGCACCATCATGCCGCTGTTCACCTCGACGGGACCAACGCGACGACGAGGATCATCTTCCGTTCGTTCGACGATGCCGATCGGCCTTCCGGCCTCGTCACGCTCGATCCGACCGTAAGCCCCGCCGTCCTCGAGCTGACACGTCAGGACGGTGACCAGGGCCTGGCTCGCCCTGGCGCCGGCAACGAAATCCGCGACGATCTCCTCTGTCAGCAGCGGATGGTCCGCAAAGACGGTCAGCATCCATTCGGCGTCGCCGATGGTCGGGAGGGCGCGGCGGGCGGCATCGGCCGTCCCAAGCGGGGTCTCCTGGACAACCGAATTGATCTCTCCGCTCCTACCGAGCCGCTCGACGAGGTCTGCGAGCGCGGGACTGACGACGATGGTCGTCGAGACGGGATCAGCGCCGGCACTGGCACGAACGAGGCGCTCGATCATGGGGACGCCGGCGACGGGGTGCAGGGGTTTCGGGAGGTTGGACTTCATCCGCGTGCCGGCCCCGGCCGCCAGGATGACGAACGCGACACCGTCGGAGGGCACGAAAGTCATGCGCTGATTGCTCACGCGGTGCGGGATGACCGGCGGTCACCGGGGAGGATTGTAAGGGGCTGGCGAGCCAGGATTCGAACCTGGAACATGGGCTCCAAAGACCCGTGTGATACCATTTCACCACTCGCCAAAACGGTCCCGGAGCGACGTTGCGACCCTACCTGCTTGGTCGCGATTCGCCCCTAACCAATGATAGCACCCGCGCCCCTCTCGGTCGTTCCGGAACCGTCGCCCCGGTTTGGGACGATTGTCACGTTGCCCCCGGACTCCCCTCCACCTACGCTGCCAGCGACATTACTCCCTCGTCGATCGGGCGGGGGACCCCGCGCATCACGCGCATTTCGGGAGAATCGGTCGGATGCAACTGCCGCCGCCACAGACCAAGGAATTCCACGATCGGGTACTGGTGCTCGAAGACGAGGCCAGGCGCGAACTCGAACAATCCGTCCAGTCGATGAGCGAGATCCAGCTCCTCCTGACCAAGACAAACAGCGAAGTCGAGAAGCTGGCCAACCGCGAGTTGCAGATGTCGAACCGGGTGCGCGATATGGAGATGCACCTGGACAACTACAGTCGCGAGGACATCCGAGATCTCTTCAACACCGCGCATGAGATCCAGCTTCGCCTGTTCATGATGCGCTCCCAAGCCGAGCAACTGCAGAATCGACAGCAGCACATCAAGGAGTATCAGGAGAAACTGCGCCTCTTGATCGACCTGCTCGGCATTCAGGCGATGGCGAATGAGGAGCAGACTGCCGCCCAGACCGGACCGATGATGCGCGGCAGCACCGGATTCATCTCGCCCGGCACCGAGATGATCGCGGCACCGAGCATGCTGAGTATCATCGAAGCTCAGGAGGATGAGCGGCTGCGGATCTCGCGTCAGATCCACGACGGTCCGACTCAGGCACTGACGAACCTGATCCTCCGCGCCGAGATTTGCGAGCGCCTGATGGACCGCGACGTCGCGGAGGCGCGGACTGAACTCAATGGGCTCAAGGCGATGATCGGGGCTTCCCTTCAAGAGACTCGCCGGCTCATCTTCGACCTGCGACCCATGATCCTCGACGATCTTGGGCTGGTGCCGACGCTGCGCCGATACCTGAACGAACTCGGCCGCATGAGGCAGATCGAAAGTACGGTCAGCGGGCCGGAGCACGACATCCAGCTCAACACGACGATGCAGGTGGCGCTGTTCCGAATGGTGCAGTCGATCCTGGCGGCGATCCTCGCCGAAGGGGTGGCCGAGACGATCGACGTCAGCATCGAGCGCGAGCAGACGGTGGCCCGCATTCGGGTCGATGCGACATCCGTCCAGACTGAGCGCGCCGTCGTCGAGGAGCGCCTGCAAGAAGCACACTTCCAACATCGATTGCAGATTCTCAGCGCGACGATGACCCCGGAGCCGCGCTCCAATCGTGGCATCTCGATTGACGTGATGATCCCGGTTCCACAGGAAGCCGTAGCCTGAGGACCCCCCATGCGTGAACCCTCTTAACCTGATATCCGAACACCCTTCGGCCCGTAGGGGGGTCGTGTCGGTCATGCCTGGCACCGATGACCGCAATGACCACAGAGTCATGGTCCTTTCGGGGCGAACGTACACACACCGGGCGGTACTCCTTTGGCGCCGCACCTGGACAGGGGTACCGATGTTAAGGCGACGTGTGAGTGATGGAGATGTCCTAAGCCAACGCCTAACCTCACGGATAGATCGGGCGGCTGGAAACCGCCTGCCTCGGGACAGTTGCCCGATCAAGGCCCGGCGCTCCGGGATCAAGTTACTCGGACGGTGGGTCACGTCAGATCGCTCGTCCGCCACTGGGTCGATGGAGCGGTGAACGGTCGCTCCCCAGAAGAAAGGAGTGAGTCCGTCGGGATACCAAGCGCGGCTGGTGTCGATCCCGGATGTACGTCAAGTCACGGCGAGTGTCCCAAGCGCTGTGGTGTCTCGCATCGCCGCCCAGGCAGGGATCCGGCGAGTCGAGCAGATACGCAACATCCTCGATGGCCAACAGTTGTGACGAGAAATCCGGCGGCAAAATACAATGGACATCCGCTCCTCCGTCACGCGAGCCATTCCGCGGCTCTTCGGCAGCGAGGAGGTCGAAGGGCAATCGATGGTCGAGTACTCGTTGATCTTCGTGCTCATGATCATCGTCTGTTTCGCAGTCCTCGCGTCGCTCAGCGATCAGATTAACGATCAGTTGTTCAAGGTCGTGCAGTCGATGCCGTAGCTCGCGCGCAGAACCGGAACGTCAAGCAGTCATTCCGAACTGTTCCACGCCGAGGGCGGGTCGACCACTCGACCCGCCCTCGTCTTCGTCTATCGTGCCATCGGCCGCAAAGGCACGCGACCTTCGGGTGATGCCGCCCAAGTACCAAAACCTCTACGCTGTCCTGGACGGTCCCCTGGCGAGCCGAGGTGGCAATCTTGGAGTGAATCAGCGAGCGACAATGATCGAAGTACTCGGACTCACCAAACAATATCCGGGCGGAGAAGGGGTCGCTGATCTGACATTCTTCGTCGCACCAGGCGAACTCTTCGTCTTCCTTGGACCAAACGGTGCTGGCAAGAGCACGACCATCAAGATGCTGACGGGCCTTCTGAGGCCGACCAGCGGTATGGCGCGTGTGGCGGGAAAAGACGTTGCGCGCGACCCCGTGTCGCTCAAGCGTGTGATCGGCTACATGGCAGAACGGCCGTATCTCTACGAGAAACTCACCGGGCGAGAGTTCCTCCAGTTCGTCGCCGACGTCTATGGCGTACCGCGGGGAGTTCGGGACCGCCGAGCGCGCGAACTGCTCGTTGCCTTCGAACTCGATTCCGCGGCGGATGCCCTGATCGAGACCTACTCACAAGGGATGCGGCAAAAGATCGCTCTCTCGGCGGTGCTGATCCACGAGCCGGCCGTCCTCTTTCTCGACGAACCGACCAACGGTCTCGATCCGCGTAGTGCGAGGATGGTCAAGGACATCCTCCGCAACATCTGCGATCGCGGTGCGACTGTCTTCATGACCACGCACGTCCTCGAGATTGCCGAGCAGATGTGCGACCGGGTCGGGGTCCTGCGAAATGGACAACTAATCGCCCTTGGATCGCTGGGCGACTTGCGCCGCGCTCAGGAGATGCCGGGAGCGTCTCTCGAGTCGATCTTCCTCCGCCTTACCGGATCGGCCGACGTCTCTGACCTTGGTCTCTACGCGGGCGTCGCCTGATGAATGCGCCTGTGGCTTCCTCGATCCACGCAAGGCGAGGTCGGTGGGACGGAGCGCTTGGCTGGATGATCCTGCGCACCAAGGTGAGGATCAGGCGGCATCAGTTCCGAATCGCCGTGGCGCGCCACCCAGGAACGGTCGCCCTACAGACATTCGCCGTCATCCCGGCACTCCTTGTTGTCGGTCTACTCCTCTTCTCTGGGATCGGCAGCGTCCTCTCGCGGGTACCGGACGAGCATGACGCATCGGCGATGCTGGCGACCCTTTTGACGTTGACCGCCGTCACCGCGTTTATCGGCAGCTCAACAACCGCCCTGCAATCACTCTACTTGTCGAACGATCTTCCATTCCTGATGACATTGCCGGTCCCCCTCCGCGTACTCTACGGGAGCAAATTGGTCGAGTCGCTGGCGGGTGCTGTCCCCGCAGCATGTTTCGGATTTGTCGTTCTGGCGGCCTACGGTGCCAGTCGCGCCGAGAGCGTCCTCTTCTTCCCGGCCGCCCTCCTGGCCGAGGCATTGGTCGTGGCGATGGCGACCACCGTAGCCGTGATTGTCGTCGCATTGGTGACGCGGTTGATCCCGGCGCGGCGCGCCCGGCTGTTCCTCTTCGGCATTAGCCTGACCATCGTCGGCAGTACGGTCCTCGTTTGGAATGCGGTCGCACCATCTCAGCAGGACCTCCAGCTCGGAGGCGGGGACCGCTCAATGGCGGCAGTCGGAGAATCGCTGGTCTGGTTGCCGACGGCCTGGTTGGCAAAAGCAGTCGCCGCGGCGGCGGCGGGAGATCCGCACCGGGCGCTCTCCGCTGGTGCCGGCGCGGCCGCCGCGACCGTGGTCGCCGTGGTCACGTCCTATCAGATCTTTTCGCGTTCGTTCGCCAAGAGCGTCGCGATGGCAAGAGCAACCGCGGCCCCCCGATCTAGCCAGACACTCGCCCGACGTCTATCGGCACTGGTCAGACTGTTGCCACAGGACATCGGCGCTCTGGTTGTCAAAGAGTGGTTGACGCTACTCCGCGATCTGAAGCGCCTCAGTGGGGTCATTTGGCCGCTGGGGGTGGTTGCGGTCTACGCGGTGACCTCAAGCCGTCAGCATCCGATGGCCGACGACGGAGCATTGCGATTCTGGCAAGCGAATGCGGCGGTGGCACTGGTGCCGTGGGCGATTTCGCTAGGCCTATCGCTCTACGCGTTCGGTAGCGAGCAACGGGCGATAAACCTACTCCGCTTGCTTCCCTTCGGCCCGCGGCGGCTGTTCGCCGGAAAGGTGTTGGCCGCCCTTGTCCCGGTCACACTCTTGAGTGAGGTCATCGCCCTGGTCGTCGTGCTCGCAGCGGGAGGAGGATGGCGGGAAGTGGGCGGGATGATGGTGCTCGTGGCCTGGGGCTCAGTGGGCTTCGTCACCATCGATACCGCCGCGGCCGCATTCGCGCCGAACTTCGAGGCCGATCACATCCAGCGCTCAACGGAGCTCGTTGGACGGGCGTTCGGGATGGTAGCCGGCGCCGCGTTCGGGCTTCTCAGCGCGGTTGCCGTCGGCCGTGTCATCATCTTTGTAGCCGGAACTCCGCCTGCTCTCCAACAGGCTCTCGGCTGGCAGGTCGCTGGCCTGAATCCGCTCGGGTGGCCCCTCGTCATCGGGGCGGTCGTCGGCGCGCTGACGATTTTGATCGTGGTCGTGGGAATCGCCTTCGACCGAATTCGGGACTTGATCCTCAACGGTCCATAATCGAAGAGCTCGGAAGATGGGACACGCCTATGGCGTCCCGTCCTCCGTACGGACGATCGCTTCAGACGCCGAGCGCGTCCTTGACCTTGTCGAAGAAGCCGCGGTTTGTCGGTTGAGGCGCGACATCGCTGCCGAAGGTTGTCGCGAGCTGCTCGATGAGCTCACGCTGTTCCAGCGAGAGCGATTTCGGGATTTCGACGTGGACGGTGACCAGTTGGTCGCCGCGATCGCCGCCACGCATGTCGGGCACGCCCTTGCCGCGCAAGCGGAACTGCTGACCCGACTGAGTACCTGAAGGAAGCTTGAAGGCGACCGGCCCGTCTAGCGTCTCGATCTGAACCTCGCCGCCGAGCATTGCCTGCGCCACATTTACCCCGATCTGCAATCCAATCGTCTTGCCCTGGCGGGTGAAGTGCGCGTGAGGCTTGATGCGAACTTTCACATAAAGATTGCCCGTCGGTCCGCCCTGTGGGCTGGCTTCGCCCTGACCGCTCAGCCGCAACGTCGCACTCTCATCGATCCCGGCGGGGATGGTGACGGTGATGGAGCGCCCCTGGGTCACCCGACCGCGACCGCGACAGCGCGGGCAGGGATCGGTGATCTGGACGCCCTCACCCCGGCAAGTGGTGCAGGGCGTGGCGGTCATGAACTGCCCGAGGATCGTCTGTTGAACGCGACGAACCTCACCGGAGCCACCGCAGGTGGTGCAACGCGGCGGTTCCTGACCATTCCGCATCTTGGTTCCGTGGCAATCCTCGCACGTCTCGAGGCGAGTGAGCTCGACCTCTTTCTCGACGCCGAAGATCGCTTCCTCGAAGGAGAGGTCGACGGTGACCTGGAGATCCTGGCCGCGCGCAGGCGCTGCATGGCGGCGCGATTGCGATGCGGAGCCGAAGAAGCTCTCGAAGAGATCGCCGAACGGCGAGCCGCCGAAACCGAACGGATCACCGCCCGCGCCCATGCCGTTGGCGGCATGACCGAAGCGGTCGTACGCGGCACGGCGATCGGGATCCGACAGGACTTCGTAGGCCTCGTTGATCTCCTTGAACCGCTCCTCGGCGCCGTCGTTCCGATTGACGTCGGGGTGATACTCGCGCGCCAACTTGCGGTAGGAGCGTTTCAACTCGTCGGCGGTCGCGGTGCGGCCGACGCCGAGGACTTCGTAATAGTCACGTTTGTCGGTCATGGACATCGTATCTTCGGGCCGCCAGTCCTTCAATCGGGAGCACAGGCCATCGCGAGCGCCGATCCATCGGCACGGTTCCGGCCGAGCACATCTCGTCGTCGTGCTTCCCGAAGTATAGCGGGCACAGGAGAAGCGTCAAGCCATCTTAGCACTCTTATGAGGAGAGTGCTAAGCGTTTGCGCGAGGCTCCACTCAGCCGGCTGCAACTCGCGGCAGCCAATCTGGTCGGCCCGCCTCGTAGGCCGACACCGCGTCGGTGTGGCGAAGCGTCAAGCCAATATCGTCCAGGCCCTCGAGCAGTCGGAACCGCGTAAAGTCGTCGAGTGGAAACTCCACTTCGATCCCGATCTCGGGGACAGACAGCACGCGCCGTTCGACGTCGATCGTCACCTGGAGCCCCGGTTCATCCGCCGCCGCACGAAGCAGAAGGTTGGCCGTTTCCTCGTCAACCACGACCGGGACGAGACCCGACTTTGTGGCGTTGTTGCGGAAGATGTCGCCAAAGCGCGGCGACACGACGGCCCTGAACCCGTAGTCCATGAGCGACCAGACCGCGTGCTCGCGCGATGAACCGATACCAAAGTTCGGTCCCGCAATCAGGATGCTGCCACTCTTGAACTCTGGCCGGTTCAGCACGAAATCCGGTTCGTTTGCGCGCCAGGAGGAGAACAGTCCTTCCCCGAATCCGGTTCGCTCAACCCGCTTGAGCCAGACGGCCGGAATGATCTGATCGGTATCGACGTCGCTGCGATCCAACGGCACCGCGACGCCGGTGATGCTCTTGACGGGTTCCAACGTCGTTCCTCCTGATGGGCAGTCGTTCGTCGTCAGTCGATAGTAAGCAGAACGCCATGCGCTCATCACTCAGCTAGGAGTTGACGTCTGACGACTGACGACTGACGACTCACAGATCAGCCGGCGTGGCAAACACGCCGGCGATCGCGGTTGCCGCGGCGACGGCAGGCGAGACGAGATGCGTGCGACCGCCCTTACCCTGGCGCCCTTCGAAGTTGCGATTGCTCGTAGAAGCGCAGCGCTCGCCGGGGGAGAGTTGGTCGGGGTTCATGCCGAGACACATCGAGCAACCGGCGGCCCGCCACTCGAAACCGGCGTCGCGGAAGACACGGTCGAGCCCTTCGGCCTCTGCCTGCGCCTTCACCCGCATCGAACCGGGCACCACCATCGCGCGGAGACCCTGCCGGACGCTGCGCCCGGCAACGACCGATGCGGCGAGGCGAAGGTCTTCGATGCGGCTGTTGGTGCAAGACCCGATGAAAACCGTATCGACCGGGATCTCACGGAGGGGCGTGCCTGGTCGCAGACCCATATATTCGAGGGCGCGCTCTGCCGTCTTCCGCGCATTGGGATCCTCAAATTGCTGCGGATCGGGTACGCGTCCGCCGATCGGTGCGACCTGGCCGGGGTTGGTGCCCCACGAGACGTGCGGTTGGATGGCGGAAGCGTCGAGTTTGACCTCTTGGTCGAATGTCGCCGAGTCGTCCGTGATAAGCGCTCGCCACTCGTCGAGGGCGCGTTCCCAGTTCGCACCCTTCGGCGCGTGAGGGCGCCCCTCGACGTAAGCGAACGTCGTATCGTCGGGAGCGATCAAACCGGCCTTTGCGCCGGCTTCGATCGACATGTTGCAGACCGTCATCCGTCCCTCCATCGAGAGGGATCGGATGGCAGAACCTCGGTACTCGATGATGTGACCAATACCGCCGCCGGTACCGATCTGGCCGATGATCGCGAGGATTATGTCCTTGGCGGTGACGCCGGGTCCGAGCTCGCCGTCGACGGTGATCGCCATCGTCTTCGGCCGTTGTTGCGGTAGCGTCTGCGTCGCAAGAACGTGCTCGACTTCACTCGTCCCGATACCGAACGCCAACGCGCCGAACGCGCCGTGGGTCGAGGTATGGCTGTCACCACAGACAATCGTCATGCCCGGCAGCGTCAGACCGAGCTCTGGTCCGATAACGTGGACGATGCCCTGGCCAGGATCGCCCATCGGGTAGAGCCGGATCCCGAACTCCCGACAGTTCTTCGTGAGCACCGAGACCTGTTTCGCCGAGATCGGATCGACGATCGGTTGGTCGATGTTGATCGTCGGCACGTTGTGGTCGGCGGTGGCAACTGTGAGATCGGGACGGCGCACCGGGCGGTCGTGCATCCGCAAACCGTCGAAGGCCTGAGGTGACGTGACCTCGTGAACGAGGTGGAGATCGATGTAGAGCAGGTCCGGCTCACCCGCGGCGGAGTGGACGACGTGGCGATCCCAGACCTTGTCGCTGAGGGTAGTTGGGGTACTCATTGATCCACTAGCTCCCTATCGGTCCGGTCTATCAGGCAAATTCGGCGGTGGGCTCACGTCCACCGCGAGGTGGAGGAACCGGCGATAACGGTTGAGGGTCTGGCGAGCTCTAGCTTACTCAGGGCGTCGAGATAGGCGCGGGCGCTCGCTTCGACGATGTCGGTAGCCAGACCGTGACCGGTGTAGATCTGACCCTCCTTGCGGACGCGGAGATGGACCTGCCCCTGAGCGTCCTCGCCAGGCGTGACCGCCTCCACGTGGTAGTACTCGAGATCGGCGGTAACGCCGGTCGCCGCATCGATTGCTTTGAGGAGGGCATCGACGGGACCGTTGCCCTCACCGTCGCCGACGATTTGACCATTTCCTGAGGCTATGACCACCGAGGCGTTGGCAGGCTCGCCGCTAGCGATGTCGACGCGCCACTGGACAAGGTGATAAAGGTCGTCCTCGTTCTGCAGCTGGTTCTTGACCAAGGCGATCAGGTCCGCTGCCGTGACACGCTTTTTCTTATCGGCGAGTTCGAGGAAACGCAGGTAGGCGGTCTGGAGCTGCTCGTCGTCGAGTTTGATGCCCAGTTCCGTTAAAGCATTTCGGAATCCGGCCCGTCCCGAGTGCTTGCCGACGACGAGCCTGGTGCCCTCCCAGCCGACGTCCTCGGGGTTCATGATCTCGTAGGTCGTCCGCTCCTTGAGCATCCCGTCCTGGTGGATACCGGCCTCATGGGCGAAGGCGTTGGCACCGACGATCGCCTTGTTGACCTGGACCTGAAGCCCGGTGATCCCACTGATCAGCCGGCTGGTCGGAACGATCCGCTCTTTCTGGATGTTCGTGTAGGACTGCCCGAACTGGTCGCCCCGCGTGGAGAGCGACATGACCACCTCTTCGAGTGCTGTGTTGCCGGCCCGCTCGCCGATGCCGTTGACCGTCACCTCGATCTGACGCGCCCCGGCCGCGACGGCGGCCAGCGTGTTGGCCGTCGCCATCCCAAGGTCATTGTGGCAATGGACCGAGATGACAGCGTCGTCGATACCGGGGACGTTCGTCTGGAGGTGTTCCATCAGCGCCGCGTACTCGCGTGGCGTGGTGTAACCGACGGTGTCGGGAACGTTGAGCGTGGTCGCGCCGGCTTCGATCGCCCGCGCAAAGACCTGAACCAGAAAGTCCCAGTCGGTCCGGGTCGCGTCCTCGGCCGAGAACTCGACGTCGCTCGTGAAGCTTTTGGCGAGCTTCACCATCGCCGTGACCCGGTCGAGCACCTCCTGGCGGGTCATCCGCAGCTTGTGGTTGAGGTGGATGTCCGAGGTTGCAATGAAGGTATGGATGCGCGCCGACTCCGCGTTTCTGATCGCCGCCGCGGCCTGCTCAATGTCGTTTTGATTCGTCCGCGCCAAACCGGCGACGGTTGAGCCCTTCACGCGCTCGGCGATCAGCTTGACCGCCTCGAAGTCGCCCGGCGACGCCGCTGGAAACCCGGCTTCGATGATATCGACGCCGAGCGCGACCAACGCATCGGCGACCTCGAGCTTCTCCTCGACCGTCATGGTCGCGCCCGGCGACTGCTCCCCGTCCCGCAGCGTCGTATCGAAAACCCAGATGCGGCGTCCTACGCCGGGCTCCGCGGTGGTCATGGTTCTGGTCCTCCTGAGGGTCGTCAGTCGTCGGTCGTCGGTCGTCAGCGAATCTCGGCGTCGAAGCCTAATGCGAGCTAGGAAGGGCGATCAGCGTAGTAGGAACGACGGGCGACCTACACATTCGTCTGACGACCGACGACCGACGACTGACGTCTACGCCGGCGCCTTCCGCGTGTGCAGGAAGGGCATCATGGCGCGCAGCTCTTTGCCGACTTCTTCGAGCTGGGTCGAGGCGTGTTCTTCCCGCTGGGCCATGAAGTTCTTGCGGCCAGAACGATTCTCGGCGATCCAATTCTTGGCCCAGGAGCCATCCTGGATGTTCGTCAGGAGTTCCTGCATCGCCTGGCGGGTGTGATCGTCGACGATCTTCGGGCCAGCGGTGTAGTCACCGTACTCTGCCGTGTCGCTGACGGAGTAGCGCATGTAGGAGAGACCGCCAACGTAGAAGAGGTCGACGATCAGCTTAAGCTCGTGGAGGCATTCGAAGTAGGCGATCTCCGGCTGGTAACCGGCCTCGACGAGCGTATTGAAACCGGCCTCGACCAGGGCCGAGACTCCGCCGCAGAGGACGGTCTGCTCGCCGAAGAGATCGGTCTCGGTCTCTTCCTTGAACGTCGTCTCGATGACGCCCGCGCGGGTGGAACCGAGCCCCTTCGCATAGGCGAGTGCCCGCTCCTTCGCCGTCCCGGTCGCGTCCTGGTGTACGGCGACCAATGCGGGAACGCCGACACCTTCGGTGTAGAGCTCGCGAAGCCGGTGCCCCGGGCTCTTGGGCGCGATCATCGTTACATCGACGCCTTCAGGCGGGACGACCTCGCCGAAGTGGATGCTGAAGCCGTGGGCGAACATCAGCATGTTACCCGGCTCCAGATTCGCCTTGATCGACTCCTCGTAAACGTCGTGCTGGGTTTGATCCGGGATAACGACCATGATCACGTCTGCCTGCTTCGCCGCATCGGCGACCAACTCCACGCGCAGACCGTCGGCCTTCGCCTTCTCCCGACTCTTGCTCCCCTCGTGGAGACCGACGACGACGTCGAGGCCGGAGTCTCGCAGATTCTGAGCGTGGGCATGACCCTGGCTGCCGTAGCCAATGACGGCGATTGTCTTCCCCGAAAGCGGGGCGAGACTGGCATCCCTGTCGTAATAGATCGTCGCGGGCACCGAGCACTCCCTCTTCTACCGTGCCGCCGAAGGACCGACGGCCCGTCCTGCCGAACAATCAGACGGGGAGCGATCGCCGCTCCCCGCTGTCGTACACCTTGTCAATCGGCGGCGATGTCGCCGCCACGCTCTACCGGGCCGATGCCCTTGCCACTCATCGCGCTGCCGCCGCGGGTCATCGCGATGGCGCCGGTCCGAACCAACTCACGGATCCCGAACGGCCGCAGCATCGCCAGCAACGAATCGATCTTATCTTGCCCGCCAACCATCTCCATCAACAACGTCGACGGGCTGGCATCGACGACGCGGGCACCGTAGATCTGCGCGATCAAGAGGATCTCTTGCCGATGCTGCGCCTTCGCGGCGACCTTGACCAGACACATCTCGTGCGAGATGGTCGGTAGGTCCGTCACGTCGGTCACCTTCAGCACTTCCAGCAGCTTGTAGAGCTGCTTACCCGCCTGCTCGACCTCGAGATCGTCGCCGACGACAACCAGGGTCATTCGAGAGATACCGGGCTGCTCGGAGTGCCCAACGGTGATCGAATCGATGTTGAACGACCGGCGGCGCAGCAACGAAACCACCCGGTTCAACACCCCCGGATGATCCTCGACAAGCACGACGAGTGTATGTGGACGCTTCATGTCGCTTGCTCCCAGTTACACGTGGCGAGTGACAGGTGACAAGTTCACGACCTAACTTGCCACTTACGTCTTCCCACATGCCACTCGTCAATGGTCCTCAAATCGATGCAGCATCATGTCCGAGTTGCCGGCGCCCGGAGGAACGATCGGCCAGACGTTGGCTTCGGGCTCGATGACGAAGTCGAGCACGACCGGTCCCTTGGTCTCCCGGGCCTTCTGGATGGCCGGCAAGATCTCCTCGTCCTTGCGGACACGGAAACCGGCGCAGCCGTAGGCGTCGGCCAGCTTGAGGAGATCTGGACCGGTGATGCGGACCTCGGAGTAGTTCTTGGCGTGGAAGAGATCCTGCCACTGCCGGACCATGCCGAGGAAGCCGTTGTTGATCACCGCGATCTTGATGTCGAGGTTTTCCTGGACGGCGGTCGCGATCTCGTTCATCGACATCTGGAAACCGCCGTCGCCGACGATCGCCCAGACCTCCAGGTCCGGCCGGCCGATCTTGGCGCCGATCGCCGCCGGAAGACCGTACCCCATCGTACCGAGACCGCCGGAGGTGAGCCAGCGCTTCGGGTGGTCAAGACCGAGGTGCTGCGCGGCCCACATCTGATGCTGGCCGACGTCGGTCGTGTAGATCGCCTCGCCGTTCGTCGCCTGCGCGATCGCCTTGATGATCGTGTAGGGCTCCGGCCAGTCGGGTCGCTGCTCGAGTGCCGCTTCCAACCGGCGGTTGTGCTGCGAATCGATCCAGGCCATCCAATCCGGGTGGGTGCGATTTTCGACCTCTGGAATCAGGAGCTTTAGCACCTCGCGGGCGTCGCCGACGACGGGCACGTCGGTCTTGACGTTCTTGCCGATCTCCGCCGGGTCGATGTCGACGTGGACGATCTTCGCCTTGGTGGCAAAGCTGGCGATCTTCCCGGTGGCGCGGTCGTCAAAGCGGGCGCCGATGTTGACGAGCAGATCGCACTCTTCGAGCGCATTGTTGACGTGGCGATGACCGTGCATGCCCATCAGACCGAGCGCGAGCGGGTGCGACTCCGGGAACGAGCCCTGACCCAGCAACGTGAAGATGACCGGGATTCCGGAGCGCTCGACGAAGCGGGCAAAGAGGTCTTCGGCTTCCGACAGCATGATGCCGTGACCGGCCATGATCAACGGGCGCTTGGCGCGATTGATGAGCTCAGCGGCGACGCGGATCTGGCGCATGTTCGGCAACGTCGTCGGCTGATAGCCGCGCCGATCGGGTTTGGGCGGGACCTCATAGCGCGCTTGAGCGACGAAGACGTTCTTCGGGATGTCGACTAGGACAGGACCGGGGCGGCCGGACCGCGCCAGGTAAAACGCTTCCTTGATCGTCGGCGCGATCTCCTCGGGCGACTGAACGAGGTAGTTGTGCTTGGTGACCGGGAGCGTGATACCGGTGATGTCGCATTCCTGGAAGGCGTCGCGTCCGATCATCGGCTGGACGACTTGACCGGTGATGGCAACGACGGGCACAGAATCGAGCTGGGAGTTGGCGAGACCGGTGACGAGATTCGTGGCGCCCGGACCGGACGTGGCCATGCAGACACCGACGCGGCCCGTAGCGCGAGCATAGCCATCGGCCGCGAGGGCCGCCCACTGCTCGAAGCGGACGAGGACGTGGTGAAAGCCCGCGCTCGGCAGCGAGTCGTAGAGAGGGATCACCGCTCCACCGGGATAGCCGAAGACCACGTCGACCCCTTCGGCTTCGAGGGCCTTGCAGGTGATTTCTGCCCCCGTCAGAAGCGGGCGCTCCTCCCGCTCCTTGCCGTTGGCATGGGGTCCATGCCCGTTCATCGTTTCCGGCCGTGTCAGTGGCCGGGCATTTGCGACTGCCATCGGTCCGCTCCCTGTCCTGCGCGTTAGGATCTTGCGCACTGTCTCGCCGTTGCTCATTCCCGATTGTCGGTTCGCGACTTGGGTCGAAAGTTCCACAAAAAAAGCCTCCCGCTTGGTGGGAGGCCTTTGACCCGGTCGGTCTTGATCTACTTCGTTTGGCGCCTACGCCGGTTCCTGGCCTCCATGACCACACACGCTCCCCCCGGGGAGCGTAATAAGTACGAGGCCGGTAATGACGATGGTGCGCGACATAGTCTTGACTCGTCTCCAGGCACGGCTCACCAATGTCGTGAGCCTTTGAACGACGTTCGCATCATACGAGCGCTCGATGCCCTCTGTCAACCCTTCGCTGATGTTACGTCGAGCGAAGCGGTAACCGGTGCCTGGCATTGACGGGCTGAAACCCCTCGGATACCGTGCGGGAAGTGCCAAAGAGACCGTCGAAAGCGCGCTGAGTGCGTTGCTGCGGAGGTACCGTGTCCGATTCCGGTCTTACTAACGACGATCTATCCAACTGGATCGGTTCCGTCCTCGGCGAGCCAGTTGGCGCCGTGCGCATTGAGCCGCTGAGAAGCAGCGACAGCGCATCTGGCGTCCCGCTCTTCCGCCTTGTAGTAAGTTCGACGGCTGGGGAGCATCGCTTCGTCCTCAAGAGCGCCTCACCCGACGGCGACTGGATCGCCCGCGCGACTGCCGACAGCGGCGTCCGTGAGGTCGCGCTGTTTCGAGCTGGACTGCACGATCAGTTGCCACCCGAAATCGACTGGCCAGCGATCGACGCCCGGCCGGCCACTGCCGGTGGCTGGTTGCTTCTGATGCGTGACCTCGACGCGGGGCCGGGGGTCCGCCTGGTGCCACCCGGAGACGATGCAGTCAACGAAGAAGAGGTGGCAGGTCATCTCGTCCACCTCGCCAGACTTCACCGGGCGTTCATTGGTCGTGAGGAACTCCTCGCAGACGTCCAACTTTGCGACACAAGCGCCTGGCTGACGATGCTCGGTTTCTCGACCATCGAACGGGAGCGTGGTAGCAACGATCCCGTCACGCCCCACCTCGCAGCGGGGTGGGACGCGTTCGCGTGTCTGGCGCCAGTGCCTGTTGTCGACAGAGTTGCCGCGCTACTCCAAGATCCGAAGCCGTTGCTCGATGCCCTGAGCAACGGACCGAGAACGCTCCTTCACGGTGACTTCAAGTTCGGTAATCTCGGCTGGCGGGCGGGACCGCCTCCGGCGACGGTCGCGCTCGATTGGTCGCAGGCAATGTGGGGGCCGCCACTGCTCGACCTGGCCTGGTTCCTCGCGGTCAATTCTGCGCGGCTACCAATTGCGAAAGAGTTCGCGATCGCTGTCTACCGCGAGGCACTCGGGGAGTTCTACGGCGACTGGGATCGAGCGTTAGATCTGGCGCTGCTCGGCGGCGGCATACTTCGGCTCGGATGGGCGAAGGCACTCGGAGCGACGAGCGACGAACCTGCCGTCGTAGCCCGCGAGCGAGCGGAAATCGACTGGTGGCTGTCGGCCGGCGAGCGGGCGCTTGGCTACTTGAGCGAGACGTGAAAGGACTGGATGCGGTGTCGGATGCCACCTCTGCCAACCACACCTTCGCCGAGGTACGCATTCAGCGCAAGGGGGAGCGTACGCCGAGTGCCGGACAGAACGCCTCGATGTGGCGCGACATCGGTGTCTCGAATGAGACAGTCGGCAGCGTCGGCATTTATGCGGCGATCGTAACGACCGCGCCGGGTTCTCGGTCCGACGTCCACCATCACCGCGAGTGTGAGACGGCGATTTACATCTTGAGCGGCCAGGCTCGTTTCCGCTACGGCGAAGGACTGACCAACTCGGTCGAGGCGGAGGCCGGCGACTTCGTCTACATCCCCGATCACGCCGTCCACACCGAGGACAACCTCAGCGAGACCGAGCCCCTCGTCGTGCTGATCGCCCGCAACTGCCCCGGTCCGGTCGTGGTCAAGGTCCCGGAAATGGAGAATGCCTGGACGTAGCTTCGGACTCCATCAACAATTCCTTCCTTATTGAACCCAATGCGAAACAGGAGACACTGATGGCAGAAACGATCCTTCCCGGCTCGCTCGTCTCGACGGACTGGCTTGCAAGCCACCTCCATAAACCCGGACTCCGCATCGTTGACATCCGCGGTTATGTCAAATCATGGGATGTCGGAGGCGGCAAGCAGGAATCGGAATACATCGGCGCCCGCGACGAATACGACGCGGGCCACATCCCCGGCTCTGTCTACGTCGACTGGACCACCGACATCGTCGATCCCGACAACCCGGTCAAGGTTCAGATCGCGCCGCCGGAGCGCTTCGCGGAGGCGATGGAGGTCCGCGGGATCGGCGACGCTACGGACGTCGTGATCGTCGATCACACCGGCGGGCATTTCGCAACACGTCTCTGGTGGGCGCTCCGCTACTACGGCCACGACCGCGCGGCACTCCTCGACGGCGGCTTCAACACCTGGCAACGCGAAGGACGCTCGTTGACCGCCGAGCTGCCGACACCCGAGCGAGCGACCTTCACCCCCAAGCCACGTCCGGAGATCCGGGTCGAAGTCGACGAGGTGGCGGCAATGGCGGGTGGATCGGACACGCTGATTGTCGATGCCCGCGACGCCCCGACCTACCGCGGCGACGTCTACCGCGGCAGCCGAGCCGGGCACATCCCGGGTGCGGTCAACATCCCGGTGAAGTCGCTCGTCAACGACGATGGAACCTGGAAAGCGCTGGAGGTCCAGAAGCGGCTCCTCGCCGAGAGAGGAGTGCAGCCGGGCCAACACGTCGTGGCCTACTGCAACGGTGGCGTGACGGCGACCGCCGTGCTCTTTGCACTCCATCGAACTGGCCACGACGAGTTCGCGAACTACGACGGGTCGTGGAACGAGTGGGGAGAGCGAGCAGATCTTCCGGTGGAGACGGGCGATAAATCGCCGTAGGGGCAGACCGCCGTGTCTGCCCCTACGATTGGCGGAGAATTGCGCCGGTACAGAACTCATCAAAAAACGCGGCGCCCGATTGAGCGCCGCGTTCTTCGTTGTCGCACCTGTCGGTGCCAAGGGGCGGACTCGAACCGCCGACCGCACGATTTTCAGTCGTGAGCTCTACCAGCTGAGCTACCTTGGCGTTCACTTGGGACCGGCGAGCAGGAGCTGGTGGGCGATAGAGGGCTCGAACCTCTGACATCCACGGTGTAAACGTGGCGCTCTACCAGCTGAGCTAATCGCCCGCTGCAAACGAGTTGAAAGTGGCAGGTGGAAAGTTCCAAGTATTGCCAGACCAGAGGTCAACCACACTTGCTACTTGCCACCTGTCACTTGCCACTCGTTTCGGTGCCCAGATTTCAATCCCCACCTCGCAGTTGAGCCGCAAGGTGCGTCCACTCGGTGCCCAGGAAGGGATTTGAACCCCCACGACCGTAATGGTCACTAGCCCCTCAAGCTAGCGCGTCTGCCAGTTCCGCCACCTGGGCGTGGTGCCGATTGGCCAACGAATTATAGAGGTCGCGCTGTTCGAACGTCAACGGGCTCTCGAGCAGTCACGTCACTGGGCCGCCGGTACCTCGGCACCGACGATCGGCAAGGTCAAGAGGGCATGCGGTACGACCAACGCCGAGGCAGGACTGCCGACACAATCCACCGCCATCGCCATCGCCTCGTCGATGTCCAGGGCCGCGATGCACCCGATCTGCCGCACCGGCTCCGGATCCTCGACGCCGGCAAAGATCACCGTGACATCCTGAAGCACTCTCGCCATGATGTAGGCCCGCTGCGCTCCCGGTCGGATCCCCTCGGCCCGCGCCTTGGCGATCACCGCCGCCGGTCCTCCCGGTTCCTGCATCGCCGCGAGAAAGCGTCGCTCTCCCGCCCCTTCGCCAGCTCCCTCAGGGCAGGCCGCGGGCACGATGACGACGCCGCCGGGACGAACCACGGGAATTGGCGCGAACTGGAGGTAACTCGCGGCGCGGCTCGCCTGGTAGAGATTCTCGTCTTTCGGGTAGCCGACGCCCGCGATCGCGATGTCCACCTGACGCGGGATCGGAACGGTGTACATGCTTGAGGCGAGCTCCGCGAGGTGATCCTGCACGGCCTCGGGATCGCCATACGCGATCGCGACTGGTCGCTCATCGTCGTCGAGGACGCAGTTGGCGACGAAATGGAGATTGGCAGCGCGGGCGACGTGGCGAACCGCCTGCTGGAACGGGTTGCCGGCGAGCTGCGCCAGACGGGTGCCGGGCCGATCGAGCATCGCCGGACCGTGGGTGTAGGCGATGATCGCGTCGTCGGCGCAGCCGATCGCGATGGTCTTACCGCCGCCGCTATATCCCGCGTACTGGTGAGGTTCGACGCGACCGGTCGCAATCAGCAGGTCGGCCTCGGCGACCAGGCGATTCAAGAGAAAGGGCACCCCTTCCGGTCCATCGGCGACCTTGACAAGGTTCGCTTTGTTCGCTGCGTCGTGGTCGACAACGAGGTAGCGATCGACGACGCCGTCGCCGAGCTTCCCGCGCTTCTCAGCCTCGGTGCTCGCGCGGTGGGTGCCAACCGCGACGAGGATCGTGATCGCCTCGTCCGGCACCCCGGCTACGGCGAGCTCCTCGAGCATTGGCGGCACGAGCAGGTGATCGGGACAGGCGCGCGTCGCGTCCGTGACGGCGATGCAGACGCGGCGCTTACCGGCGGCAAGTTCGCGGAGCGACGGCGTCCCGCGCGGGGATTGCACCGCCGCAGTGGCCGCCGACATTGGATCGGATAGTGGCTCGACCGAACGGGACCGGGCAACGCTCCCCTCGACGCCATTCGGGAGCGCGAAGGAGATCGATCCCCGTCCGAAGGGCACCGTATACGTGTGACGCGCAGATTCCTGCATGCTTGTGCTCCCGCGAAAGGACCGGGTCTCTGAGTGCATGAGACGGCGGGCTCCTATACTATCACCCCGTGACGTGGGGGCTCCGATTGCCGGGGCCGATCGATCGCCGCACCGGTCGGAACCGGGCGGCGCCAGGGAGAGAGCGGGACGATGACGGCACGGGCGAGCGCGCGGCGCAAGGTGACGGTGATCGGCGCGGGGATGGTTGGCGGGACGGTGGCGCAGATGCTGGCCACGCGCGACTACGCCGACGTGGTCCTGGTCGACATCGTCGAGGGGATGCCGCAGGGCAAGTCGCTCGACCTGATGCAGGTCGGCCCCCTCCTCGGTTACGACACGACGCTGACCGGCGCCAACTCCTACGAAGAGACGGCAGGCTCGGACGTGATCGTGATCACCTCGGGGATCGCGAGGAAACCGGGGATGAGTCGCGACGACCTTCTTCGCACCAACATGGGGATCGTCGGCTCGGTGACCCAGCAGGTGGTGCCGAACTCGCCGGACGCGGTCGTGATCGTCGTCTCCAATCCGCTCGATGCCATGTGCCACGTCGCCTTCGACAACGCCGGCCTGCCGCGAGAGCGGGTCATCGGGATGGCGGGCGTCCTCGACTCGGCGCGGTTCCGCGCCTTCATCGCGATGGAGATGAACGTCTCGGTCGAGGACGTCACGGCGCTGGTCCTTGGTGGCCACGGCGACACCATGGTGCCCCTCTCGCGCTACTCCACCGTTGCCGGCATCCCGATCACCGAGCTCTTGCCGGCTGAGCGTGTGACGGCGATCGAGCAGCGCACCGCCAGCGGCGGGGCGGAGATCGTCGGCCTGCTGAAGACCGGCAGCGCCTACTACGCACCAGGGATGTCGGTCGTCGAGATGGTCGACGCGATCCTCCTCGACAAGCGACGCGTTCTTCCCTGCAGCATCCTGCTCAAGGGCGAGTACGGTATCGACGGCCTCTTCGTCGGCGTCCCCGTCAAGCTCTCGGCGGCCGGCGTCGAGGAGATCATCCAGATCAAACTCACCGCCGAGGAGCAGGCGTCCCTGCAAAAGTCCGCCGGGGCCGTGCAATCGCTCGTCGACGCGATGGCGGCGCTCAAAGCGAGCGCCTGATTCGAGGGAATGTCAGAGAGAGGTTCCTTCGACATGCTCAGGACAGGCTCTTCACTTCGCTCAGGATGACCAGGGGGAGGACGCCCCGCTCATTGGTCATCCTGAGCGCCAGCGAAGGACCTCCCTCCGCGGCGTCGACCGATCACTCGCTACCACCGTCCCGATCGCCGGTCTCGTGACAACGGAGTACACCGTGGCCGCAACGGAACCACCGCGGTCAGAGCGTCCATGGGAAGATGTCGAGCGCATGGTTGGAGTTGACGAAGCGCTCGAGCGAATTCTGGCGGCCGTTTCTCCGCTTGATTCCATACAGGTGCCAATTCTCGATGCCCTGGATTTGATACTGGCCGAGGATGTCGTCGCGGGCGACGACATCCCGCCGTTTCGCAATTCGGCGATGGACGGCTACGCAGTTCGCGCGGCCGACACCGTCGGAGCCGACGCCGCGCGGCCGGCCTCCCTCCGCGTCATCGGACAGGCGGCGGCGGGCGGGATACCGACCGTCTCGGTGACCGAGGGCACCGCGATCCGCATCATGACCGGAGCACCGCTGCCTGGCGGTGCCGACGCCGTCGTCCGATTCGAGGAGACGTGCGAAACCTCCTCAGGGCAGGGCAACGAAGGCCGCGGCATAGATCGTGTGGCAATCGGCCGCCCGGCGAGGCCGGGTGAAAACGTCAGGCCGGCCGGCGAAGACGTCGGTAAGGGAGAGACACCTTTACGAGCGGGCATGCGCTTACGTCCGCCGGAGATCGGGTTGCTCGCGGCCTTGGGTCGCACAAGCGTGGCCGTCCACCGCCGGCCCCGCGTGGCGATTCTCTCGACAGGCGACGAAGTCGCCGATGTGGGAGCCTCCCTGCAACCGGGTCAGATCCACGACAGCAACAGCTCACTCCTGGCAGCCATGACCACGCGGTTCGGCGGCCATCCCGTTCTCCTTGGCATCGCGCGGGATTCGATCGGCGATCTGCGGGCACGCCTGGAGTCGGCGCATCTGACCGACTTCATCGTCACCTCGGGCGGGGTCTCGTTGGGTGACTACGACGTGGTCAAGGAGGTCCTGCAAGCAGAGGGCGAGATAGCGATCTGGCGGGTGCGGATGAAGCCTGGCAAGCCACTTGCTTTCGGACGCATCGGCGGGACACCTCTGCTCGGTCTCCCCGGGAATCCGGTTGCGGCTGCGGTCAGCTTCGAGCAGTTCGGTCGGCCGGCGATCCTCAAGATGCTGGGGAGGCGTAACCTTGCGATTCCGACGGTCGAAGCGACCCTATTGGATCGGGTCGAGAACCGGGGGCGGCGACGCCATTTTGTTCGCGTGATCGTCGAAGGGAGTCGGGGTGATGGATACTCGGCCCGCATCGCAGGCGATCAGGGCGCGGGGATCCTGACGTCGCTGACTCGAGCCAACGGTCTGCTGGTCGTTCCCGAGCATATGGACGTCGCAGAGCCGGGGATGCGCTTGCCGGTGCAGATGACCGATTGGGACAGCAGGTAGCCAGGCCGGGCGGTCTTGGCAGGCAGCGTCTGCCGCGTGCGGCCCGGGCGGAGTGGAGTAGCACGACATGGCGAAGGGCACGAGTTCGAAGCTCGGGATGATCGGCAGCGTCCGCAACTTCGTGAACGTCGTCCGCGAGATCGACCTCGACGAGGTGCGCGCCAACGCCGAGATGGCGCCGCGCCTCCTGGTTCTCGCGCCGAGCGAGGAGGATGCGGAGAAACTCGCCGAGCTCCTCGTCGGAACTCCTCGTTCGCCCTACGTCTACGCGGCACGGCTCGACGCACCACCACGCACCGGGCACGCATTCGACGCGGTTGTCGCCTTCGACCCGTCGGAAGCCGACCCCATCCCACGAGTTGCCGAAGCCCTCAGAGCGCGCGAGCTTCAATTGCCGATCGTCGCGTTCGGTGGTCGAGACGTGAGTGACGAAGCGGCCGCGGAGATGGCGCGAGAGGCGATCGTCGTCCGAGCTCTCGAACGCGCACCTGCCTTCGGGCGCCACATCCCGGCGTTCCGGCCGGCCGCGGTCAAGGCGGTGGTGGACGAAACCGCTCGCGCGAATGCGCAATTTGCTCTCGTCTCGAACATTCCCTCGATCATCCCGGTCATCGGCTCCTTGATGGCGGCCGGCACCGACATGCTGGTGCTGACAAAGAATCAAGTAATGATGATCTACAAGATCGCCGCGATCCACGGCCGCGACCTGCATGACCAACGGAAGATCCTGGGCGAAGTCGCGCCTGTCGTCGGTGCTGGATTCTTCTGGCGAACGCTGGCACGGGAGGCGGCGTCGTTTCTACCGCTCCTGATCGGCACGCTTCCAAAAGTTGGCGTGGCCTACGTGGGCACCATCGTCGCCGGCCGAGCCGCCGACTTCTTCTACCGCTACGGGCAGAAACCGACCAAACAGCAGATGCGAGAGATCTACCAACAGGCGACAGACGCGCTGAAACGGGTACCGCTGTTGCTTCCGGGTCGCTCCGGGAGCAACGGCGCGTGACTCGCCGGTGTCAAGCGTCTCGTTCCCAGCCCTTGGACCTCTCGACCGCCTCGCGCCAACGATGATATCGGCTCTCCCGTTCCCCCACTGGAAGCATCGGCTCGAAGCGTCGGTCTTCCTGCCAGTGGGCCGCCAGTTCCTCCCGGTCCTGCCAGAGACCTGTTGCCAGTCCGGCGAGATAGGCGGCGCCTAGCGCAGTCGTTTCCGTGACCTTCGGGCGAACGACAGGCACGCCGAGCAGGTCGGCCTGGATCTGCATCAACAGGTCATTCTCTGCGGCGCCGCCGTCAACGCGGAGCTCGGCCAGGGGAACGCCGCAGTCGGCGGTCATCGCATCGAGGACGTCGCGAGTTTGGAATGCGATCGCTTCGAGCGTCGCCCGCGCGATGTGCGCTTTCGTCGTGCCACGGGTCAAGCCGATCAGTGTGCCTCGCGCCGCGCCGTCCCAATGTGGCGCACCGAGACCGGCCAGGGCCGGCACGAAGTGGACACCCCCGCTGTCCTCGACGGAGGCGGCCAGTGGCTCGACGTCGGCGGAGCACTCGATGATGCCCAGTCCGTCGCGCAACCACTGAACCGCCGCACCCGTGACGAAGATCGACCCCTCAAGGGCGTACTCGACCACATCCTTGATGCGCCACGCGACCGTGGTCAGCAGTCGGTTCCGCGACGGAACAGGGGTCGTTCCCGTGTGGAGCAACAGAAACGAGCCCGTGCCGTACGTGTTCTTGGCTTGACCTGCGGCAAAGCAAGCCTGACCAAACAGCGCGGCCTGCTGATCGCCCGCGACTCCGGCGACCGGCACCGGCGCACCGAGGAGTGAAGGCTCTGTTTCGACGAGGAGTTCCGCGTTGCCGACGGTTCGCGGCAGCATCGCGGGCGGAATCGCGAGGTCAGACAGGAGTTCAGGCGACCATTCAAGTGAGCGGATGTCGAAGAGCATCGTGCGGGACGCATTCGAGACGTCGGTGAGGTGCGCTCTGCCACCGGAGAGTTTCCAGAGCAGCCAGGTCTCAACCGTACCGAACAGGATCTCTCCAGCCTCGGCCCGCTGCCTCAACTCGGCGTTCTGGTCAAGTAGCCAGGCTATCTTGGTCGCGGAAAAGTAGGCGTCCGGGACGAGTCCCGTGAGCTGTTGATAGGTGGATGACATCCCCCGGCGCTCGATGGACGCGACGAGCGGTGCGGTCTGCCGACTCTGCCAGACAATCGCGGGTGAAACTGGGCGACCCGTGGTACGGTCCCACAGGATTGTCGTCTCTCGCTGGTTTGTGATTCCGATCGCCGCGACATCCGGGCCGGAGATCCCGGCTCCAGCGAGAGCATCGTGGACCGAGCGAAGGGTCGTCTCCCAGAGATCGTCCGCGTCCTGGTTGACCCAACCGGGATGGGGAAAGATCTGACGTGTCGGGTGTTGACCCAGACCGCGGATGCGGCCGTCGCGATCGAAAACGATCGCCCGGCTCGACGTCGTTCCCTGGTCGATCGCCAGGATGTATTGCTCCACCCACCTTCCCTCCGGCGAAACGGCTACAGTTTAGCGCCGGATTATCGGACGTCCGGGGATGGGCAACGAGGCAGCAGATGAACGAAGTCTCGCGGGTGGTTTTGATCGGGTTCAGCGGCACGGGCAAGACAACGGTTGCGCGATTGCTCGCGGAGCGTCTCGGTTGGGATCGCTACGACACCGACGAGGAACTCGAGCAGCAGTTCGGCATGACGATCCCCGAGGTCTTCGCCGAGCGCGGCGAGACGACATTTCGGGCAGCGGAGCGCGAACAACTCGCTCGTGCGATCTCCCGGGAAAAGGTCGTGATTGCGACAGGCGGGGGCGCGGTCGTCGACCCAGCAGCGTGGGGACCCGATCTACTCGGGAGACCCGGCACGCTGGTCGTCGCGCTCGACGCCGCCCCGGATACGATGCTCGATCGCCTACGTCGGCAGCAGATCGAAGAAGGAGCCGCGGTCGAGCGCCCAATGCTGGCCGGGTCGGACCCGCGTGGCCGGATCGAGGAGTTGAAGACCCGCCGGCAGGAGGCGTATGACCGGGCCGCGATCACCCTCGCGGTCGATGCCGTGCCGCCCGAGTTCGTCGCGGCCGAGATCGCGGCACTCATGCCCGACCCGGCAGCTGCGAACCAGCCGACGGTGCGGCTACCTGCCACCTCCGGCACTTCCGAAATCTACATTTCTCCTGGCGTAGCCTCCTCGATCGGCGCGGCTGCACGCGACCGGTGGCCCAAGGCGCGCCGCGCCTGGATCGTCACCGATACGAACGTCGGGGAAATCCACGGGATTGCCATGCGGGACGCTCTCAGTTCATGCGGGTTCGACGTGCGATTGCACGCCGTCGCGCCGGGCGAGGGCAGCAAGAGTCTGACGACCACCGCCGAGCTGTACGACTGGATGCTGGACGGCGGGATCGAGCGAGGCGACGTCATCGTCGCGCTCGGCGGCGGAGTGGTCGGCGATCTGGCGGGATTCGTCGCCGCGACCGTGCTGCGAGGGGTCGGGTTCGTTCAAGTGCCGACGAGTTTGCTGGCGATGGTCGATGCCAGCGTCGGCGGCAAGACCGGGATCAACCACCGCACGGGCAAGAATTTGATCGGCGCGTTCTATCAGCCACCTGTTGTCCTCGTCGATCCCCGCTTTCTCGCGACGATGCCCCAGCGCTCGCTCACCGAGGGGTGGGCCGAAGTCATCAAGCACGCGGTGATCCAGCCCTCGACTCCTGATGGGGAGCGCGCCGACCTCCTCCGCGTACTCGAACGCAACGTCGAGCAGCTCACGAACCTGACCGAGCCCGCGACGACCTACGTCATCGGCCGTAACGTCGGGCTAAAGGCAGCCGTCGTCGCGGCCGATGAGCGAGAGGCGGGATTGCGCGCCCTCCTCAACTTTGGGCACACTCTCGGCCACGCGATCGAAGCCGCCGACTATCGCTATCTTCACGGCGAAGCGGTCGCGGTCGGGATGCGGGCGGCAATGAGGATCGCATGTGAACTCGGTCTCGCCGAAGACGCGGATGCGCTCAGACTCGATCGCCTTATCGAGGCCTACGGATTGCCGAGTACGGTAGAGACCGACCCGGAAGTCGTGATGACGAAGATCGTCAGCGACAAGAAGCGCGTCGCGGGGTCGCAACGCTGGGTGCTGCCGACGGCGGGCGGCGGTGCGGTGATCCACGACGGAATCGCCGAGGAGACCGTGCGCCGGGCGCTGGACGCAGTGCGCTACCATGGACCGGAATCCGAGGCAAGTTCGCCGCGGGATGTACATTGACGACAAAAAGGACGTGGTCGATACTTCAAGACAATCGCTCGAAACTCGACAGTTCCGCGGCACCGGACGCGTGAGGATGAGACTCCAATCATCCCGGCGCTCAGGTAGTGTCATTGTTTGGGCGATCCGATTCGCTGAGCCGGCAGGGCAACAATGCCCCTTGAGTGCGTGAGGTGAAACGACAGATGATGGACAATCGCATCTCCGATCTCGTGGAACGGTTGTCGCGCGGTGAACTGAGCCGCCGCGACTTCGTCAAGCGTGCGGTGGCTGCGGGTGTCTCGGCATCCGCGGTCGCAACGGTTCTGGCGAGGCACGCATCAGCATCGCCCGGACCATCCTCCAAGCGTGTGAACTCGCGAGCGCAGGTCGATGCTCGGACGCTGGTCGTCACGGACAACCTGCCGGCGCAGAACTGGCTCTACATGGATCCCGCCAAGATCTATGAGATTAACCCGGCAGCGGCCCACAATCTGCTCTACGAGACGCTCTATCACCTGCCGGATGGCACCAAGCTGACCGACTTCCAACCGCTCCTGGCCGAGGCCATGCCGGAGTTCTCCGCCGACGGCCTCACCGCCACAATCAAGGTCAAGCAAAACGTCAAGTTCCACAACACCGGCAACGTCATGACGGCGAGCGACTGGGTCTTCTCCTGGAACCGCTTGGCGAACGTCAAGGGTAACCCCAGCTTCCTCTTCACCGATAACCTCGTGTCGGTGGAAGCGCCCGATCCGGCGACACTCAAGCTCACATTGAAGGCGCCGAACGCCGCGCTCGTGCCGATTCTCTCGGCAGTTCCGTTCTCCGTGATGGACAGCGCGGCGGTCAAGGCAAACGGCGGCACGGACGCGCCCGACGCCGACCAAACGGACAAAGCGACCGACTGGATCAATACCGGTAATTCGGCCGGCACCGGTCCTTTCCGCTTGACCGTCTGGGATCCCGCCAACGAAGTGAGGCTCGAAGCGTTCGTCGATTACTGGGGAGACAAGCCCCAGCTCGACCGCGTGATCTTCCGCAATGTCGCGGACCCGAACACCGCGCTCCAGTTGATCGAAACCGGCGAGGCCGATATCGCTTTCGCCGTCGATCCGGATGCGGTCCAGCGCGTCAAGGACAACCCGGAATTGCAACTACTCGAGGGTGCGTCGTTGGCCCACGAGTACCTCGCACTCCAGACCGACCCGACGATCGGCGGTCCACTCGCGAAGAAAGAGGTGCGGCAGGCAATCGGATACGCGATCGACTACGACGGCATTATCAACGGCCTTCTGTCCGGCGGCGCGATCCATCCTGCGACCGTCGTACCCCTCGGTCTCCTCGGCGCGGACGAGGTTCAAGCATTGGGGTATACGACTGATCTTGCTAAGGCCCAGCAGTTGTTCGATACGGCTGCTGTGGGCGAGGTGGAAATCACGCTTGCGTACGGTGCGAATCAAGCGACGCCTGCCGGTCTGCTTCGCGACACGTTGGCGGCCAAGCTCAAATCCGACATCGAGCAAATCAAGGGGCTGACGGTCAAGATCGCCCCGATGGATCCCGTCGAACGTCTCGCGAAATACCGCGCCGGCGAACTGCAATTCACGATGAGCGACTGGGCTCCCGACTACCCGGACGTCCACGCCTACGCCCAACCGTTCGGCCACTCGGTGACCGGTGCCGCGGCCAAGCGCGTCCACTACTCCAATCCGCAGGCCGACCAGTTGCTCGATCAGGCGATCCAGGAGCTCGATCCCGAAAAGCGCAAGCAGATGTACGTCGACGTCCAGAAGATGATGATCGACGACGCGGCCTTCCTCGTCGAGTTTCAACCGACCTACCGCAGCCCGGCGAGTAAGAAGGTGCAGGGCGCGCAGCCGCACGGCGTGTACATCCTGCAGCTGCGGTACGTGTCCAAGACGGAATAGGCTCTGGCGGCGCGGGCCGGAGTCACGTTGCACCGGCCCGACGCCCGTTACACTCCTTTCGCCGCGGCGGACGGCTGTTTGCCGCGGCCAGGAGCGACTCATGGGACTCTGGGGATACATCGGCCGACGACTGGCGCTTGCCGTCGTCGTCATGGCCATTGTAAGCGTCGGTACGTTCGGGTTGGCGCACGCGGTGCCCGGAAATCCGGTCGACGTGCTGATCGGCGAGCGACAGGCTGGCGACCCGGCGGCCCGCGCCGCCGTCGAAAAGCGCTGGGGGTTCGACAAACCGCTGCCGGTCCAGTTCGTCTACTACGTCCGCAACCTGTTCTCCGGCGACCTGGGTATGTCCGTCACGACCCGCCGACCGGTGGTGACCGATCTGCGCCAATTCGTGCCCGCGACGTTCGAGCTGGCGATCGCCGCGATGATCTATGCGGTCGCCGTCGGCGTGCCGCTCGGTCTCGTGGCCGCGATCCGCATCAATCGGTGGCCGGATCACCTGTCACGCTTCGCGGCGCTGCTCGGGACGTCGCTGCCCGTCTTCTGGCTAGGCCTGCTGATGCTCTACGTCTTCTTTTATCGGCTCCGATGGCTGCCCGGTCCCGGTCAGCTCGATGCAGGGATGGAGCGGCCCGACCGCGTCACGGGGATGATTACCGTCGACTCCATCCTCGCTCGTGACTGGGCGGCGCTCGGCAGCGCCGCGCAACACCTCCTCCTCCCCGCAATCGTCCTCGGCTCCTACGCGATGGGGATCGTCGCCCGGATGCTCCGGTCGTCGCTGCTGGCAGCTCTGAGCGACGACTACGTGCGAACTGCGCGCGCCAAAGGCCTGGCGGAGCGGGGGGTGGTCGCCGGCCATGCGTTGCGCAACGCGCTGATCCCAACGGTCACGGTGCTCGGGTTGACCTTTGCCAGCCTGCTGACAGGCGCCGTCTTGACCGAGACGATCTTCTCCTGGCCGGGGATCGGACGCTATGGCGTGCAGGCGGCACTCAAGCTCGACTATCCCGGCCTCTTCGGTGTGACGCTCGTCGTCGCGCTCGCCTATGTCCTCGTCAACCTCCTCGTGGACGTGCTGTACGGCGTGCTCGACCCGCGCATCCGTGTGTCGTAGGACGGAGCAGATCCGCAGGTGGTGACCGCGACCGCACAACGGTCCCTCGTCTTCGGCGGTGTCGAGACCCGCGCCCGGCGGACTCCGCTCGGTGACACGCTGCGGACGCTTCGTCGCCGCCCAATCGCGCTCGCGGGAGCGGCGATCGTCCTCGCCTGGTTGATTCTTGGCGGCATGGCGCCCTACCTGCCTCTGCAGGATCCGAACGATCAAGACCTGACCGCCCGCCTCAAACCGCCCAGCCGTGACCATCTCCTCGGCACCGACGATCTCGGCCGCGACATGGTCAGCCGAGCCATCTACGGGGCGAGGGTGTCTGTTCCTGCGGGCATCCTGGTTATTTTGATCACGGGTGCCTTCGGCTGCCTGATCGGCGCCATCGCCGGCTATTTCGGGGGTCTCGTCGACAGCGTGCTGATGCGCGCAGCGGACGCGATCCTGTCATTTCCATCGATCATCCTGGCGATGACGATCACGGCGGTTCGCGGTGGTCCCGGTCTGGGCAATGCGTTGATCGCGGTCGGATTCGTACTCTGGCCGGAGTATGCGCGAGTGATGCGAGGGCAAGTGCTGGCAGTCCGCGCCAACGAGTTCGTGACCTCCGCCGAGGCACTCGGCGCTAACCGGTGGCGTGTGCTTTTTCGCCATATCCTTCCCAGCACCGATGCGCCGATCATCGTCAAGGCGACGCTCGACGTCGGGGCTGCCATCGTTCTCACCGCGGGCTTGAGTTTCATCGGGTTGGGCGCGGTGCCGCCGACTGCCGAGTGGGGCGCGATGATCAAGCAGGGCGCGGACAAGGGTCTCCAGTACTGGTGGTATGCCGCGGTCCCCGGCGTCTCCATCATGAGCGTGGTGATGGGTCTCAACTTCTTCGGCGACGGATTGCGCGATGCACTGGATCCCCGGCGCCGTGGCCGATGACGTGACCGCATGAGCGATTCTGCGCTTTCCACCTCACCGACCACCAAGTCGGAGCCGACCGCGTGCGAATCGTTGCTCGCGTTCCTTCACGAGCGCGGCGTCGATGCCGAGCTGCTATCCCCCGGTGTGCCGATGCCGACCGTGCCGCTTGCCGCGGCGGCGATCGGCGTTGCCGAGGCACAGATCATCAAGTCGCTCCTCTTTCGCGACGGTCGCGGCGAGCTCGTGCTGGCGATCGCCTCCGGCACGGCGCGGATCGACCGCGGCCTCCTGACGGCGGCCACGGGTCTGGACCGGCCGCGACTCGCCGATCCCGCGACTGTGCTGGCCGCGACCGGATTCCCGGCCGGTGGCGTCGCGCCCGTCGGGCATGCGATGCCGGTGCGCGTCGTCATCGACCGGCGAGCGGCGATGTTGGAAGTGGTCTACGGCGGCGGCGGCACGGAAGATGTGCTGTTGCGGATCAGTCCGCGCGACATCATCCGCCTCACACATGCCGAGGTGGTGGACATTGTCTCCCCGGCGCCGGAATGACCCCGCGCCCCTGACGCTCACCGTGTCTCGATGGCGTCCGGTTTGGGTACTGGGCAATAATGAACCGGTTTGGCCCTGCCGGACCGGCAGACGTGCGATGCATCATCACCAGAGGATCGAGATTCCGTGACGACAAAACTGGTCATTATTGGGTTGCCGCAGTCGGGCAAGACAACCGTCTTCAACGCGCTGACGCAGGCCGAAGCGGCGACCGGCGGGTTCGGTGGCGGTGCCGACGAGCCGAATCTAGCGACCGTGAAGGTGCCGGACCCGCGGCTTGAACGCCTGACCGAGATGTTCAACCCGCAGCGGAAGGTCCCGGCCGACGTGCAGTATTTGGACGTCGCCGGTATCGCCAAGGGTATCGCCGAGAAGGGGATGAGCGGACAGTTGCTCGGTCACCTGAGCCAGGCCGATGCGCTCGTCCACGTCGTCCGCGCATTCGCCGACCCTGATCTGCCGCACCCGGAAGGTACCGTCGATCCACTCCGCGACGTGGAGACGCTGATCCTGGAACTGACCTTCAGCGATCTCGGAATCGTCGAAAAGCGCCTCCAACGCCTCGCGGCGCAGATTCCGAAGCTGCGCGGCGCCGAGCGCGAGGCGTACGAGCGCGAGCAGGTCGTGATGGGGCAGCTCAAGGAGGCGCTGGAAGCGGAGACTCCGCTACGCGAGGTCGTGCCGACGCTCGACCCGGATGACGCCAAGATCCTGCGCGGATTCGGCTTGCTGACAGCCAAACCGCTACTCGTGCTCTTCAACGTCGGAGAGGACCAGTTAGGCGAAGCGTCTGAGGCACTCGTGGCCTCGGGTCGAGAGCGGTTCACCCGACCAGGCGTGGCGGTCGACGCGCTCGCCGGTCAGATCGAGATGGAGATTGGACGCCTCGAGTCGGCCGACGCCGAGGTCTTCATGGCCGACCTCGGAATCGCTGAGTCGAGCCGCGACCGGGTGATTCGGCTCTCGTTCGATCTCCTCGGTCTCATGCCCTTCTTCACCGTCGGCCCCGACGAGTGCCGCGCCTGGACGATCCGCCGCGGCACGACCGCAGTCGACGCCGCAGGAGAAATCCACAGCGACATTCAGCGAGGTTTCATCCGGGCCGAGGTTGTCTCCTACGACGATCTGATTGCCGCCGGGGGAATGGCCGAGACGAAGAAGCAGGGCACCTTCCGCCGCGAGGGAAAGACCTACGTCGTCCAGGACGGGGACATCATCAACTTCCTATTCAACGTCTGAAATTGGTGGACCGTCGCCGTAGGGGCAGACCGCAGTGTCTGCCCTCTCCATCGGCGCGCCTGCCCGCTTCGGCCTCGCCGTATTCGACAAGGGCAGACACGGCGGTCTGTAATCTCGCAGCATAGTCTCAGCGGATGCCAGCGCCTTGGTAGTGTGTCTAACCGACGCCTGACGGGCCACGAATGGCGGCAGTGGCTTCCAGGTCAATCCCACCTGCCGCGTTGAGAACAACGCCGTACTCCGTGTGCGCATGCTCAGGTGAGACGAGACCGCTCTCGACGTCGGCAAGCACGGCTGCCGGGTCGCGGGTGAGGGGGTCGAAGAAACCGCCGCCGCCGGGGAGCTGGAGGGTGATCATCGTGGCGGGCGCGAGTTCCCGGGAGCCCTTGCCGGCATAGTGTTCGCCGGTCGAGAGCGAGATGTCTGCGGTGGCGCCGGGTTTGCCGCCGGCGTAGCCTGCCGCGGGGTGGTGAAGGCGATCGAAGAGCGGCGAGAAGGTGTAGGGACGGTTGGTCCTGACCCCGAGTCGAAGTGTCTGGCCGCAGCCACCGCGAAATTGACCGGGGCCGGCGGAGTCGGCGCGAATCTCGCGGGCATGGACGATGACGGGCGAGAGCTGCTCGATCACCTCGGCGGGGACGCCGGCGATACCGCTGGGGAAGGCCGTCGCGTGCAAACCGTCCTTGGTTGGGCGGGCACCGGTGCCGCCGCAGGAGAACCAGACGTAGGTGAAGGGACGGTCGTCGAGGTCGTGGCCGGTGAACTGGAGGTTCCAGATGTTGGCGGCTCCCTCGGCAATCACCCGGTCCGGCACCGCCTTGGCCAGCGCCCCGAACACGGCGCCAGGCAAGAAGTGCCCCAGGATGTGACGGGCGGCGACGGCGGCTGGTGGCAGCGCGTTGAGGATACTCCGCGGCGGAGCGGTCACCTTGACCGGGCGAAAGCTCCCCTCGTTATTCGGCACTTCGGGTGCCAGGGCGCACTTCAGAGCATACGTCGTATAGGCGTGGGTGTAGTTGAGGACGACGTTGATGCCCCGCCGGCTCTCAGGCGAGCTACCCGCCCAATCGACGAGCATCTCATCGCCGCACTTCGTGATTGCGACGTGGAGACGAACCGGTTCCTCGTAGCCGTCGGAAAAGACTTCGTTCTCGTAGACGCCGTCGGGGAGCGCCGCGATGGCGGCCCGCATCGCGCGCTCCGAGCGACCGATGATCTCCGCCGAGAGGTCGTCGAGTGAGTCGAGCCTGAACTCCTCCATGAACTCCAACAGACGCGCGGCACCGACGTCGTTGCCGGCCGCCTGGGCGTGGATGTCCCCCAGGACGGGTTCGGGCGCGCGGACATTGGCGGAGAGGATCTTGAGCAGCTCGCGGTTGGGTTCGCCGGCGTCGAAGAGTTTGGTGATCGGGACGAAGAGCCCCTCTTCGAAGACCGAGCGGGCGTCGGTGGAGAGGCCAATCCCGCCGATGTCGAGGACGTGGCAGGTGTTGCCCAAGTAGCCGACCAGTGTCTCACCACGGAAGACCGGGGTAATCACGGTGAAATCGTGGAGATGGCCCGACGTCTTTTGCGGGTCGTTCGTGATCAACACGTCGCCGGGACGCAACGTGGCGGCGGGATAGACGGCCAGGAAGTGGTGGATGCAGGTCGCCATGGCGTTGATGTGGCCGGGAGTACCGGTCACCGCCTGGGCGATCATGTTGCCCCCCACGTCGAAGACGCCGGCCGAGAGGTCCCCGGCCTCGCGGACGATCGAGGTGAAGCTCGTCCGCATCAGCGCGGCCGCCTGCTCGTTGACGACCGAGATGAGTCGGTTCCACATCACCTCGAGCTGAATCGCGTCGAGGCGAGGTTCGAGTTCGACGGTCATGCACCCTGCCTGAAAAGAGGACGGCCGGGGCGGCGCGATCGCGCCGCCCCCGAATCGATCAGATGCAGTTTACCGCGCTCGGTGAACCAGCAATTGGACTCCCGGTGACCGGAGACCCTCCGGCGACCGGACTCGCGGCCGGGGTTCCGGCACCAGGGCTGGCCGCCGGCGTCGGAGTGCACGTGGGCGGTGCCGGGGTGGCGGTTGCCGGGAGCGGCGTCGCCGTCGGTGGGATGGGTGTCATGGTGGGCGGCACCGGCGTCGCGGTCGAACTAGGGGTCTCCGTCGGCGGCACTGGAGTCGCGGTGGGGGGAACCGGCGTGGCGGTAGAAGTGGCCGTGTTCGTTGCCGTCGGCAGCGGTGTGCTTGACGGTTCCGGAGTCGCCGAAGGGGCTTCCGTCGGAGCCGGCGGAGGCGGCGGGAGGGTCGCCTGCGCGGCAGCAGCTGGAGATGCCGCGATGGGCGAGGAAGGTTCTACGGTCGGACTCGCGGCAGCGGCCGGACTGGCCTCGGCGGTCGGCGAAGCGGCGATAGTCGCCGCCTCGGTTGCCGCGGGCGTCGCCGGTGCCGGGGAGGCGATGATCGCTGGGCTTGCCGCGACCGTCGGGGAGGCAGCCGCCATGGTGGCGGTCTCTTCAACGGTTGGAGACGCGGCGACCGTCACGGCGGTTTCGGCGGTCGGCGAGGCTTCTTCCATCGTGGCCGTTTCGGCGACGGCAGGCGAACCCGCCACCTCCGTCTGCGCCGCGGCCGGTGAGGCTTCGCTCGTTGGTGATGCGGCCGCTTCGGTGACCGCAACCTGGACAGATAGTGCGGTTGGGCTACCGGCAGGTGAACCTGCGGCCGTGGCCGCGGTCGGTGATCCCACGGCAGCACCCGTTGTCGCGGTCGCGGCAGTGGTTTGACTCGGCGGCGCGACGGTCGCCGCCGTCGTCGCAGCAGCGGGCGTGACTTCGTCGTCTGTCCGGCCACAGGCCGCGAGGACCAACAGCGTCAGCACCAAGACCGACGCAAATGCGCCGAAACGCGCGAGGTATCGCCCGCGTCGCATGCCTCTCTCCCCATTGTGCCGCGAACCGGCGCGTGTTTTGCCTCACGCGAACGGATGCCGGTGTTTCGCCACGAAAGCCTGCTTCGGATTCCTACGGGTATCCTACGGTGCCGGGGAGATGTCCGCAAGCGACCCGCGGATTAGAGCCTTTTGTCTCGAACACCAAAGGGGTTCGGTTGGCAGCGATTCGATCGCTGGGACCCAGCGGGGAGGGATGCGCATCTCCCCGCTGGGTCCCAGATCAGAGGGCAGACTGCTCAGCGTCCACCGCATCCTGCGCCGCTATGACGGGAGCTTGACGACGAGATTGAGGAGATCGTCAATCTCCACCTGGGCACCCGGTCCGACGACGACGGTCGACTCCCGCTCTTCGACGATCGCCGGTCCTTCGAACGTCGCGCCGGCAGCGAGTGCATAGCGATCGTAGACGGGAACGGATTCGAACGAGCGCGACTCGGGGAGGAAGGCGGAGCGCGCTCCCTTCCGCGGATTCGGTGCCTGCCCGGTTGACGGTCGCGCGGGCCGATGCAGCGGCACCTCCGGCGTTGGCGCGGACGCGACGAGACGCCAGTTGATCGCCTCGACCGGGTTGCCGGTGGCAACTCTGCCGTAGAGGGCGCGGTAGACCTCCTCGAAGCGCGCTTCGAGGAGAGGTCCAGCCGCGTCATCGAGGAGGCCAGACGGAACCGAGACGGAGACCTGGTGCCCCTGTCCGACGTAGCGGAGCTCGGCCGTCCTCGTCATCACGATGTCTACGTCCCGGGCACCGGCTGATCGCAGGATCTCGAAACCTTCGCGCTCCATCTCCCCGAAGCGCTCGCTCACCACATCCCAGTCGA
>JAXDKI010000202.1:0-3074 GCA_034667245.1 Thermomicrobiales bacterium | reverse complement strand
CTGCTCGACGAGCGCTAATGTCATCCGGTGATCGCCCTCGGAAATCCAACTCGGCCGGCACCGTCCATCGCACCGTTGCGACCGCCACCGGCTCAATGTTCAGCGCCGATCGACGGCTGCCGACCGGACCCCATCGATCTATTATAGGACCGCCGCTCGGGACGTGCATCGGTCCGCTCCGGCCGAAGCGGAGGCCGTCGTCTCCGCTCCGCTGGGGTGGCTGCCATGGGTGAGCGGTTCGGAGATAATCACGCGGGTGCTGGCGGGCGCGACAGACCCCAGGAAAATGTGGAGTTGACTCTAACGACGTGGAGTGATCATGGCGGAGCACCGCGCGGTTGAGCGCTCGCACGATTCGGAGGCACAACCTTCCGTTGGGCTTTCGGCCTCCAGTGCGTGGGAGGCGACCACGGCGGAAAGGCATCGGAACGAACTAAGCGCGTACCTCTCCGAGGCCGCCTCGCTGTCGCCGATCCAGGAGGCGGCGTCCCGAGCGCTCGAACTCCTGCGAATTGGACCAGGAGATCGCGTGCTCGACATCGGTTGCGGCACGGGTGTCTCGCTGCCTAATCTGGCGCGCGCAGTCGCCCCGACGGGAGTGGTGGTCGGTGTCGACCATGCGTCCGCCCTCCTCGAAGAGGCGAAGGAGCACGTGGAGCGGGCAGGCGTCGGTGGTCTTGTGAGCATCGATATTGGCGATGCTCACGATTTGCCATATGCGGATGGGTCATTCCACGCGGCCCACATCTCCCGTGTCCTGATCCACCTTACCGATCCGGACCGAGCACTCAGGGAAGCCCGTCGCGTTGTGAGACCGGGTGGCTGGATCGTGGCGATCGAGCCGGACTTCGAGGCGACGAGGATCGATCACGTGGATCCGGAGGCGGTTCGTCTGATCGTCGCCGGTCACAGCGCAACAATCCGGAATCCCGCGATGGGCCTGGAGCTCTTCCGACGGCTGGGCGACGCCGGGTTCGTCGATCGAACCATCTCCCGCGTGACCGAGCTCGAAACGGTCTACGATCCCGATTCGACTCCCTATTACCGGCGTGCCGCTGACTATGCCGTCGCGGCGGGGTGGCTCGAGCGACGACGTGCGGACGCCGCGGTCGACTATCTCATCGACGCGGGCATGCGCGGCCGGTACCTCTCGTGCTACAGCTTGTTCGTCGCTGCCGGTCGCGTGCCCAACTGACGACGCACCCAAACAAGGTCCGGACCGTATCAGGCGGTGGAGGTCTGAACGATCGGTCCGACGAGGACGTCTTGCCGCTGATCGTCAGCGGTTATCATCGTGATCCCGACAAGGTCGAAAGTTTCGAGGGGTTCGTTGACGCTGAGCTCAAGCCAACCTTCGCCGTCGTCGTCGACGTTCAGTTCGCCAACGCGCGTGCGGTCGTCCCCGCGCGCGACCCAGACGCGGTAGCGACGATCTTTTTCGGTCGGAGAGCAGCCGCCAACGACGATGATTGGTGGCAGATCGCGTGCGGTGACGAGACTCCCGTGTCCGTAGTACTTGCCGTCTGACGTCGCCTCGGACAGCTTCGTCACCTGCCCACCCGCGCTGAGGTACGCAGCCATTCGACTCCGCCCCGTCACGGCAGCGTCACGGTCCTCTCGCGCCTGCGCCAGGAGGATCGCTAGGGCCGCGATCCCGGCGATCAGAAGCACCGCGGCAGCGGCAGCAGGCCAAACCACCCAGCGCGGAATAGTCACGCCCGAGCGATCGGTCCGGCGCAGGACATCCTCTGAAGCGACTGCCGCTAGCTTGGGAGTCGCCCGGGTTTCCTCCAAGAGCCGAGACCTCAAGCCAAGAGGCGGGGGAGCGAGAGGTGGCGCCACCGCGAGCGAGTCGGCGACGCGTTCGAACCGCACCAGTTCACCGGCACAGCGAGGACAGGTTTCCAGGTGGCGTTCGACCGCCTGACTCTCCTCCAGATCCAACACACCAAGTGCATAGGCTCCTAAAGCGTCGCTCACGTCGTCGCAGGTCATTGCAGTGGGTGATTGGGCGGTCATCGGGTCTCCACCCCTCCACCACCCGTCAGTTCGTACGCGGGACGGTGCTCGGGACGATGATGCCGGCGCTCATCGGGCCCCCACTCCTCGACGGCGAGGAGGTCAGCCATGCGCTGCATTGCAGTTCGGATCTGAGTCTTGACGGTGCCAAGCGGCCGGTTGACCGCCGTTGCAATCTCGCGTTGGGTCATGCCTCCGAAATAGGCCATCTCCAGGAGCCGGCGATGATCGGGGGCGAGACTGGCAAGAGCTCGCCGAACGTCTTGACCGAGGAGCCGGCTGGTGGCCTGGTCGGCCGGATCGGGATCTGGATCGACCAGCCACGTCGCCGGGTCGATCACCTGGCCGGTCTCCGCGACGACGGTGGCGGCAAAGGGTTGCTCGCGACGCCGACGGAGGAGGTCGATCGCGCGATTGCGCGCCACCCGCAACAGCCAGGCCACAAAGACCCCGCGCGCGGGTTGGTAGGCGGCGGGATTTTGCCAGACGCCGAGGAAGACATCGTGCGTCGCTTCCTCGGCGAGCCGCTCGTCTCGCAAGATCGCCCGGGTCAGGCCGTGGACGGCGGGTGCGTAGCGGTCGTAGAGCGCGGCGAGCGCCGCAGCGTCGGCATCATGAAGGCGTGCGACAAGTTCGCGATCACTCGCCTCTGGCACAGTGCCTGGGACACCAACCGCGTTCCACGATTTCGGTCCCGCCGCGGGGTTGGTCGCCTCGTCTCGGCGTCCGTTGAGGCGCCCGGTTGGCTCAGCCGCGGTCATGACGATCAGCTCCGATGAACTCGCCACCCGTCGGCGGATCCACTGACGCGGGCGCACGACGAGTCATCGCGAGGGCGACCAGCTGGTTCGGACATGAGGTCATGGTGTATTCCCAAACCGGAGCCCTGATGCACGCCTTTGGCGAACCCGATGCCACACTATCTCGACTGGTCGGCTGTCGAAGTCTAGCAGAGCGAGCGAGCCCGAATCGCGATTCGGCCACGGTCGCTCTCGGCTACGATTCGAGTGCGACCGACGACCTGACCGCGGACGATGTTGTCCGGGTCGAAAAGG
>JAXDKI010000201.1:0-4154 GCA_034667245.1 Thermomicrobiales bacterium | reverse complement strand
CGCGGATGATCGCTGTGGTGCGGGCCTGGATGGCGTCGACGTGGGCGACGATGTAGGCGCCGGGGCACTGCTGGTGATCGACGCCGAACTCGCGATGATGAAGGTTCCAGGCGAAGGTTTCGGCGGTCTGGCCGGCTTGCTCGCTGTGGATCCAGGCGGTCAAAAAGCAGAGGCTCTCGATCTCGCGCGGGGACTTGTCGGCGTTCGGGTTGGCGCCGTCGCTGGTCTCGATCGAGCGGAGGCGGGCGTTGACCGCGCTGCGGCCGAAGGTTGACAGGAAGGTGGGGGCGTCGCCGTAGGGACCGATGGCGCCGCCGACGGTGCCGTTGGCCCAGGGGACGACGCGGCTGTCGGGGTCGATCCATTCGTAGATGACGCCGTCAAGCCTGGGACCGTCCGGGGCGCCGCCGATGCCGTAGTCGGTGAGACCGGGCCAGGCGGGGTCGTGGAAGACGTGATCGGTGCCGAGCAGGAAGCCTTCCATCGTGTGGTGGCAGGTGCCGACGATGCGGCCGGCGCGTTGCTGGTCCGGCTCGCGACCGTGGCCGATCCGTTTGTTGGTCACCCAGCTCCGGACGACGGGCGGTTTGGGGACGCGACCGCGAACGGGTGGCGGGTCGCTCGATGCCGGTAGGGTGGCGATCAGGGCGCGGATGGCGGCGCAGTAGGCGGCCTCGTCGTTGCCGTCGCTCGCGGGGGCGTAGACGTGGATGTAGTCCTCGATGGTGACGGTGCGGGCGTAGGCGTAAGCGGGGTCGACGATCTTGCCGTGCCAGAAGCGGACGGCCTCGGCCCAGGTGGCGAAGGCGGCGAAACCGCCGGCGTTCCGGGGGCGGAGGCCGAGGGGGTTGTGGCCGCCGTTCGTCGCCAGGCCCTCGGTGCCGAACCGGCTCTCGTGCTTCAGCTGGGCGAGGAGGAGCTTTGTGTGGGGGCGCCCGGCATCGTAGCAAGCGCGGGCCTCGGTCAGGAGTGGTGAGCGGTTGCTGGTCAGGGTGTCGCGGAAGGCGTCGAAGGTGGTGTCGCCGATGTCACGCCAGGTAGTTGGCACTGCGGGACCTCCAGGGAGCCGATAGCCGATAGCCGATAGCCGATAGGAAAACGACCCGCAGGCGCGCTTCCCGACTCGGGTGCGCCGCATGCGGACTCTCTAATCACCTAATAGGAACATATGTACTATTTCCAGTGCGTGGTGTCAAGTCCCTGGGCGTGGGTCCATCCGCGAGGGTGCCTGGTGCCGGTCTGTGGATCGTGGGAATTCGGTCCTCGGCGTTTTACGGAAGCGCCAGAATGTCGTCCATGTGATGGTATGGCACGCCGAGGGGTTTGTTGCGCCAATGCCGATCGTTGCCGATGATCGCGATGGCGTTCGCCAGGCGTGCGGTCGCGATAATGGCGGCGTCGGGGAGTTTGAGGTCGGTCTGGCTACGGACGAATGCCGCTTCGAGTGCATGGCGTCGATCGAACTCGACGAACTGGAGACGTGGGAGAGCTGAAAGAGCCGCGGCAATGGCGTCGACGCGTCCTCGATCGCCGGCTCGTGCCGGTCGCGTCACGACTTCGGTGAGCGAGATCGCCGAGACGACGACGATGAGATCGAGATCCTCGAGAAGCGGAGCGACCAACGATGCGACCGGTTCTTCGCCGGTAACGTAGGCGATCAAAACCATTGAGTCGAGGCAGATAGACTGCTCGCACTTGAGAGCCTGCCGTATCAGGCGGTCGAGGAACCTCCTGCCGCCTCGGAAGGGCATGCCATTTGGTCGAGCGCCGCCTCCCGCTCCTGCCACGCCTGCCGCTCCTCCTGGACAAACCGATTAATGTCTTCCCAGTCGCGAAAGTAGTCCCGGAGAAGACCGCGCGCTGGTGGCGTCGGTTGGTCCTCAGCGCGCCGGAGGAACGCTTGCTCGCCGGCGAGTCGGATCTCTACGGTGTCGCCCGTGGCGATATCCATTTGTCGGCAGAGTGCCGAAGGGAGGGTGATGGCGTGTCGCCCCGTCACCTTGGCTCGGAAGTCAGCCCGGCCCGTGTTCACGTCCGTCTTCGGCATCGTCGATGCCTCGCTTTCCGCGCTCAGCGATACCTGTGTCGAGAACAGTTGTCAATGAGAATTGATCTTGCTCATTGAACGCCGCTCTCTGCGAGATCGTCCCTTGGAGGTTAGGCGCCAAACATGGGTTACGTCTCACCATATGCCCGGATTCTGGTGGTTTGCGAGATGCCGGTCGTTCAGGGCGTCGTGGCGGGCTGGACGCCGAGGAGGCGGGCGAGGTCGGCTTCGCCGGGGGGATCGCCGCCGGGGGCGTCCTGCTCGCCGTCCCAACCGCTGCCGGCGGCGACGAGGAGACCGCGGCGGAGCATGCTGACCAGGGTGCCGAGGAGGGTTTTGGCGTCGAGGGGGAGGAGGTCGGTGAGGTCGCGCCAGGAGACGGCGCCGCTTTTGAGGGCGGCGACGATGCGGGACTCGATCTCGTTGTGGGGGACAACGGAGACGTCGAGCTGGGCGTGGGGGGCAAGGGGAGTGTAGGGAGCGGGGAGCTCGGCGCGGAGTTTGGCGAGCTCGGTGAGCCAGCGGGAGGCGTCGCGGAGGACGCGTTCGGGTTCGAGCGGGAGGGGGATGCCGCGGGCCGGGGCCTCGATGCCGGGGTCCCAGGCGAACATGCCGCGCCGTGTGGTCATGATCCGGGCGAGGGCACCGACGAACTGCTCGTGGACGCAGGCGGCGACCTGGGCGGGGGTGGACCAGCCCTGGGCGACGATGACCTCGCCGAGGGAGCGGTCGTGCCCCTCGGCGGCCTGGATACGGAGGGCCTCGTGGAGTTGGTAGGTGGAAATGAGACCGCGCTGGTGGAGGACGCGACCGAGGCGAGGCGGCAGGAAGGAGGAGGTCAGGAGCGTGAGCTGACCGTCGGCGAGAAAGATGCTGAGCTCCTCGCCCTCGGCGCTGAGTCGGAGCCGGCCGTTGGCGCGGCGGGCGGCCAGGACGTGGAGGATGCCGACCACGCCGAAATCGCCGAGATCACCCATGACAGCCACAAGCGCGTCCTCTCCGGTGAGTCGTCAGCGGTCAACGGTCAGTAGTCGGTACGGTAGTGTGTTCCGACTGTTGCAGATGCCGGCAAGTACCGGCCAGGACAGGATACGGGTGATTGTTGGGGTGGGAGGAGGACCCGAAGGTCACAGCCCGCGCGGTGTGGAGGGAATGCGGGGCGGTGATCGAAGCGGAATGCCATTCTCCGGCGGGTACTAGGTTCACAACAGGGTATTTGCGCATAGATGACCCCCGGCATGGCGGGGCCGGGACTCCGCCGCCTGGCACCCCCAATTGCATCAGATCGCTGCCGAGCAAGCGCAGACGGCTGATATGTAAACGGTTCCACAGTCTTTTTGGCGACATAGCGCCTGTGCGCGGCGTGATAAGCGGGATGGCGGCCCATTGCGGTCCGAATCGTAGCTAACCTCAAGCTGCTGGCGCCTCCGAATCTGCACGGGGGCTTCCAATCGGTAAGGGCTTGACACCGCGAAAGCGGCTCTGGTATTGTCATGTGAGAACGATTACATACGGAGCGGACATGAGCACGATCAGTGAGGTTGCCCGGCGTGCCGGGGTCTCGTCAGCAACCGTCTCGCGCGTGGTCTCGAATCGGGGCTACGTCAGTGCAGAAACGCGTGCCAAGGTGCTGAAGGCCGTGGAAGAGCTGGATTTCGTGCCAAATGCCATGGCGCGGGGGCTCAAGACCAAACAATCACGCTTGATCGCGCTGCTGGTGCCCGAGATCGTCAACAGCTTTTACACAACGATCGCGCGTGGCGTCGAAGACGTGGCCAACGAGCACGGGTTCCAGGTGATCCTCGGCAACACCGATGAGAGCACGGTGAAGGAGAAGACCTACGTCGATCTGATGGTGGCGAACCACATTGATGGCATCATCCTCGCTCCCGCTGGGAGATCTGGTCGGCACTTGAAAGCGTTGCAGGCACGCGAGGTGCCAGCCATCGTGGTTGACCGCAGCGTCGAGGGGTTCAAGGCGGATTTCGTCCGCGGCGATAGTGTCAATGGCGCATTGCAGTTAACCCAGCACTTGCTCGGGCTGAATCACTGGCAGATTGTCTTCATCAACGGCCACCCCGAGACCTCCTCGGCACGTGACCGAGAG
>JAXDKI010000200.1:0-5055 GCA_034667245.1 Thermomicrobiales bacterium | reverse complement strand
CCATCTTCGATCCGATCGAGACTCATGCCGGCGACCCGGATCGGCCGGCCCGTCGCCGGGATGCCGAGGAACTCGCCCTGGTGCGTCCCGGTCAGGACCCAGCGCGTCAGCACCTTCTCCCCCTCCGCCACGAGATCGACGATCTCGAAGCGCAGATCCGGAAAGGCGTCCCGCCACTTCCGCCACTGCGCCTTGAAGCCCTCCCGGCCGGAACCAAAATCGGGATCATTCCCCTTGGCGTCGACCGGAATGTAGCGGTCGATCGCCGACTCATCCCCCTGATTCCAGATCTCCTCGAAAAACCGCCGGGCCAGTTCCTTGTTCCGCTCGGCCTCAGTTTCGGCAGACACGCGACGACCTCCGACAAACGCGATCGATTCGGACGGTAGGACTCCCGGTCATCATACCGCTCCCCGGAATACCCAGACTGAACCAGGGTGCCCGCCACGACGTGTCGTCTTAATCCACTCAACACAGCGCGGCATGCGAGTTGCGTGCCGACCGGCGTAGCGCTTACCCGCACAGAGGAGGCATTGCGATGGCTCTCTACCTCACACAGGCCGCCTACACCGCTGAAGCCTGGGCCGCGATGGCGAAAGATCCCGCCGACCGGCCGGCGGCCGTCCGTGCTTTAGCCGAGCGGTTCGGCTGCAAGCTCCTCGCCTTCTATTACTGCTTCGGCGAATACGACTCGGTCCTCCTTATCGAGGGACCGGACGAAACGTCGGTCGCCTCTGCCCTCATCGGCGCGGCCGCCGCCGGTCACCTCCGCTCGCTCAAGACAACGCAACTCCTTACCAACGAGCAGGGCATGGAAGCAATGCGCAAGGCCGGAACCGCCGCCCTCCTGGTGCCCGGACGGTAGGCACACGTAGACCGAGCCGCAAGCGACCCGGTTCTCCTCTCGATCGCCATGGCACAGCGTCTGCGGCGCCCACACGTTGATCGGCAAACCACGCCCTAGCCATCGGAGGAGACCCAATGGTTGCCACACCCACACACGATCACCACGTCTACGGCGAAGTCGACAACGTCACCGATCTTCGGGAGATCTTCGGCAAGATCCGGCACGACGTCGAGCGCGCGGACTCTCGCGACGAGCTCACCGAGTTGTATCGCCGCGCCGGCTACCTCGTCACACTGTCGTTCGCACCAGCCTGGAAGAAGAAGTTCGGCGACCAAATCGACGAGATTCGCCGCGTCGCCGAGGAGGAGTTCGCCAAGACGGCGCGGGCGATCAACAAGCGAGCAGAAGAGATCGGCACCGAACCCGACTACGACGAGAAGTGGGGAGATTGAGCAACAACGGCGGTCACGTCCTGCCGAGAGACGGCCCGTCCGCCCGCAGTCGGCGCTACCCCTTCAGTTGCGCTTCCCAATCTTGGCGCAGGATCCCCATGTGGACCGCGTCGTCGTACCGACCGTCGCTCCAGACGTGCTGACGCAGTCGCCCTTCTTCGACGAATCCCGCCGCCAGGTAGGCCCGGATCGCCCGCTCGTTCGCGCCGTGGACCCAGAGCCAGACCCTGCGATAGTTCCGGTACCGAAAGGCGTACTCTACCAGGAGCCGCACGGCCTCGCGGCCAAAACCCTGGCCCCAGTACGCCTTGTCGCCGATCCCGATTCCGAGCTCACAAGTCTGAGCAGCGGTGTTGAAATTCGACAGACCACAGTGACCGATGAACTTCCCATCGACGTCGATCGCGAAGGAGGCGTCGTCCCGACCGCCTTTCGCGGCTTCGCGGTCGAAATCGGCCTGCAATCGTGCCAGCGACTGCGGCATCGGCGGATCGCCGCCCCCGGCGAGTTCCACCTCGATGTCGTTGTTGAATTCGCACAAGCGTGCGAGATCGTCGCGCGTCAACGCCCGCAAGAGCACCCTCTCGCCCTGAAGCATCGCGGCTTCCCCTTCTTCTCACCTGGTAACGGACAAGCAAGGTATTTTTCCACAAGGACCGGTTTCCCACCGGAAATTTGTCACCACCGGCCAAGTTGTGCCGGTGGCGTATCGGCTTGTATGGCCGTACGATGTAGCGGAAAGTCGCGGTCGCCTGCAAGCGCCACCGTTCCGCACGAAACTCAATGCCCGAAGTCGATACACACATGGCAGCGAATCTGGGCCCACTGAACTCCCTCCTCATCGCGCCAGTCGGAGAGCCATTCGACGAGCATCGGCTTGCCCTCTTTCTGGGCGCGATCGGTCTCGTCGTCATCGTCTCGGGACTCGTCTCGGGGTTGGTCGAGCGCGGTCCGCTCTCGCAGGTCCTCGTCTTCGTCGCGCTCGGCGTCGCGGTTGGGCCGCGCGGGTTCAACGTCGTCGACCTCGGGATCGACTCCCCGATGATCCAGTCGGTCGGCACGATCAGTCTCGTCCTCGTCTTTTTCACCGACGCCGTCAAGATCAATCTTGGGCAACTGCGCACCCAATGGCTGCTGCCGGCGCTCGCGCTCGGACCCGGGGCGGTGTTGACGATCCTCCTGATCGGAGTCGCGGCGCTCGGTTTGTTCGATCTCCCCTGGTCGCTCGCCTTCCTCATCGCCGCCGTGCTCGCCTCGACGGACGCCATCCTCCTCCGCGACGTCTTGAATAACCGTCACGTCCCGCGCGCCGTCCGCCATACCCTCAGCATTGAGGCAGGAGCGAACGACGTGATCGTCTTGCCGGCCATGCTCGTCCTGGCGGTGATCGCGGCCCACGAGTCCCGAAGCTTTACCGACTGGCTCGAGTTCGCGTTCGATCTCTATCTGCTTGGACCGTTGGTCGGCGTTGCGGTCGCCTATCTCTCGATCCGCGCCATGGGCGCGCTCCGGCGGCACCAATTGGTGCGACGGGACTACGAGTCGCTCTACTCGATCGGCGTTGCCTTCGTCGCCTTCGCCGCCGCCCAGGCCGTCGGCGGCAGCGGGTTCCTCGCCGCCTTCGCCGCCGGCATCACGATCGCCGTGATGGACGAAGAGCTCTGCGACTGCTTCCTCGAATACGGCGAGACGACGGCCGAGATGGCGATGCTCGTCACCTTCGTCTTCCTCGGCGCGGCGCTCGTCGATTCGGCCTTCGACGCCCTGAGCCTCACGACACTCCTCTTCGCCCTGTTCACCCTCGGGATCGCCCGCCCGCTCTCCTTCCTCCTCGTCCTTGCGCGATCACGGGCGAGTTTGGCCGGGCGCTTGATGATCTCCTGGTTCGGCCCTCGCGGGCTAAACTCGCTGCTCCTCACCATCCTCGCCGTCGCGGCCGGTATCCCGGCCGCCGAGCGGGTCTTCGGGATCGTCAGCGTCGTCGTGCTCGTTTCGATCCTCGCCCACGGCGTCTCGGCCACACCGCTGCTGGCCTGGTACGGTCGCCGCCTACGCCAAGCAGACCTGCCGGAGGAAGTTGCCGCAGACGCCGGCACGCTGCTGAATGCGGGCGATGGCCGGCTGCGCGAGCAGGATGTGCCGCGCCTTTCGCCCGCCGCGCTCAAGGGCATGCTCGACGCCGGGGAGCCGGTCACGATCGTCGACATTCGCCGGGATGCGGCCTACGACGGGAGCGGGCGACGCATCCCCGGTTCCATCCGCATCCCGATCGACGACCTCCTCGATCGTCTCAACGAGATCCCACGCGACCGGCCCGTCGTCCTCTCCTGTGCCTGACCGGACGAAGCCACGAGCGCCCGTGGGGCGCTCCTCCTCCTCCAACGAGGCTATCGCGACGTCTTCGCCCTCGGCGGCGGTTGGAACGCCTGGCTCGCCGCCGGCTATCCAACGGAGGCCACGGCAGACGCGGTCACGACGGTTCGCTGATGCGGTCGGCGGCAACCTGCCCGGCTATCGCAATTGACGGTCCGGCCGTCCCTGATTCCCGCCGCGCTGGTTTCGAGGAATGACACTGATCCGGCCATCGCCCTCCATGTAGGCCGCAGCGATCAAGCCGAGATCGTCGTAGCCTTGAAGGCGGAGCTGGCTCATCAATTCCCCCTCGGTCAGCAACTCCTGTTTCAGGTTGCCAAGCAGCAGCCGGCCGTCGCGGACCAGCGGCAGCGGACCGGGTCGGATCAACCGTTGCGCCCGCGGATAGCGATACCCGAGCCAGTTGAGGGCATACGACCAAAAAACGATCGTCCCGACGAGCAGCAACCCATCCGGCACCGACGCGTAGTCGTCGACCATCGCGTTCTGAGCGGCATCCGCCAGCAGGACGACGACCAGCAAGTCGGTGACGCCGAGCGCGCCCGACTCGCGTTTCACCACGATCCGCAAGAGCGCAAACAATCCCAGATAGACGATCGATCCTCGCAGCATGGTTTCGAGGAGCGGAGTATCGAATCCGAATACGTGTCCCCAATCGACGCCGACGATCCAATCCATGATGACGATCCCCTATGCGCATCCGTGGAACTGCCTCGTCTCTCCTTGCCGCGCAAGGCGCAAGGATGGTGCCCGTTCGACCGCTCCTTGAGCGCCGGACCAGCCTGCGGTACGGTTCGGAATTGGGCCCGGCGACCGAGCCGGGAGTCACTTGTCACGCCGTTTGTCGTTTGCGATTGCAACAAGGAAGGCACATGTCGAGTCCAGCCGAGAAGACATTCGAGACATTCCCCAACCCCCACCCGGACAACGATTATGTCGTGACGATCGCCGCACCGGAGTTCACCTGCCTCTGTCCGGTGACAGGACACCCCGATTTCGCGACGATCACCGTCGATTACGCCCCGGGCGAGCGGATCGTAGAACTCCGTTCGTTCAAGCTCTACCTGCAGTCGTTCCGCAACGAGGGGCATCACCACGAAGGTGTGCCGAACGGGATCCTCAACGACCTCGTCGCCGCCACGTCACCCCGGCGAATGACCGTCACCGCCGACTACACGGTCCGCGGCGGGATCCATACCGTCGTCACAGCGAGCTACGTTCGCCCCGACAACCTGTGATCCGGCTATGTAGGTCGGCTAAGAAGGTGTTTACGAAGGGTGGGGATACGGTAGCATGCCGGGATGGCGACGCAACGATACCCGACCGACCTGACCGACGCCGAGTGGCGCGTGCTGGAAGCGCTGAGCCCGCCCGCCAAGCCAG
>JAXDKI010000199.1:0-2851 GCA_034667245.1 Thermomicrobiales bacterium | reverse complement strand
ACCCGCGCTCGCGACAGAATCACGAGCATTGCTTCTTCGACGACATGCACTCGTTCATCGCCGCCATGGCCAAGCGCTTCCCGATCGACCTGGCGATCACGGTCGGGCATCCCGCGATGATCGGGACTGGTCCGCTCGGAGGACATGCGGTCGAGACCGGGTTGGCCATCGTCAGCACCGACCCGGTGGCTGCCGACGTGGTTGGGGCGAAGCTGCTGGGGTTCGGGCCGCAGGCGGTGCGCCACCTCTGGGAGGCCGGGCGACTCGGCCTCGGGGAGACCGACGTCGAGCGAATAGCGTTTCCCGAGTTGGACATGCGCCGGGCGATCGAGGCGTTCACGGAAAAGGCGTACGGCCGCCGGCTTACCTTCGAGCACGCGTAGCCGTGTTCAGGGTCATCGGCCCGGTGCAAGGGCCTGATCAAACCGACCGGGTCCGGTAGCCAGCGGGGTAAGGCGCCTCTAAGAGGAGACACCGAGCTTAGCTGCTATGACGTGTCCGTAAACTCACTGCCAGAGCCGGATGGCGGCGATGGTCACCTTCGCCAGGTCGTTGGCGGCGCGATTCTCGTAGCGCGTGGCTACGCGGCGGAACTGCTTGAGCCGGTTGATCAGGCGCTCGACCCATCCATCGCCGCTCGCCCGCCTTCCGCGGGATCGTCATCCGGATGCCGCACCGCCGTAGGGGCGTCCGGATCGCCCGGCTGCTGTTGTCCTTGTCGTCCACGAACCGCCGCGGGCGCACCTTCGGACGCCCCTTGGCCGATCAGGCGGTCGAAGGCGGTTGCCTCGTGGCGTTGCCCCGGCGTGGCGACGAAGGCGACCGGCCGGCCCTGGCCCTCGGCCCGGACCTCGATTTCCGGGTTCCCCCATTGCCCCGGCCGCGTCACCCGGAGGGTGCCCGGTGCGCCCGGACCGTCGTCCCGTCCACGAAGTGGACCGCCCAATCGAAGTGCCCGGCGGCGTCGGCGTCTGCCTGGAGCGCCGCCAACACCCGGTCCCAGATCCCCGTCGCCCTCCAGCGGTAGAGGCGGCTGGCGACGATCTGCCAGGGGCCGTAGCGCTCCGGCAGGTCGCGCGAGCAGGCGCCGGTCCGGCCGATCCAGAGGATGGCGTTGACCACCGTCCGGTGGTTCTTGTTCGGGCGCCCCGTCCGCGACTTCAGCGGCGGGAGCAGGGGGCGCAGCCGCTCCCACTGAGCATCGCTCAGCTCTCCTCGGCGGACCATCCCGCCAGGATTCTCGGAGATACGTGATCACCCTCTTGCACGACGGACTGGTGCCGGCTGGATGCGCTAGTGATCTTCGGACGGCACGCGATGTCGGCCCCGTCGGGGCGCGTGCGCGTGACTATAGCCATCGTGGTTGTGCCAGACAGGGCGGACGTCTCGCGGGTCGGCCTTGAAGAGGAGTTTTGGCATCGTGTAGATCCGCTTGCCGGCTACGCCACACACCGGACACGCGGCCGGTTCGCCTGCCTCCGTCATCGACCGCTCGCGCTCGAAGCGCGCCTCGCAGTCGGGACAGGCGTAGTCATAGGTAGGCATGCACTCTCCGAATCGGCCTCACAGTCGCCGCCAATCTCCTCACTCTTCTGCCCTCTGCTCGCTGTCCTCTGCGCCCTGCGTCCGGCAGTAGGCACAGAGTCCGAAGAGCGCGAGGTGATCGACGGTGGCGGCGAACCCGTATCGCTCCCGGATGCCCTCCCGCAGCGGCTCGACCAAATCGTCGTCGAGGACGAGCATCTCGCCGCACTCCCGGCAAATCAGGTGGTGGTGGCGACCGTCGTCGAGGAGCTCGAAGTGCCGCACACCGCCACCTAGGTCCGTCTCCGAAATCAGCCCCAGATCCCGGAACAACTCCAGCGTCCTATAGACCGTCGAGAGATTGACAGCGGGGGTCAGCGGACGAATGCGCGCGTAGACCTCGTCGGCCGTCAGATGCTCACCGGGTTGGGCGAAGACGCCAAGGATCATCAGACGCTGGGGGGTCACCCGCTGGCCGGCCGCGCGCAGCCGCACCGCCAGTTCCTCCGGCGATCGATCCGGTTGCCGCACCGCCTCCGCAAGGCGTCCATTCGTCGCGTCGTGTTTGTCCACCGCGTAGCCCTTTGCGCGCCGACGCCCCCGTCGTATCCCCCATTACATGAAGCGTACCACGCACCCTTGACCCTCCCGCCGCCTTCTCATAAGATGCGTCCACACGCTGGTGCGAAAAATTGCATCTGCATGTGTTGTAGACTGCCGCTTGCTGATGCGGGAGATGCTGACAGGAGAACGTCGTTGCGCGTGCAAAAGCTATCTCGTCGGACCCTCATCCGCGTCGCGTCGATCGTCGCCGTCGTCCCCGTGTTCGGCCGACCCGATCTGGTCCCGGCGCAGGATGCCACGCCGGCCGCGCCGACCTCTTCCCTCGGCTGGAGCGATTCCTTCGACGACGAGAACGGCAAACTCAACGTCGCCACGACCGTTGCCCCGATCAGCTCGATCGTTCGCAACATCGGCGGGACGCGGATCGATGTTCATGGCGTCGTCCCCGATGGCACCAACTCGCACACCTTCGAGCCGGCCCCGTCCGACGCCATCCTCCTCTCGAAAGCCGATCTGGTGATCGTCAACGGTCTCGACCTCGAAGACCCGACCATTCAATTGGCAGAGGCGAACCTCAAAGAAGGGGCCGAGATCTATTCGCTTGGCGACAAAACCATCACGCCCGAGGAGTACGCTTACGACTTCTCCTTCCCCAAGGACGATGGTCATCCCAATCCTCACCTCTGGCCGAACGTTCCCTTCGCCATGAAGTACGCTGAGTTGGTCGCGGCGAAACTCGCGGAACGCGACCAACCCAACGCCG
>JAXDKI010000198.1:0-3522 GCA_034667245.1 Thermomicrobiales bacterium | reverse complement strand
TCAACGCGGTCCCGGCCAGTGCGCCATTCCAGCGGCGATCCGCTTCTTGGGCCGTCCGCCTGTGTGCCGACATGACGTCGTGCGACACCCGGGCGCCGGCGAGCGGCCCCGCGCCATCGGGTCGCTCGCCGGCGCCCGGGTGTCGCACGACGTCATGTCGGCACACAGGCGGACGCCCCAAGAAGCGGATCGCCGCTGGAATGGCGCACTGGCCGGGACCGCGTTGACGCACAGTCCTCGTCAATTTGTGCAGAAGGCAGTGGCGGAGGGTAGCCTTGCTCCTCGTCGTCAGTATCGCGGGAACGTCGCCACCTGAGAGCGCACGCGGCGCGGGCCGAGGACGATGGCGCCCAGACCAAGGATGGCGGTGACGGTGGCGACGAAGGTGCCGACGAAGGGGACGGGGATCGTGCGCAGGCCGGCGAGGATGAGGACGCCGATGACCATCGCCAGCAGGTTGTAGCCGCGGCCGGTGGTGTCCCACGACTTGGGGAGGACGATGCGGCCGATGGCCAGCCCCAGAAAGATCTGACTCAGATAGAGCACGCCGAAGTAGCACGCGAGGAGGATCAGGGCGATCGGGATGCCGACCACCGTGATCAGCAGGATCACGAACAGGATCGGAACCAGCACCAGCAGGACCAGACCGAGGACGAACGACCCCGCGGGCGAACTCCGGATGCCGTCTGCTACCACGGTCGCGGCGCGTGGCAGCAGCAGGACGATCAGGACACCCGCGAAGAGGGCGCAGAGGAGGCGGAAGATCGCACTGGCGAGCCACGCGGTCACGTTGTCGCCGGGGTAGAAGCGGGCAGGTTCCGTGTGGCGCCTGGTTCCGGTCACGGCCGCGCCGTCGTCGATGCGCGCTTCTTCGCGACTGGTGTAGGCGAGATCGCCGGCGATCCGGGCGCGCGAGCGGAGCCGGATGTCGTCGGCGTGAACGCGCACGTCGCCGCCCACCCGCGCGTTGATCGTCAACGAGCCGACGTTGCCCCGAACGTCGCCGTCGATCGGGCCGAGGACCGAGACGTCGCCGCCGGCGACGACGAGGTCGCCGGCTACCGTCGCGGTACTCGCGATCGTGACCGAGCCACCGGCCACGACGATGTCGCCTCCAACATCCCCCGCAACAGTAACGTCACCGCCGGCGATGCGCAGGGAGCGGTCGATGGTTCCCTCGATCTCGATGTCGCCGGCGAGGACAGAGAGACTGCCGTTGATGCGACCCGGGACGTCGATAGTGCCGGCACTGACGATGGCATCGCCGTTGATCGTGCCGGCGACGGCGACCTGACCGCCAAAGAGATAGAGATCGCCGGTGACCGTTTCGCCCCGTGGCACGCCCGGCGAATCGCCGGTGCGGACCTCGGCAGCTGCCGCCGGCGAGGCCTGGCTCGCGAGTGCAATGATGGCGAAGAACAGGGCGATCGCGAATATCGCGGGTCGCCGTATCGACCATGGGTAGTCAGTCGTGAGGCGTCGGCCAATCCGCATCGATGTCCCCTACCGGCTCCCAGTAGGGGCCGTCTCTGCAGTCGTCGTGAACGGGGCGCTTCGAAAGGCGACGGTGATTTGTGGCGGCTCATCGTAGCAGAGAGGCGATGCACGCCGAAGGGACTTGGAGGTTGGATCGACCGACCCCCTCGATAGGGCCGCAGCCGGCTCCGTCATAGTGCGGCAATGATGGCGTTGCTGAGGCGGGACCAGCGGGCGGCGGGGACGAAGGGCCAGAGGTGAGTCGTGGTTCGGTTGGCGAAGACGGCGAGGGCGACATCGAGCGCCGGATCGGCCCAAAGCAGCGTGCCGGCGGCGCCGAAGTGGCAGAAAGTTCGGGGGGAGGTCAACTCGCCCGTCCAGTGGCGGCGTTTGTCGCCCTTGACTTCCCAGCCAAGTCCCCAGTAGGCCGGATGCCAGACGACGCGCATGCTCTGCACACCACCTGAGACGCCGCGGGCCTGGTCGCTCGTCATCAGGGCGACGGTGGGTGGCGCGAAGAGTCGCGGTCCATTGGGGAGGAAGGCACCGGCGAAGCGGGCGAGGTCGCGGGCGGTACCGAACAAACCTCCCCAGGGCATGGCGAGACCGCGCCAGTACGCACTGTTGTAGGTCTCGACGTCGGTGCCGGTGAGGTTGGTGTCGGCAACGAGGGCGAGCCGAGGCTCATCCTCGGCGTCCGGGCGCGCGACGATGTCGTGCAACTCCAATGGGTTGAAGACACGACGGCGAGCTTCGGCCCAGAAATCGCCGCCGGAGACTCGCTCGACGAGGCGGCCGAGGAGGGCGAACCCGGTGTTGGAGTAAAGCAGCTCCGTGCCGGGCACAGTCCGGAGCGGGAGCCGAGTCATCGCGTCGGTGATCGTCGTGAGATCCGGGCGATCGCGGTAACGGAGGGTGCCGGGCGCGAGGTCTTCAGGCAGCCCCGACGTGTGGGCGAGGAGCTGCCGAATTGTGACCTCCCGGCGCCGCGCCTCGAGGTCCGGGTCGGCGTTGGGCGCGTCCGAGGCGGGGGCGAATTCGGGGACGAAGCGGTAGACCGGTTCGTCGAGTGCGAGCAGTCCCTCCTCAAGGAGGGTCATGGCGACGGCGGCGGTGATCGGTTTGGTGACGGAGGCCAGCGCAAACATCGTGCGGCCGTCAACCGGAACGCCGGGCCGGGCCTCCCCGGCGAAGCGCTCGGCGGCGATCTCTCCGCCTCGCCAGACGACGGCGGCGGCGCCGTTAACCCCCTGAGGTCCGATCCAACCATCTATCTGACGGAGTACCTCGTCAAGACGCGTCGCGCTAACTCGTGTGTCGCGGGTCGACATGCCCACCTCCTCCCAGGCGGCAAGGATAGAGCACGGGCGCGAACGCGCGCCGTCGCGATCCCGACCGACTATTATCCCGGCACGAGTGGCGGGTGGACTCGGTCGGAAACGGGTGGGAGGGATGCGGATGGCGGGTGAGCCCAGACTGGTGGTGCTTCCGGATGCTCAGGCGGCGGGGCGGGCCGCGGCCGACATCGTCGCCGAGACGGTCCTGCGCGCGCCGGAGGCGGCGATTGCCGTGCCAACGGGGAGTACGCCGCTGCCGATGTTCGAGGAGCTGATCGGTCGCGTCCAGCGGGGCGAACTCGATCTGTCGCGGATCCAGCTCTTCTGTCTCGACGAGTATGTCGGCGTGGCGCCGACGGAGCCGAACAGCCTGACCGGCTGGCTGTCGGGCGCCTTCCTGAACCGCGCGGGCATCCCCGCCGCGCACGTGCACACGCTCCCTTCGACCGATCCCGACCTGGAAGGCGCGCCTCGCCGGTACGAGGCGGAGTTGGCTGCCCGCGGTGGGTTCGAGCTCGTCGTCCTCGGTCTCGGGAGCAACGGGCACATCGCCTACAACGAGCCGGGTTCGGCGGCTGACTCGCGGACGCGCGTGTTGACGCTGACACCGGAATCGGTCGAGCAGGCTGCCGGCTACTTCGAGGGGCGGACGGTACCGACGCAGGCGATGACGGTCGGCGTCGGGACGCTTCTCGAAGCGCGTCAGCTC
>JAXDKI010000197.1:0-2963 GCA_034667245.1 Thermomicrobiales bacterium | reverse complement strand
CGAGGTCGCTGATCTTCTGCTTCCAACTCTCGGGCATCACCGCGTCGAAGACCGCTCGCCCGACGTCCTCCTGGACCTTGTCGTGCATACGCGTCTCGAGCTCGTTGGCTTCTTGACGGTCGCGACGGGACTTGATCGGGTCACCGTGGAAGCGGAACTGGGCCTTGAGCCAGCGCTTCGCGAGTCCGGTCAACGATTCTCCCTGGCCGCTATCCCCGGTCGCCACGTCGATCAATCTCCCTTCGCGACGGCAAAAAACCCAGCGACCTCAGCAAGAGGTCCGGGTCATATTAGCCCTGACGAGATCGATTGAGACTGATCGCCGATCGGTCGCTGTCGTGGAGTCGAGTCACACGATCGAGGTTATGCAGATGCACTGGTATTGCGATAACGCCGAGGGAGTACCAGGCCGCGACCGCGATGACGCCAATCATTGGCACGGTGAGGAAGAAGAGGCGCCAGACGGTCGAGCCGCCGGCGGCGAAGGCGTGGACGTCGGTGCGGAAGCTGTAGCCAACCAGGGAGCGACTTCCGACGGGCCAGCGCGCCGCCAGGGGAATCAGGAAGGCGACGGTGAAGGCGGGCGACCAAATGGTCGCCGCCGGTGCGGGCGACGGTGCGGAGGACGACGGCGCCGAGCAGATTGGCAGGGGCGACCAGGACTAGACTGCCGACGAGCTCGGGTCGGGAGTCGACGGCGACGCCGCCGGTGATCAGCAGGGCGACCTTGGGCGAGATGAAGGTTGGAGAACGCGTTGTCAGGGAAGATGGGTCACCAAGTCGCGTAGGAGGGTCAGGTCGGCGGCGTTGATCCCGTCGACGCCCCAGGCGAGGAGTTGCTGGACCTGCGCCGGTGTTCGCACGCGCCAGGGAACGACCGCGCTGGCTCGTTCCTTGATCGCCCGGACGGTGGCGGCGTCGAGGAGGCGCGAATTGATCGAGACCGCCTGGCGACCGGAGCGATCGAGTCGCGCCGCCAGCGCCCGCAGCTGGCGGTGGTTGCCGACGGAGTAAAAGGTAGTCGCCTCGGGCCTGATGCCGACGGTATCGAGGAAATCCCAGTTCTGGGAGCAGACTGCGAACGGCCGGCCGGGCGCATGTTCGGCGAGCGTCTCCAGGAGCAGCGCCGGCAACCGTGGGTTGACGCCTTTGAGATCGAGGAGAAGGATCGTCTCTGGATGGGCCGTCTGGACCAGTTCGGCCAGACCGAAGCGGGACGTCCAGCCGGGAGAGAGACTCCAGCGATCCCAAAGAACGGGAAGGGGACCGGCCGTTTTCTCGTGACGGACCTCGAGTTGGCCACGGTGAAGCCAGACGTCGGCCTCGACATAATCGACGCCCAGCGCTTCGGCGGCGCGGAGGCGGACTGGGTGGTTCCCTGCTCGGTGGGCGATCGCGAGCGGTCGCGCGCGCACTGCGTCGGTCATGGCCAGCCCCGCGCCCGTGAATGCGCCGGAACGGTCCAGAGGCGTCCGAGCGAGATGTGGTCGAGGGCCGCGGACCAACGGGGGGTGGCGTAAGCGGAGGCGGTCAGCGCACCCAGGGCGAAGGCGCCGCCGACGATGCCATCCAGGAGGTAGTGGTTGGCAGTGAGCACGATCGCGGAGAACATCGCGATCGGAAGGAGGAAGCCGACAGCACGACCGATGACATTGCCCGCGTGCCGGGCGATCGCGACGCCGACCAGCAGATTCCAGCCGAAGTGCAGACTCGGCATCGCCGCGAAGGGGTTGGTGAGGGAGGGCGGCTGGAAGACTCGGTAGGAGTGGGAGCGGAGGGAGACGGTATCGACGACACCTAGGTCCGGTACGAAGCGCGGCGGCGCAACGGGATAGAGGGCAAAGACGATCATACCGGCGGCACCGGAGAGGAGCACCGCGTTGCGGTAGACAGGATAGGCAGCCCGGTGCCGGCTCCACATCCGGACCACCCAGAGGAGGATGACGGGCCAATGGGCCCAGATGTAGATCCAGTTGACCACGCTCACCAGGACCGAGTGGTCGACGATGGCGCGCTGGAGCGCGGGCTCGACAAAGATGCCGAGCGCGCGCTCCGACGAGATGACACTCCTGGCGTGCGCGATCGCCATCTGGGGATCGGCGTGGCCGAGGCCGCGGATGGAGAAGTAGAGGAGTCCGGCCGGGAGGATCAGGCAGATCTCTTGGACGAAGCGCCCCAATCCATGCTGCGGCCATTGCACCAGCAGGCGGAGGAGCAAGACGCACACGATCAAGCCGAAGTAGGTCGACGTGTTCCAGGCGAGCGGATTCAGTGGTTCGAGCGCGCGGTCCACGAATGACGAGAGGCCGATTGGCTGGATGTCATGGTACCGTGTCATCTCAACGACTCCCGTCCCGGCCGCCTCCCCAAACGGTCGGGTTCCTGCTCGCAGTCACGATGCTGCGCGGGTTGAAACGCTTATTTCCGTTATACGTCGCGCCGGCCTTCTCGGCGCTCTTTTGGCAGATCGTGTGAGGGCACCATCATACTTGCTCCGCGCGGGCAGCGACAGCCCCCAGTCGAGGCAGATCCCACGGTCTGTCCCGCCCTGCGGCGTTCGCTCCTGTGTCGTTGACAGCGTAGAACTGGTGGGTTAAAGAGGAGAATCTCAGGGTACCCACGCGCCGCGCACGACTGGGCGGCATCATCGAAGGCGAGCAGGAGGTTCCGGTGCAGAAGATTGGCGCCCAGTATCTGGTCAAGCGAATCACGGACAACGTCGTGGCCCCGCCGTCGCAAGCGGCCGAGCAGGAATCGGCCGCGCCGGCGATAGCGGTACCCGCAGCCAGCGGACCGGACTTGGATGGCGAGGAGATCCGGGACGACGAGGGACGAAGGCTCGGTACGGCCCGCCGGCTACGCGACGTCGCGGTCTATGTCGTCGCCGACGGGGTCGGAGACCGGGTGGAAGCGCTCCAGCAGTGCCTGGACGATCCCGAGAGCCGGGTGCTCTTCCACACGGT
>JAXDKI010000196.1:0-5161 GCA_034667245.1 Thermomicrobiales bacterium | reverse complement strand
AGAGAGGAGGACCGAGCACACCGGCAATGTCGAGCCCGGCACTGACGACAAGCAGCGCCACGCTCACTCGCGCCGCCCAGACCAGACCGCGCCGGTGCGCCAGCCACGGCCCGCCCTCGGCCCACCGCAGGAACGGCCCCGGATCCGGTCGCTCCTCGCCGGCCCGCCGCCCCCGTAGCGCCAGTTCCTGACGCCAGTCCAACAGCGGCGCCAACTCGGAAACTGCCCCCTGCCGCTCGCCGACCTCCGCCGGCGGGGCTGGGCTGAGGAGCCAGGCGCGGAGCGTCGTCTTCCCCATCGGTGTTTCGACCGTCTCCAGGAGGTGGAAGACCGACGCGCGCCCGAAGAGGTCGAGATCGCCGGCAAACGGATGATCCGGTGCGGCCCGAAACGCGTGCCGGAGCGGCAGCTCGGCCCAGTCGCGCCGCACCCGCTTCTCCGCTTCGTCGTTCAGATCATGAAGGATCGCCGCGTGCCACCGCTCCCGGCCCACCCGACGGTGCATCACGACGAGCACGACAAACGCCACGAGGGCGGTCGCCCCCGGCACGACCGGCAGCCATCGCCGTACCCAGATCGCCCAAACCACGCACGCAGCCGCCGCAACAAACGCGACGAGTCGCAGATTCGCGAGCCGGTTCCACCGAGCAGTCAGCGCATCGCGCTCGGCCGCGAAGCGAACCCATCGCCCACCGTACAGGGATGCGATTTCGGATCGCTCCTGGTCCTCCCTCACCCTGTCAGGTTCATTCCAGGACTGGGGAGCCAGGGGGGCTGAAGGCCCCCATTCACCCGACCGACCATGATCAGCACTCATTCCAGCAGCGCTTTCACCCACTCCTCAAGATCGACCAAGCTACGTCGGCTACCAGGATAGTCCGGCTCGACGAATCACAGTGTCACCCATGCCCGATCTTCGCGACTGCACCTGCACCAAGCCTGGATGATCGGCACACGCAGGCAGCTACCGCCTGCCCCGGTGCAACGCCGTGGGCGGTGGCGAAGCTGTCACGAGCCCTCATCGCGCCCGTTTCACGACACCGCCGAACCACCTGGCAATGGCCTCCGCGCCGTGTTGGGACGGGGCGAACGGGGAGGACTCGTCAAGATCTCTCTCCAAGCAGAGGGTATCTCCCATAAGAACAAACGATTCGCAAGCCCCCCTCGTGATTCGTCGTTGACGAAGGCGTGAATCAGGTCGGCCACGTCCTCTGCGGACACGACCGGTGGCTGCGGGACGATGACGATCCCACCGTGCTTGGGATGCGGTGGGATCGCGAATTCCACGAACCAATCCTTCCATGCCAGATGAAGAAGTTCGAAGTCTGCCCGATTATGGGTAACCAGGATGCGGCCGAGGCGTGTCGCCGTTGAGAGATGGTGGTGGTCGCTCGTTCCGTCGCGCACAACCGAACGCGCGTCCAGAACATCGTCCCCCAGGCGCACCAATCGCTTGTCTGTGATATTAGACAGACCTTCGTCAAGATAGAGGAGCGCCATGCTGCGCTAACTGCTTACGAACTGTTCATCTTGAAGCAGGATTCGTGCGTCGATCAAAGCACGATGGCGCCGATAGTAGGCGATCGCGGCAAGGATCGCCTCAGTGGATAGATCGTAGGCAGCAGCGGCGGCATTCTCGTCTGCACCTCGCAGATATGAGATGGCCAGCCAGACGGGAATTGAGCGATCGTCGGAGCCTGTCCGCACACGATCTCGCCCATGCCGATGAGGATCATTACGGATGTAACGTGCGATCAACTCGTCAGCTTCTGACTCCGACATGCTCAGTAGGCTGGCGATCTCCCGCACTTGAGTATCTGCCATCTCCACAGCCTCCGTAACGACGGCTTCGGCGGCCTCCCGGCACCACAGCCTTACCTCACCTCCACCGAGGCCGCCCGCCGTCCCCGCGCCGGTGGCGTGATCACATTGCCGAGGTTGTCCTCGTCCTCGATGACCTCTTCTTCTTCGCTCTCGTCGTATTCCTCGTCGTCCTCGTACTCGTCGTCGTACGTCTCGTCGTACTCTTCGTCGTCCTCGTACTCCTCGTCGTCCCGCGGTAGACCGTCGTAGGCGTCGTTCTGATAGCCGGGGAGCGCCTGCTGGACCAACGGATGGCCAGGGTTCAACTCCGTCGTGACGAGCTCCTGCATCTGGCCGTTGACCGTCTGCCGCTTTGTGAGGATGCCCTTGCGCAGGAACTCCATCACCTTCGCCTCGATGTGCTCCGAGGGCAAGACGGTCCGGTCGAGGAATCGCCAGAGGGTCCGACTCATGTGACTCTGCGTCGGCACGAACCCGGCGTGGAGTTGCTTCACATAGGCGTCGATGGCGCGGATCACGGCGAGGTCGACGTCCACCGACTGCGACATCACCAGCGGATCTTCCTCGCCCGCCGCGGCGACGAGGTCGGGACTGACCGATCCTGGCACCCCGCAGATCACCACCCGCCGGCCAAGCCGGTTGCGCAGCGTGGTCACCACGCGGATGAAATCCTTGTCGCCGGTGAAGAGAAGGAAGGTCCGGATGTCGGGCCGGCCAAGCGCGGTGTTGATGATGTCGATCGCGAAGTTGAGATCGGACCGCGAAACGATCTTTTCCCGCCCCTGCTGATCGATCGTCCGTTTTGCCGGGTAGTGCTGGGCCTCGAACCCCGCCACGTCGAGCCGGTTGCGAACGGCCGGCGGGTGCTGCTCGAAGTCGGCATAGGCGCGAGCGATCGCCATCAGTCCGTATCTCAGCGTCTTATCACGCCAGGTGATCGGGTCCGGCTCGCGACCAAAGGAATTGATGGTGGAATACCTGATATTCTCAAAATCAACAAAAACCGCGACTTCTCCCCCGGTCGGTTGCTGCAGTGATCCCCCGGCGGGTACGTTCTCGGCCATCTCCTATTCCTCCAGGAAGTACGCGATGTGCGACAACCGATGATTGGGTCTGGTTGGTGGGAAACTCGCGCAGGACACTCCTAAGCGTGATCTAACCCCAAGCGAACCATCCACACACCAGTGCGCACCGAACTCTGAGTCATTAGCCGCGACGGACCCTCACGATCGGTTGTCCGCCGCATCTGCCGGAGCCACCCGGCATTACCCCGCTCGTCAGTCTAGCACGGCACCGCACGCCGCGCGTGGCGCAAGAGCCGCCAGCCGCCAGCCGCCAGGAATGTTGAATACTCCCTCTCCGTCTCTCCGTCCGTCCGTCTCTCCGTCCGTCCGTCTCTCCGTCTTTCCGTCTCTCCGTCTCTCCGTCTCTCTATCGGCTACCGGCTACCGGCTCGTCGCCTCCCCACCCAGGATCGCCGCCCCAACCACCCCTGCGTCGTCCCCGAGTCCCGCCTTGACGATCTCGACCGACTTGGCCGGCGTCGACAACGCCTCGCGACGCGCGTACTTGGCAGCCACCTCGAACAGCAGATCGACGGCTTCGACCACACCGCCGCCGAGGATGATCCGCCCCGGGTTGAGAAGATTGATCGCGGACGCGAGACCCAGCCCGAGATAGAACCCGGCTTCCTGGATGGTTTCGACCACGAGTTCGTCACCTTCGGCGACGGCTTTCGCGAGGACGCCGGAGCGAATCGCCAGCCCACCGGGCTCGTCTTCCTTCGGATAGGCCACGAGCTCCCGGAGTTTCGACGCTCGTCCTCGATGAAGATCGCCGAGCAGGGAACGCGTGATCGCCGTGCGGGACGCATAGGCTTCGAGGTGACCCCGGCCGCCGCACCCGCAGAGCCGCCCGTTGGCGTCGATGATCAGATGCCCAATCTCCCCGGCAGTCCCCGCGGCACCCTGGACGAGTTTGCCGTCCCGGACGATCGCCCCGCCGACGCCGGTGCCGACGAAGACGCAGAGAAAATCGTCCGCGCGCTTGCCGGCTCCGAAGCGTGCTTCGCCCATCGCCGCGATCTGGACGTCGTTCCGGAGCGCGGCCGGGACGCCAAAGCGATCGGTCAGCAGCCTCGCCATCGGCAAGTTGACCGTCGCCTGGCTGAGATTCGGCGCTCCCAGCAGGATTCCTTTATCGCCATCGACCTGCCCGGCAATACCGACCCCAACGCCGGCAATCTCGCCCTTCTTCCCGATCTTCGCCTCCTTCATCGCCGACTCGGCACTCGCGTAGAGCCGCTCCATCAGCTGTTCGGGGCCGTCCGTCGGGTCCGTCTTCTTCTTCCCCTGACCCAGCACCTTGCCCGTCTCGAGGTCGACGACCGCCGCGAGCACCTTCGTCCCGCCGAAATCGATCCCGAGCGCGTACTGCCCTGCCATCTGCATCCCTCCGGGCTGGCCAGACCACCACCGCACCCCTACGGTCGGCGCCTTCACGTCCCACGAACGATACGCCAGTCCTTGTCTGCGGTCATCTTCGGTGGAGATCCCGCCGACGGAACGACCGAGCAAGCAGGTCGTACCGGACAGACACTCTCCCCGCGACACCCACAAAACACCAAGCCATGTCACGAATATGCGCAATGGGACGGATCGGTTTATTTCGTAAAATGGCTGTCGTCAGTCCTCCTTGGTGAGAGGTCTCAGAGCCGTCTTGAACCTGGACCCCTTCTGTGTCGACAAGAGCCCCTACAGTGACACTTACGGCGAACGCCTGCGGTGGCTACTCAGATGGGGGACCCATCTGCCAAGACTTACGGGGGATTCGGGGTGCCGTAAGCGGCTCGACCTGCCGTCTTGGCGTGCTCCGCAGCCAACTATCGCTGTAGGGGGCATTATCTCTACCGGCCACTCTTCTCATCCGCCATGAGCACGCCCCTTTGGGCTTCGCCATCAGGAACTTATGGCCGCCGACATTCCCGCTCCACGAACGCCGGATACAGAGGGGTTGAAAGAATCGGTAACGGTCGTTGGAGGGGACATTGTGTGCACGGCGCGGGCAACGATGGTTAGAGCAGCCTCCTCTGGAGCCGAAGTCGGCTGGGATTCCTCTATCACGAATGCAGGTTCGTGTATATTCGACTGCATCTTGATGAGACAAGTTCACCGAATGCCGGTTGCTCTTGCCATCAACCTATGGTTGACGGTCCTCATTAGAATGTCCTGTGGGACGACCTATCCCGTCATACCGACGAGACGCAAAACAATTATCATTCCCACGACTGATCATGGCCTCAGCTCCTTCTTCAGTCACTCAGCGTAATCGATAATAG
>JAXDKI010000195.1:0-8007 GCA_034667245.1 Thermomicrobiales bacterium | reverse complement strand
AAGCGGAACGCTATGCCCGTGCAGTAGGTAAGCGCGCAGCATCAGGTCGTTGATCTTTCCGCCAGGACCACCCGTCGCAACCCGTTGGAATGAACGAGGCAAGAGTTGCGTCTGATAAAACTCAGTTGGCACCGCAAGCCGTCCCAAGATGTCGACATCGCGGACATCGTCCAAGGAGTACCGGAGCAGCCGGTTGCGATCGGTGCGCCAGACATCCCTGATCTGATCGCCAGGTACGAACTCGCGATCGGTCCTGGTCAGCCCGAGCGCCTCGACCGAGTTCTTCAAGCCGTAACTTGTGAGATGCCCGCCGGTGTCGTACCGCTGAATTTGCTGGTAGGTGTCGACGATATGCCGCCCGTGCACGTAGGCAGGCATGTACGGGAGCGATAGGGGTCCTGCCTTGAAGCGCCGCTGACTCTCGCCGATACGGAGCGGGCTTCCGTCTCTTCCCCAAGGTAACTGAAGACCGAAGCGTGCCGCGCGTGCCGTCAGAAACGGTAAGTCAAAATTGAATAGATTGTGGCCTTCGATCACGTCGGGATCCAGCGTCGCGATCCGCTCGGAGAGTCGCGAGATGAGAGCTTCTTCGCTGTTCTGGAGTACGAGGAGCTCCTCGTGCCCGCGCGAAGTCTTCAGGGCGACGACGATGACCTGTGCTGCTGGATCGCGGGCGTCGAACCCTGTTGTTTCGATGTCCAGTTGGAGTCGGCATAGATCCTCGTAGACCATCCCCTTGAACATGGTCCGTCCGGTCGAGATTAGGTACTGCTCGACGGGCGAATTTACATTGAATATGCGCTCACCAGACTCGCGGGCTGCACGCACTGCCTCCCCGTGTGCTTGCCACGATGAGAATTGCACAAGGAAACGGAGCGGGTGGTCGCCGTGGAGTTCGGTAATCCGGGGACCACTGCGAAGCGCTGCCCACGGCTGCGGCCGTGTTGCCAACAGCCATGGGTGAAACGATTCTAAGAAGGCCTCGATTCCCCCAGCGGCGTCGCGGCGATAGACCGTGACGCGATCTGATCCCCCCGGCTCGACGGCGACGATTCGCGGTGTCGAGTCGGTTCCGTAGAGCAGTTCGTCGGTTGTCAACCTCGCTGGAGGTGCGCCGTCCGTCATGCAGGGAAGGGTACCCGACCGCGTGTCAGTTGCCGACCCCGCTCCTCGCGGCTACGGGGGAACCAGGGTGCTGTGGTGGCGGTGGGGGGATGGCGAACGTCTACGAGCGCCAATTGGTACCTAATGCGTGCGATGAAAGGGTGGGAAGGCGAGCCTTTCGAGGCATAAGCGAGATTGGAGGGGCATCTAAACGCCTGCGAGGAAACCCTCGTGACCTCCGTACTATTGTCGCTCCCTCCGCGCCTTCCTATCATCGCTGACAGGTGAAGGGTCATTTGCGGAACGGAGACCCAACGCGGGGCGCGGGTCGTTTGTCCCGCGCAGAGAAGTGCTGTGCCATGTTCGACTGCCTGCCGCCCCGGTGCGACTGGCGCGAGCGACCAGCGGAGGAATAATCGATGAAAGGCGGCAGCAAACTCTTTTTGGTCGCGGGGGTCGGCTTGGCCATCGTCGCGATCGGCCTCCTCGTCGTCGGCATGTCCGGCGGGAGTAAGGCCGATGCGACGAAGCAAGAAGCCAAGGTCGAAGAGGTGACGGTGGTGCAGGCGGCTGTCCCCATTCCCGCCCATACGCTGCTGAAAGCGGCGGACCTCCTCGAAGTCAAAATGCCGGCGACCGAGGCTCCTGTCGACGCTGTGCATTCTCCTGCTGAAGTGATCAACTTGTCGTATCGCGTGCCACTTGCACAAGGCCAGACGTTGCTTAACACGCAAACTGAGCAGCCGGGCATCCGCAATGACATCGGAAAGGGGATGCGAGCGGCCTCGATCCCGGTCGACGAAGTCAGTATGTTGTCTGGCCTGGTTCAAGATGGCGACTATGTTGACGTCGTCTTCCACGCCCGGATCGACCTCGTCCGCCTGCTTCCCACGAACTTCGCCGAAACCCCGGAAGACCAGCCATCTTTCAGCTACAGCGTCGGCAAGAGCGGGGACGACGGCGGCAATGGCAGCGGTGGCAGCAATGACGAGAGTGGCGACGGTGGGGACTCGAACAATGCATTGCCCGAGACACAGTCAGGACCGATCCTTTGGGTCGCGGCCGGGATGGAAGTCGAGAATCACCCCGCCACTGGCGATCCCGGTTCCAAGTTCTTCATCCGCGATATGGGGCAACAACTTGAACCAGTTGCCAAGGTCATCGTCCAGGATGTCAAGGTATTGAGGGTGGTGCGGGCAGGTGAGTCCTTCTCGGCCGACGGGACACTCTCCGGCCAGTCCTTGACAGGAGACAACACGACCCCGGCCAGCGAAGAAGTGAGCGCCCACCTCATCCTGCAAGTAACCCCAGCCCAAGCCGAGGCACTTACCTTCATGCAGGACCAGGCTAATCAGCACACCTACCAGATCGTCGTCCGTGGTAAGGATGACCACGAGAAGGTCCAGACGACAGGGGTCACCTTCCAACTCCTTGCATCTGACGGCCAGTGGTCGTTGCCGTGGCCACAATCGGTGACCGCACCCAAGACGCAGGTCAGATCGAGGCCTCCTTCTCGGACCGAAGGTGAGGGCAGCCAGGGTGAAGGCGGCGAGGCAGCCGGAACGCCCACTGCCGAAGCGTCGCCCGCGGCAACGAACCCGTAACGAACTGACCCACGCGCAGGCTGTCTCAGGTGGCCGCTCCGGGCGGCCACCTGAGACAGCGGATCACGAACGGGATGACTCGTTCAACGTGTACGGAGTTTGAGGAATGGCGGGTTCGGGAAAAATTCGTGTCCTGATCGTGGACGACATCGTCGAGAGCCGCGACAACGTCGCCAAGCTCCTCCGCTTCGAGCCGGACGTCGACATCGTTGGTACGGCGGAGGGTGGGCAGGAAGGGATTGATCTCGCCTTCCAACTCGAGCCCGACATCGTCCTGATGGACATCAATATGCCCGGGATCGACGGGATCACGGCGACCACGCGCATCAGCAGTCGGCTGCCCAACACCGCGGTCATTATGATGTCCGTCCAAAACGAACCGGATTACCTCCGGCGCTCGATGCTCGCCGGCGCCCGCGAATTCCTCTCCAAGCCGTTCAGCTTGGACGAGCTCGTCGAGAGCATCCGGCACGTTCACCAACTTGCCCAATCCAGCCGGCGCGTGGTCGCGGATCCCACGAGCCATGCCATGTCACCTTCCGGTGGTAAAGCGAAGCGCGCGCAGATCTTCTCAGTTTTCAGCCTCAAAGGGGGCGTCGGCCGAAGCACGGTGGCCACCAATTTGGCGGTCGCGCTGCGCAACGAGATGCCCGACCGCGACGTGGCACTGGTCGATGGCAATCTCCTCTACGGAGACATCGGCGTCCTCATGAATGTGAAGGACAACAAGACGATCGGCGACATCGTCCGCAACTTCAACACCCTTGATCGTGACTTGGTGCACGATATCCTCGTGACACATTCGTCCGGGGTGAAGGTTCTTCTCGCGCCGCCCGATCCGCAGGCAGGTGAGCGGGTGACGGCGGAGCACATGCGCCAAATCCTGCAACACCTTCACGCAATGTTCGATTACATCGTCGTCGACACGCGCCCGTCCTTCGACGAGGTCACATTATCTCTCCTAGATCACTCCGATCGCATTCTGTTGATACTGACCCTGGAACTGACCGCGATCAAGGGCGCCAAGCAATACCTGGAGCTGTCCGACCTCCTTGGTTACGACAGCGACAAAATCCAGCTCGTCCTAAACCGTGCGTCGATCCAGTCCGGTATCCCGATCGACGACGTTGCGGGCAGCCTTAAGGGTGAGATCATCGCCAAGATTCCCGACGATCCAATGGCGGTGCTCCGCGCGATCAACGAAGGTGTGCCGTTTCAGCAGAGTGCGCCAAACTCGGCCCTGGCCCAGGAAATCGCGGCCCTCGCCAGTCTGCTGGCGCGGCCGGACCAGGCCCAACCGCACGAGTCGCCGGCCCCGATTCCGGCGATCCAGTCGAAGGGACTCAGCCGCTGGATTCGCCCCGGTCAACGGAAGAAGGTCGGTTGATGAGGCAGTCCGCGCATCGCGACCTCGTGCCGTCCGTCTGTAGTCCTTGTGGCGCGTCATTGCTGAGTCTGCGGGGCTCGTGTGAGACAGGGCTGGGAGGTGGTCGACCGTGTCACTCCTGAAGCGATTGAACAGCGAAATGCCGGGTGTCGGCCCGGCTGGGGCGACGCAGCCGATGCCGCAGCATGCAGGTACCGGCAACGTCGCCGCCACAACTGGTGAGTTGTTCGCGCGATCCACCTCACCGATGGCCGCACCGACGACGACCGGCGAGCTCTTCGCCTCGCCAACCGCGCCTCCGCGTTCGACTACGACGCTGCCAGAACCACCGGCCAACGCGCCGCGGTCGCGTCCCGGCAAGGCAGATGCGTTCGGGGAGTTGAAAACGCGCGTCCAGAACCGGCTGATCGCCGAACTCGACCCACGGATGGACCTCGGCGACGCCGAAGAGGTGCGACGCACGGTCGAAGAGACGTTTGCGTCGGTGCTCGAAGCGGAAGGGATTACCCTCACCCGCGTCGAGCGGCTGCGCCTCTTTGAGGCAATCTCTGCCGAAATCTTGGGCTACGGTCCGATCGAGCCGCTCCTCAAGGACCCGGCCATCAACGAAATCATGGTCAATGGACCGCGTCAGGTTTACGTCGAGCGGAATGGAAAACTCGAACTGACCGACGTCACCTTCCAGGACGACGACCACGTCATGCGCGTGATCGACCGCATCGTCTCGCCACTCGGTCGTCGCATCGACGAGTCGTCACCCACGGTCGATGCTCGACTGCCGGACGGGTCCCGCGTCAACGCGATCATCCCTCCGATCGCCCTCAACGGTCCGACGCTCACGATCCGAAAGTTCTCCAAGGATCCTTTAACCGTCGAGGACCTGGTTCGATTCGGGACCTTTACGGCCGAGATGGCAACGTTCCTCAAGGCGTGTGTCGAGGCACGCCTGAACATCCTGGTTTCTGGCGGTACCGGCTCTGGGAAGACGACGATGCTCAATGTCCTCTCGTCGTTCATCCCGGACGATGAGCGTATCGTCACGATTGAGAACGCGGCCGAGTTGCAGTTGCGCCAGGACCACGTGGTTCGCCTCGAATCCCGCCCGCCCAACATCGAAGGCAAAGGCGAGATCACGATCCGCGATCTCGTCATCAACTCCCTCCGGATGCGACCCGAGCGGATTGTCGTCGGGGAGTGCCGCGGTGGAGAGGCGCTCGACATGCTTCAGGCGATGAATACCGGCCACGATGGCTCGATGACGACGGCCCACGCCAACACTCCGCGCGACACGCTCTCGCGTTTGGAGACGATGTGCTTGATGGCAGGTATGGACCTGCCGGTCCGCGCCATCCGAGAGCAGATTGCATCAGCCGTTGACCTGATCGTGCAGCAGGACCGCATGAAGGACGGCTCTCGCAAGATCACGAATGTGACCGAAGTTCAGGGCATGGAGGGCGACGTCATCGTCCTGCAGGACATCTTTACCTTCCAGCAAACCGGCATCGAGAACGGGAAGATCGTGGGTCGGATGAAACCGACCGGAATCCGACCGAAGTTCATCCACCGGTTCGAAGTCGCCAACATTTACCTGCCGCCGAACATTTTCGGCGCCGGAATGGCGTTCTGACCCGTCGGTCGGAGACCAGAGTGCGGACCGCGAGGACGCTCAAGCGCGCGATTGCGTCGGATGAGGTGGTTCGTGCAATGGCAGCGAGGCAAGATTCATGAACATGCCCATCCTAGTTCTGGGGATCATCGCGGTTGCGATCGTCCTCATCATCGTGGCCATGATCACGCGCCGGCGGGAGAAGCCGAGCGACGACGACGTGATGGAGCGGATGGGTCGCTTCGCAACCCGCGAAGATTTTCTCTCCGTCACGGAGGGAAGTGGAGGCCGCGACCAGCCGAACAAGGCCGCACGTACGATCGAAGAGATGGTCAAGGGGCGTGGGATCGCCGGGCGGGCCGCCAGTCTGCTCGCCCGCGCCGATGTCCGAATGACGGTCGGCGAGTTCTTGCTCCTTCGGTTCGGTGCCGCTGCGGGCGGGTTTGCGATCGGATTTCTCGGCCTGTCTCGGGTCGCGCCCGCGTTGGGACTGCTGCTCGGGATCATCACCGGGCTGATCGGGTATGCCATTCCCTTTTTCTACCTCTCCCTCAAGGCGAAGCGGCGGCGCGCGAAGTTCGTCGATCAACTCGGCGACACGATCTCGCTGATGGCGAACTCGCTCCGGGCGGGGTACAGCTTGCTGCAGACGATGGACATGGTCGCTCGCGAGACGCCGGACCCGATTTCGACAGAGTTTCGGCGCGTGGTACGCGAGATCGGTCTCGGCATCAGCAATCAGGAGGCGATGGAGAACCTGCTACGCCGGGTGCCGAGCGACGATCTCGACCTCCTGGTGACGGCGATCAACATCCAGCACGAAGTCGGTGGCAATCTGGCTCAGATCCTCTCCACCATTGGGCATACGATTCGCGAGCGCGTGCGAATCAAGGGTGAGATCGGGGTGCTGACCGCTCAGGTTCAGATCTCGGGATATATCATCACGGCGATGCCCATTGCACTGGGCCTCCTCATCTTCTTGATGAATCCGACCTATATGCTGGGGCTATTCGTCTGGCCGTACATTTGCATGCCGATTGCCAGTCTCGTGATGATCGTGATCGGCTACTTCGTGATGCGGAAAATCACGGCCATCGAAGTCTGATCGGCACTCGGCCCGACGCCAGCGATCGCGCTCTGGCAGACTGGGGCGCAATGAAAAGGAGAAAGACATGTCGCCGCAGCTGGTGGGAGCGTTCGTCCTTTTGATGGGGGCAGGGCTGATCCTCGTCGGTCTGAGCCGGCGTAAACCGGCAGTGAATATCGAGGAACGTTTGGCGACCTTCGCCGACCGTCCGCTGTCGCTGGAGCACCAGGACCTGGAGAGGCCGTTTTCCGAGCGGGTTCTGAAGCCGATCATCAAGGGCTGGGCCGTCAAGATCGGCTCGCGCTCGCCATCGCAAGCCCACGAAAAGACGCGAAACCTCCTGGCGCAAGCGGGAAACCCAAGTGGTCTCGGTCCCGCCGAGTTCCTCGGACTGAAGGCGTTGCTCGCGGTCGCCCTCGGCGGAGGTTCGTTCGTCCTCTTCACGCTATCGCAGATGTCGCCGCCATTGAATATGGTGATCCCTCTTGTCCTTGCGTTCTTCGGCTACATGCTTCCGGGAATCTGGCTCAAGCGCGAGATCAAGGCGCGAAAGAAGGAGATCACGAAGGCGCTTCCGGACGCGATCGACCTCCTCACCATCAGCGTCGAGTCCGGTCTCGGTTTTGACCCGGCGCTGATGCGCGTGGCAGAAAAGTGGGACAACCACCTCTCTCGTGAGTTCTCTCGCGTGCTGTCGGAGATGAGAATCGGCAAGAGTAAACGCGAGGCGCTGCGGGAGATGTCGCAGCGGGTCGACGAGGATGGATTGACGGCCTTCGTCAGCGCGGTCGTCCAAGCGGACCAACTCGGCGTGGCGATCACTCAGGTCCTTCGCATCCAATCTGAGGCGATGCGCATCCGGCGGCGGCAGCGAGCGCAGGAACTTGCCCAGAAGGCGCCGATCAAGATGCTCTTTCCGATGGCGTTCTTGATCTTCCCGGCCCTCTACGTCGTTATCTTGGGACCCTCGGTGCCTCGCATCGTGGAGGCGTTCAAGTAGCCTGGCGGTTCCGCAGCGAACGCTTCGCCCTCACGCTCCCTTGCGACCGAACGGAAGGGAGCGCTTGGTTTGCCCCTATCGCTCGCAGCAACGACGGGTCGATCTTCGGGTCATTGCAGGTCGCCGAAACGCCGCGCAACGTCGCTCACCCGTCGCCGGTTATCGACCGGAGTGCCGGAAGGTGCAGTGCCCCGGCTGATGAGCGCGTCGCCCGGTGTG
>JAXDKI010000194.1:0-3491 GCA_034667245.1 Thermomicrobiales bacterium | reverse complement strand
TGTCGCTGTCTATCCTGCCACCGGGGGTCATCCACGAAACGAACGGGATAGGTTGCCAAGACCTGCCCAGTCCGCCGACGATTGACAATCCTCCCAATCGACCGCATCCTGCCGTCTCTGTACAATGGGCATGGTTCCACCGAACCATTGCCGAAGGTCTACCCGCTACGTCCTGTGGGAGGAGTGGAGAACGACGCCATGGTGCTCAGCAGCTACGTCGGCGCGACGGTCAAACGCAAGGAAGACCCGCGCCTCATCACCGGTTCCTCGACCTACGTCGACGACCTCAAACTGGCCGGGACGGTCCACGTCGCCTTCGTCCGCAGCCCGTACGCCCATGCCCGGATCAGGGGCATCGACACGACGGCCGCAAAGGGAATGCCGGGCGTCGTCGCCGTCTGGACGTCCGACGATCTCTCGCGCGTCCTGAAGGACAAGTACCCGGTCGAGCCTCGTGGCGAGACCGGCGAGGAAGGCTCGGAGGAAGTCGCCGAGGACGCCGGCATTCCGGTGCCGGGCGTTGAACCGCTGGCATCGACCAAAGTGCGCTTCGTCGGCGAAACGGTTGCCGCCGTCGCTGCCGAGACGCGGGCACAGGCGGAGGACGCCGCGGCTCTCGTCGAGGTCGATTACGAGCCGCTCGACGCCGTCATCGATCCATACGAGGCGAAAGAGCCGGGCGCGCCACAGCTCTACGACAACGTCAAGAACAACATCAGCGTCCGCCAGGAGACCGTCCACGGCGACATCGACGGCGCACTCGCTAACGCCGCGATCAAGGTCAGCGTCCGCATCCGCTCGCCACGCTGCCACCCCATGTCGATGGAACCCCGCGGCACCGTCGCCGCGCCGGATCCGATTACCCGCGGCCTGACCTACTGGACCTCGACCCAGGCGCCGCACGGGCACCGCAACGAGATCGCGGCCGGGTTGGGACTTGCCCAGAATCAGGTCCGGTGCATCGCGCCGGAGGTCGGCGGCGGGTTCGGCTGCAAGTTCGGCGCCTATCCCGAGGACTACGTCGTCTGCGCGCTGGCCGTCTCCCTGAACCGACCCGTCAAGTGGATCGAGACCCGCAGCGAGCACTTCCTCGCCACCAACCATGGGCGCAACCAGTGGGCCGACTTCGAGGTCGGAGCCGACGCGAGCGGCAAGTTCCAGGCATTGCGCGCCCGCGTCATCCTCGACTCCGGTGCCTACCCAAAGGCGCTCGATCTTGCCTGGTGCACCTGGGTGATGTCGACGGGACCGTACGAGATCCCGAACCTCGACTACGTCGTCGAAGGCGTCTACACGAACACCATGGCGAACGGCGCCTACCGTGGGGCCGGCCGGCCCGAGGCGGCGTTCTATCTCGAGCGCCTGGTCGACATGATCGCCGACCGAGGCGGTCTCGACCCCGCCGAGGTCCGGCGCGTCAATTTCATCCAGCCGGACAAGTTTCCCTATACGACCCTCTCCGGCGAGCACTACGACACCGGCGAGTACGAGAAGCCGCTCAACAAGGCGCTGGAGCTCGTCGGCTACGAGCAACTCCGTAAGGAGCAGGCGGAGCTGCGCAAGCAGGGCCGCTACCTCGGGATCGGCGTCGCCTCGTACGTCGAGATCTGCGGTTTCGGACCGTGGGAGAGTTCGACGGTCCGGGTCGAGCCGGGCGGTGAGGTGACGATCTTCACCGGGATCTCGCCCCACGGGCAGGGTCAGGAGACCACCTTTGCCCAGATCGCGGCCGACTACATCGGTGCCGACTTCGACAAGGTCATCGTCCACCACGGCGACACCGGCAACACCGCCCATGGCAACGGCACGGGCGGAAGTCGTGGTCTGGCCGTCGGTGGCGCCGCGCTTGTCCTCTCGCTCAACAAGATCAGCGAGAAGGCGAAGAGGATCGCTGCCCATAAGCTGGAAGCCGCCGTCGAGGATATCGAGCTGGCCGAGGGCAAGTACCGCGTCAAGGGCGTTCCGACCCAGGGCGTCAGCCTGGCCGAGGTCGCCGCGCTCGCCTACGGGGGTGACCTGCCGGAGGACATTTCCGCGGGTCTCGAGACGACCGAATTCTTCAAGCCGGCCGACGAAACCTTCCCGTTCGGCACCCACGTCGCCGTCGTCGAGGTCTTCCCCGAGACCGGCGACGTCAAGCTGATCCGCTACGTCTCCGTCGACGATTGCGGCACGATCATCAGCCCGATGTTGGTGACCGGTCAGGTCCACGGCGGTCTCGCGCAGGGCATCGGCCAGGTCCTCTGGGAAGAGATGCACTACGACGCCAGCGGCGAGCTCCTGACCGGTACCCTCAACGACTACGCAATCCCGAAGGCGGGCGGCTTCCCGATCTTTGAAACCCACCACACCACGACTCCGACCTATATCAACCCGCTCGGCGCCAAGGGCATCGGCGAGGCGGCTACCATCGGCTCGACGCCCACCGCTACCAACGCGGTGATCGACGCACTCGAGCCCTGGGGCGTCACCCACCTCGACATCCCCTTCACCGCCGAGAAGGTCTGGCGGGCGATCAACGAGTCTGGGGTGACGGCGCAAGCGGCGGACTAACGCCTCGACCGCATGTCTGGACTCCTGTTTGAGCGGTCGCTCCGCACGGTAATCCGTGCGGGGCGGCCGCCCTTCGATTTGCTCCTTTCGCCTGCAATGCTCACAAGACAGATGAGAGGCCGCGACAATGGCGATCGCAGCCCATTGGATCGACTACCGAGGGCGGCCGGTCGAGCTGACCGACGATGGTTGGGTGCACATACTCGACGGGCATGCGGAGATGGCGGACCGTCTCACTGACATCGGTATCGCGATAGCGTTTTCCCTCATTGGTATTCCGTGATCGCCGCGTTTGTCGAGCAGAGCTGCTGTACGGCACAGCGGCCGGCCGGTTGCGCATCGTGGTTGTCGTCATCAATCGTCCAGCAATTGTCGGGTGGGTAGGTGAAGTTTGGACTGCTTACCTGACAGCGCGCACGCAGGAAGGAGAACAGCTATGGCCGTAACCGTGCCCCAGGAAGAGAGCGTGGAGCCGCCGGTATGGCCTTCACTGGACGATGCCGCACTTGACACCATTCGAGTTCAATACAATCGCAAGATCGACTATCTCTACGTCTTTCTGTACGGAAAGCCTCTTCCTGCTGTGTGGGATCCGAGGCCGGATGGAAACATCTGGATAGGACTGCGACTCGTCGGTGATGACGATTGGGTTGACGAGGTCGTAGGGATAATGGTCGCTCACTTTCGGCGCCACGCAGTACGGGAGCTTCCACGGTGGGGAGAGGTGCTTACCGCCACTGGATCAGCCAGACGGGAATCGCTGCGCGGATCGATCGCAGACGTTGCCGCTATGCCCGTCGATGACGAAGCCGAAAGGGACGTACTCTCCGCGCGGTAAGGTGTGCCCCTAACTAAGGATTGCGAACGCACTCAACCTCCGTTATTGCTTGACAGCGAAGATCGCCGCCGTCCGCGCCGGCACCTCCACTCGCGCCTCC
>JAXDKI010000193.1:0-9273 GCA_034667245.1 Thermomicrobiales bacterium | reverse complement strand
GACATCGAGAAGGCGGCGATCGTCGACGGCTGCTCGATGTGGCAGCGCTTCCGTCAAGTCGTCCTGCCGCTGGCACTCCCCGGTCTCGCCGTGACTGCGATCTTTGCCTTCATCTACTCCTGGAACGAGCTCCTCTACGCCTCGATGCTGACCTCGTTCCACGCCAAGACGGTCCCGGTCGTCGTCGCCGGCTTCATCTCGGACCAATACCTGCGGTGGGGCGAGATGTCGGCACTCGGCTCGATGATGATCCTGCCGGTGCTCCTCTTCGCGGCATTGACCCAACGCTATCTCGTGCGGGGATTGACCTTCGGCGCGGTGAAGGGGTGAGGCGCTACGGGTACGTCCCCCGGCCCCCCAATCCTGGGGGGCGACGAAGAGAGCGCCCTCCGTGCTCCCCCCGGGATTGGGGGGCCGGGGGGGCCGAACACAGGAAGCAACATGGCTGAGATTCGATTCGAGAACGTCAGCAAGCGATTCGGCAACGCGCTCGCCGTCGACGACCTGTCGTTGACGGTGCACGATCAAGAGTTGCTGACGCTCGTCGGACCAAGCGGTTGCGGCAAATCGACGACACTCAACATGCTGGCCGGGCTGGAGGATCCTTCGGAGGGGTTGATCGCGATCGACGACCGCGTCGTCAACGACGTGCCGCCCGGTGCCCGCGACATCGCCATGGTCTTCCAGAGCTACGCGCTCTATCCGCACATGACCGTCCGCGAGAACATCGGCTTCGGGCTCAAAGTGAGGGGGATGTCGCGCCAGGAGATCGACCGTCGTGTCGTCGAGGCGGCACGAGTGCTGGAGATCGGCGATCTCCTCGACCGCCGGCCGAAGCAGCTCAGCGGCGGGCAGCGGCAGCGCGTCGCGCTCGGCCGTGCCCTCACCCGCGATCCCAAAGCCTTCCTCCTCGACGAGCCGCTCAGCAACCTCGACGCCCAGCTGCGAACCCAAATGCGCGCCGAGTTGAAGCTCCTCTTCGCCCGCGTCCGCGGTACCGTCGTTTACGTCACCCACGACCAGGCGGAAGCCATGACCCTGAGCGACCGCCTGGCGGTTATGCAGGGCGGCGTCCTCCAGCAGCTCGGTACTCCGCTCGAAGTCTACAACCGACCGGTCAACGTCTTCGTCGCGAAGTTCCTCGGCAGCCCGAGCATGAACTTCGTTCCGTGCGAACTGACCGTTGAGGGTGGAATCACCGCCCTCACCGCGCCCAACTTCCGCTATCCACTCGACGGTGCGGCTCGTGCGCTCGGCGAAGGGGCCCCGGGCGGCCAGGTCATCCTCGGCGTCCGCCCTGAGGACGTCCGCATTTCGACGACCGGCGATGCCGGCGGTGTGGCCTGCCAGGTCGAGTTGTTGGAACCGATGGGGTCGTTGAACATCGTCTACGCCACGACCGGGACCGATCGCCTGATCGCGACGACCGAACCCGGATATATCGTCGAACCGGGCCAGCCCGTCTGGCTGCACTTCGACGAAACCAAGCTTCATCTCTTTGATCGTGCGACGGAGCGGAATCTGCTTGCCGCCTCGCCGCGGACCAGTTGACAAACAAGCAGGGGAAGAAGGAGTCATGAGTATGACCGTTACGACGACCGAACAGCCGACCGACCTGTTCTCGCGAGCGCAAGGCGTGCTCGCAGCAGGCGTCTCGGCCTCGATGCGACTGCATCCCTACCTGGGCCGGCCGCTCTTCATCCGCCGCGGCGAGGGAGCCTACCTCTACGATCTCGACGGCAAGCGCTACCTCGACTACAACATGTCGAACGGCGCCGCGCTGCTCGGTCACGACCATCCTGCCGTCAAAGAGGCCATCCTCCAGGGCGTCGAGATGGGCGTCATCACCGCCGCCGAGACGCCCTACCACGAGCAACTCGCGGCGACCCTCGTCGAGATCATCCCGGCGGCGGAGCGGGTGCGATTCTCGACCGTCGGCAGCGAAGTGACCCTCGTCGCGCTTCGCATCGCCCGCCAGGCGACCGGGCGGACCAAGTTCCTCAAGTTCGACGGTCACTTCCACGGACTGACCGAGCCCTGGCTCTTCAAGCGCGCCGACGCAACGGCAGCGGACAGCCCGGTCGTCCCCTCCTCCGGCGGCGTCCCGGAGAGCATGGCCGATGACGTCGTGATGGTCCCTTGGAACGACGTCGAGGCCTTCGAGCGCGCCATCGCCCGGTACGGCAGCGAACTGGCCGTCGTCTGCTGCGAGCCGATCCACTACAACGCCGGCTGCATCCCGCCCGCGCCCGGTTTCCTCGAGCTCCTGCGAGAAAGGACGACCCAGCACGGCATCGTCCTCTTCTTCGACGAGGTCCTCTCCGGCTTCCGGACCCACCTCGGCGGCGTCCAGGCACAGTACGGCGTCACCCCGGACCTGACCACCCACGCCAAGGCGCTCGCGAACGGTCTGCCGCTCTCCTCCGTCTCCGGTCGCGCCGATTTGATGCTCCAGCTCGCGCCGACCGGCCCCGCCGTCCACAGCGGCACCTACTCCGGTTTCCTCCCGAGCGTCCTGGCGGCGCTGGCGACGCTAGAGGAATTACGGCAGCCGGGTGTCTACGACCGCATCAACGCGACCGGTGAGGCGTTCTACCGCGACCTCCAGGCGATCTTCGACCGCACCGGCCTGCCGGTCCGCGTCCAGGGGATGGGCGCCCGCTTCGGGCTCTACTTCGGCACACGGGAACCGGTCCAGACCTGGTCCGACGCCCTCGGTCACGACCACGAGTTGAACCGCCGCTTCGTCGTCGGCTGCGTCGAGCGCGGCGTCTACTTCCACGGCTACACTCGTCAGGGACCTCCGGGCCATGCCGGCTTCTCCCTCGCCCACACACCGGACGACTTCGCCGAGACCCTCAACGTCGTCGAGGACGTCGCCAAGGAGCTACGAGCTTCGAGTTCCTAGCGTGGTAGGGGCGCAACACCCAGGTGCCCTCTGGGCGTTGCGCCCCTACGCAGGACTGGCGCCGAACGTCTGAGATGCGTGAACCGAACAACCGGAAGACACCAGTGACCAATCTCCGCGTCGCGTTGCTGCAAATGAGCTCCCACGGCTTCGACCAGGAGGCCAACCTGGCGAAGGGGGTCGAGTTTTGCCGCCGCGCGAAGGCGATGGGGGCGGACCTCGCGCTCTTTCCCGAGATGTGGAACGTCGGGTACACATCTTTCTGTCCGGATCTGACGGGACCCGACACCAATCTCTGGCGGGCGCCGGAGTTGTGGAACTCCACCTCGGTGGACGTGCACGCGGACGAGTCATTGGCCGAGGCGAGACGGGAGTGGCAGGAGCGGGCCGTCGGCACGGAAGATTCCTACCTGGTCCGCTTCCGGGAGTTGGCGCGCGAGCTGGAGATGGCGATCGCGCCGACCTATCTCGAACGGTGGCCGGGCGCGCCCCGCAACACCGTCTCGCTAATCGACCGCCACGGCGAGATCGTCCTGACCTACGCCAAGGTCCACACCTGCGACTTCGACTACCTCGAAGCGTCCCTGACACCGGGCGACGACTTCCCGGTCTGCCGGCTCGAAACCGCGGCGGGAGACGTCGCCATCGGCGCGATGATCTGCTACGACCGCGAGTTCCCAGAGAGTGCGCGCATTCTGATGCTCAACGGGGCGGAGATCGTGCTGACGCCGAACGCCTGCGGTCTCGGGCTCAACCGGCTGACGCAGTTCCGCGCCCGCGCGATGGAGAACATGATCGGCGTCGCGATGGCCAACTATGCCGCCCCCGACCAGAACGGCCACTCCATCGCCTACGACGGCATCGCCTTCGACAATCAGGGGCGGGATCGCGACATGCTCCTGATCGAAGCTGGCGAAAGCGAGGGCGTCTTTCTCGCCGACTTCGACCTCGACGCCCTCCGTGCCTACCGCCAACAGGAAACCTGGGGCAACGCCTTCCGCCGCCCCCACCGCTACGGCGCCCTGACGGCCACCACCGCGGTTCCGCCATTCTTGCGCACGAACGCAGCCGGCAAGCGATACCATGACGCGCAACGATAGCTCCGCTTCGCTCCGGAGAGCTCGGCGACGCTCGGAGTGACAGGTTGTCCGTTCCCCCTCTCCCGCTACGCGGGAGAGGGGGTCAGGGGGTGAGGGTCCCAACTATGTCCATTTACCAATCGCTCGGTGTCCGGCGGGTGATCAACGTCGATGCGCGGTTGACCCGTCTCGGCGGCTCGCTGATGCCACAACCGGTCATCGAAGCCATGGCCGAGGCCGCCGGCAGCTACGTCGACATGTTCGAGCTGCAGCGCGCCGTCGGGCGCCGGCTCGCGGAGCTGACCAACAACGAGGCGGCCCACGTCGCGACCGGTGCCGCGGCCGGTCTGGTGCTCGCGACCCTCGCCTGCACCACCGGCGGCGACTTGGCGGCGATCGCGCACCGCCTCGAAGGGCAACCGGCGCCGCGCAACGAAGTGATCATGCATCGGGCCCACCGCATTCCCTACGACCCGGCGGTCCTCGTCGCCGGCGGAAAGATCGTCGAAGTCGGCAACGTCTCCCAGACCTTCCCCTGGGAGTTCGAGGCCGCATTCACCGAGCAGACCGGGATGGTCCTCTTCATCGCCGGCGAGCACCTGCGCAACGGCGCCCTCTCGCTGGAGGAGACGATCCGCATCTCCCACGAGCACGGCGTGCCGGTCGTCGTCGATGCCGCCGCGCAGCTCCCGCCGGTCGAGAACCTCTGGCGGTACACCCGCGACCTCGGCGCCGATCTCGCCGTCTTCAGCGGCGGTAAGGAGTTGCGGGGTCCGCAGGCGAGCGGACTCATCGTCGGGCGAGCCGACCTCATCGAGGCGATCCGCGCCCACGGTGCCCCGAACCAGCGCCTCGGGCGGCCGATGAAGGTCGGCAAGGAGGAGATGATCGGTCTGCTGGCCGCCGTCGAGCTTTACCTCAATCAGGACCACGCGGCGCGGATAGCAGGATACGAGGCGACCGTCCGCCGCTGGATCGCCCGCTTCGACGGTCGCCCCGGAATCACCGCCCGGCGGGGTTTCCCGAACGAAGCCGGGCAGCCGACGCCGCGCGCGCTGATCGAGATCGACTCCGAGATCGTCGGTCTGACCGGAGCAGAGGTCAAGCAGCGACTCTGGGAGGGCGACCCGGCGATCTCCTTCCCACTCGCCGGCCCGAACATCCTTTCCTTGACCCCCGACTGCCTCGACGGTGACGACGAGCAGATCGTCCTCGATCGATTGGACGAGGTGTTGATCGGGGCGCCGGTTCCGGCATGACGAAGATCGCCCTCATCGGCGCCGGCAGCTACGTCTTCACCCGCCGCCTCTGCAGCGACATCCTGCTGGCGCCGGCGCTCTCCGACAGCACGATCGCGTTGATGGACATCGATCCCGGTCGCCTGGAGCAGGCCCGGAACGGTGTCCAGGCGATCGTCGCTACCCACGCGCCGGCGGCGACCGTCCTTGCCACCACCGACCGCCGGGAGGCGGTGACCGGCGCCGACTACGTGATCACGACCTTCCAGCAGGGCGGCCTCGACGCCTACGCCCTCGACATCGAGATCCCGCAACGCTACGGCGTCGGACAGTGTGTCGGCGACACGCTAGGACCGGGCGGTGTCTTCCGCGCGCTCCGAACCATCCCGGTCTTGCTCGACCTCTGCCGCGACCTCGACGAACTGGCGCCGGACGCCCTTCTCCTCAACTACGTCAACCCGATGGCGGCCAACTGCTGGGCGGTCGCCGCCGGAAGCGGCCGCCCCCACGTCGGGCTCTGCCACAGCGTGCAGGGGACGAGTGAGATGTTGGCCGGGTGGATCGGCGTGCCCTACGAGGAGGTCACCTACCGCTGCGCCGGGATCAATCACCAGGCGTTCTTCTTGGAGTTCCGGCGGGACAAGGAGGATCTCTACCCGCTGATCCGGGAAGCGATCGAGCGCCCCGAGGTCGTCGGGCAAGAACCGGTCCGTACCGACCTGATGAAGCACTTCGGCTACTTCGTGACGGAGTCGAGCGGACACGCCAGCGAGTACGTCCCCTACTTCCGCAAGACCGCCCGGACGATCGACGAGGAGCTCGTACCGCGCTTCACCGACCCGCGGAATTCCTGGTACGGTCTCGGCCGCACCGGCGGCTACCTCCAGACCTGCCTCGGCCGGCTCGCGGAAGGGGAGGCCGAAGAGCGGGCGATCCCGACCGAGCGGAGCCACGAATACGGCTCCCACATCATCGAGGCGATCGAGACAAACCGGCCGGTCACCATCAACGGCAACGTCCCGAACCGCGGTCTGATCTCGAATCTTCCCGATGGCTGCTGCGTCGAGGTCCCGTGCCTCGTCGACGCCAACGGCATCCAGCCGACGGTCGTCGGCGCGCTGCCGACCCAGCTTGCGGCGCTGAACCGCACCAACGTCAACGTCCAGGAACTGATCGTCGAGGCCGCGCTGACGGGCCGCACCGACGCCGTCCACCACGCCGTCTTGCTCGACCCACTCACCGCCGCCGTCTGCACCCTGCCCCAAATCCACGCGATGGTCGACGAGTTGCTCGCGGCGCAAGCGCACTGGCTGCCCCAATTCCAAACCGGGAGGGTCGGATGACGCTCGCGAGTCCGGGGAAGAACGATCCACTCTCCGGCGCCGTGCCCGAACGGGTAGGGGAGGACACAGGGTCCTCCCGCGGCCCATCATCGCGGCGACGGTCGGACGCGGGAGCACACGGGGCATTCCCCAACACGCCTCTCTTGGATGTGACATGACCGCAAAGGAGACCGCAACGGAGACCAGCGACGGGGTGGAGAAGAATTCGCCTGACTACAGCATCGCGGTGCTGGACCGCGCGCTCGACGTCTTGGAGGCGCTCGCCGACGCGGCCGAGCCACACGGCGTGACCGAGTTGGCGCGCCGGGTCGGCGCGACCAAGTCCGCCGCCGATCGCAACCTGGCGAACCTGGAGCGACGCGGCTACGTGAGCAAGGATCCGACGACTGCCCGCTACTCCCTCGGGACGCGGCTGGCCTATCTCGGTCAGCAGTCCCTCGGCACCTTCGATCTGCGGCAGGTCGCGCGTTCGGTGCTCGAGGAGCTTTACCGGAGTTTCCACGAGACGGTCAACCTGGGGGTGCTGGAGGGAGACGAGGTCGTCTACATCGACATGGTGGAGAGTCACCATGGCCTGCGCATGGCAGCGCGGGTCGGGGCGCGCGATACCGTCCACTCCACTGCCCTCGGCAAGGCGATCCTCGCCTTCTTGCCGCCCGAGGCGATCGACCGTCGCCTACAGCGACCGCTGCCACGCCGCACCGAGCACACGATCACCGATCCCGCGCTGCTGGCAGCGGAGCTCGCTCGGGTTCGCGCCCGCGGCGTCGCCGAGGACCACGCCGAGAACGAGCTCGGCGCCCGCTGCGTCGCCGCGCCGATCTTCGACCACGGCGGCAGCGTCGTCGCCGCCATCAGCGTCTCTTCACCCGAAAGCCGCCTGGACGACCCCCGCGCCGCCGAGGTCGCGACCGCAGTCCGGGCTGCCGCCCAGGAGATCACGCGTCGCGTCGGTGGCCGTGAGCCCCTAGCCACTAGCCGCTAGGAGTTGTAGGTGTGCTCTCAACTTGCCCAACAACAAACTGTCCAGTAGGTGTTTACAACGTCGCGTTCACGGATGACTGGCTAGCGGCTAGAGGCTAGCGGCTCAAAGGAGGGCTCCTTGCGCTTCATCACCGGTGGGATCATGCACGAGACGCACACGTTTTCTGTCGAGCCGACGACGGCGGCGACGTTCCCGTCCAGTCGCGGCGACGAATGCTGGGACTTCGCCGGGACGAACCATTCCCTCGGCGGCGTGATCGATGCCTGCCGCGCGGCAGGCATCGACCTCCAACCGACCCTGCTCTACAACGGGATCTCGACCGGGATCGCTAAGCGCGCCGACTTCGAAGGTCTCCTCCGCGAGCTGACGGAACGAATCGCCGCCGCGCTCCCCGCCGATGGGATCGTGTTGACCCTCCACGGCGCGATGGTCGCCGAGGGGTATCCCGACGCCGAGGGCGAGATCGTCCGGCGGGTCCGCGAGGTCGCCGGACCCGACATGCCGATCGCGGTCACGCTCGATCTCCACGCCAACATCGGGCAGACGATGATCGACGGCTGCGACATCGTCACCTGCTACGACACCTATCCCCACGTCGACGCGAACGAGCGAGCGCAGGAAGCGGTCGGTCTCCTGGCACGCACGGTCCGCGGCGAGATCCGGCCGACGATGGCGCTCGTCAAGCCGCCGCTGATGCCGGTACCACAGGCGCAGGCCACAGCCCAGGAACCGTTCAAGACCATCTTCGACCGCGCCCACGCGATCGAGGACTCCGGCGAGGCATTGACCGTCACGATCGCCCCCGGCTTCGCCTACGCCGACGTCCCTGATGCCGGCTCCAGCTTCTTGGTCACCACCGACGGTGACCAGCCAAAAGCAGAGCGACTCGCCCGCGAACTGGCGGAGCTGGCCTGGTCGCTCCGGGATCAGATGATCGCCCGCAACACCCCCCCCGCCCAGGCCGTCGCCGAGGCGATCGCCCACCCCGAAGGACCGGTGATGCTGATCGACGTCGGTGACAACATCGGCGGCGGCACCCCCGGCGACGCCACCGTCATCCTCGCCGAGCTCCTGGCGCAGGGCGCGGAGGAGGCGACGATGGTGATCGCCGACAAGGAGGCGGTCGACGCCGCCGTCGCGGCCGGCATCGGCGGCACCGTCACGACGACCGCCGGCGGCAAGACCGACAACCTGCACGGTGACCCGGTGCCGATCACCGGACGCGTCCGCCTCATCTCCGACGGCCACTTCATCCTGGAAGGCCCCGAGAACGCCGGGACCGTCGGCGACATGGGACGAACGGCCGTCGTTCGCGTCGGCGGCGTCAACCTCGTCCTGACATCGAAGAAGTTCGCCCCCGGCGATCAGCAGCAGCTGCGGTCGGTCGGCATCGACCCCACGCGGCAGAAGATCGTCGTCCTCAAAGCCGCCGTCCGCTGGCGCGGCGGCTACGGCGCGATCGCCAAGCATGCGATCCTCGTCGATACGCCGGGCCTCGGCAGCGTCGACCTCTCGCGCTTCGACTTCGAGCACATCCGCCGGCCGATCTTCCCCCTCGACCCGCAGACGGAGTGGGTGCCGTCGCAATAGGTCGCCCGTCGTTATCGGCCACGCCTCTAGCTGGCCTACAGTCCGGATAGACGCCTGACGTCGTGCGTGATTCGTGTCACGGTAGTCTTCGTCGGGAGCGACGAGACCATGCCGTCGACCGGCCCACTCT
>JAXDKI010000192.1:0-9610 GCA_034667245.1 Thermomicrobiales bacterium | reverse complement strand
AGTCGGGTCGCCGGTGGCGACCAATCAGCCGAGCACGTGGGACCGGGAGGCGGACGTCGTCGTCGTCGGCTCCGGTGGGGCGGCCTTCGCGGCGGCAGTGACGGCGCGCCAGGCGGGAGCCGAGGTGGTCATGCTCGAGCGGGCAGGAAATGTAGGCGGGACCACCGAACTCTCCGGCAACGAGTACTGGATCCCCAATAACTCGAAGATGCGCGCGGCCGGGAAGACCGACCCCCGCGAGGACGCGCTGAAATACATGGCACGCCTCGCCTACCCACAGCTCTACGACCCGGAATCGCCGACACTCGGCTTGCAGCAACTCAACTATGACCTGATCGCGACGTTCTACGACACCGGGTCGGTGGCGGTAGACGCGTTCGAGCAGTGGGGGGCGCTCTACTCACGGGTTCAGGCGTCGTTCGGGTACAGCGAGGAACCGGACTTTGCCGACCCCGACTACAGCGCCGATCTGCCAGAGAACAAGGCACCGTTCGGTCGCGGCATCCAGCCCGACCCCGACAAGGGTGGATCGGGGACGGTGCCGCAGCAGATGAAGGTCTGGACGGACAAGAACGGCGTGCCCCTGTTGACCGAGCACCGGGTGGTCGGCGTCTTCCAGAACGGCGCAGGCGAGGTCGTCGGCGTTCAGGTGGACAACAACGGCACGCAGTTGGCGATCCGTGCGAAGAAGGCGGTGATCTTCGGGACGGGGGGGTTCACGCAAGACCCGGTCAAGTCGCTCAACTACCTGCGGGGTCCGGTCTTTGCCGGATGCGCCGTGCCATCCTGCACCGGCGACTTCGTCAACATCGGACTGGCGCTTGGGGCGCAATTCGGCAACATGAATCAGGCGTGGTGGCTGCAGTGTCCGCTGGAGCTGGCGCTGATGAGCCCGAGTCTGACGGGAGCCGACGTCTGGATGCCGTACGGCGACAGCATGGTGATCGTCAACAAGTACGGCGACCGGATCATGAGCGAGAAGATCACCTATAACGAGCGGGGCCAGGTGCACCACTATTGGAACCCATCCCGCCGCGAGTACCCGAACCTCGTCCAATTCATGATCTACGACGACGCGGTCGCCCAGGACACGACCAGCTTCCCGTTCCGCTATCCGATTCCGGCGGCGGGCGAAGAGTCCAACGTCGTGATCAAGGGGAACACCTGGGAGGAGCTGGCGGCGAACATCAGTGCCCGGCTGGACTCCGTGCGCGGGCAGGGATCGGTCAGCGCCCGGGTCGGACCAGATGTGAAGCTTGCCGACACCTTTGTCGATCGGCTCGGGGCAACCATCACGCGGTTCAATGGCTTTGCGGAAACCGGGATCGACGAGGACTTCGGGCGCGGCTCGACGCCGATCCAGGTGGCGTGGGGCGGCGGCACCGCACGGCACAAGACAAACGCGAACCCGACGATGGCGCCGTTCAAGTCGGAGGGTCCCTACTACTGCATCCTGATCGGCGGGATGACGCTCGACACAAAGGGCGGGCCGGTGATCGACACGGGCGCTCGCGTGCAACACGTGTCGGGTCAGGCGATCCCCGGACTCTACGGGGCGGGCAACTGCGTCGCCTCACCGTCGGGGCAGGCGTACTGGTCCGGTGGCGGCACGATCGGGCCGGCGATCACGTACGGATACATCGCCGGGAAGAACGCGGCGGCGGAGGCGGAGAAGGCGGTCAGCTAGCCCCGACCCGTCGAGGGAGATGAGGCAGCACAAGGACGAAGGATTGGTGTAGGGGACGACCCCGTGTCCTCCCGTGGCGGATGAGGCCCGGGGTTCGATGCGAGTGTCCTGCCCATCAGCGGCGGGAGCGCACGGGGCCCTCCCCTACCAAACAAGAGCCACGCCCCATCGTGCGTCGACGAGGCGTTGCTTCAGGCCGGCTCGAACCCAGGGACGCGGACCATCTCCTCGAACAGGCAGTCGAGTTCTTCGCTTGGATCGACGCAGAGACCGGTGTGGACCGAACCGGGCTGAAGGAGGGTGCTGGCCGGCGCCGCCAGCCAGTGCCAGCGTTCGCCGAGGCCGAACGCGGCGATGGGACCGGCGGTGGGGTCCCCGGCGCAGATGCGCGGGATGAGGGCGAGTTGGCGCGCGAGGAGATCGACTGTTTCATCGTCGAGGTAGGGCGCGAAGGCGGCGAGGCGGCGACGATCCAGCTCGACGCGGGCGTCGAGGAATCGTCGCGGGCGGCAGACGAGGATAACGCCCACGTTGAGGCATTCGCCGCGCTCGACGCGGGGAACGACGCGGACGACGACGTACTCAAACGGCGCGAGCGATGGCGCGGCTGACTCGGGCACGCTCGGCCTCCTCGACAAAGACATCGGCCGCGGCAAGGCGGCGGGTCAGGTAAGCGACGTACGCGGCGCGGTGTTCGGCTGGGTCGGCGAAGTCCGAACCGAAAACAAGCCAGGTCTCGGGAATGAGCGCGACGATTGCTTCAAGGATGTCGCGGTTGAGGCGACGGCGCATCGATGCGTCGACGTCGGGAATCGGCGCCGCGAAGGGCAGCAGGATGTGGTCGGCGATCTGCGGGAAGGGCGAGCGACTGCGCGTCTCCGGGTCGGTCCAGGTGTGGTGAAAGAAGAGGGCGGCGCCGTGGTCGATCAGCCAGAGATTGCGGTGCCAGAGGAGGAGATTGGGATTGCGCGGAGTGCGGTCGACGTTGGTGACGTAGGCATCGAACCAAACCATCCGAGCCGCCAGTTCGGGATCAGGTGGCGGTGAGGCGGCAGGGGTGAAGGCGAGGGAACCGGGAAGGTAGTCCAACGCCAGGTTGAGTCCGGCGCTGGCTTTCAGCAGGTCCTGGATCTCGGGGTCTGGCTCGGCGTTGCTGAGGACCGGATCGAGCTCGACAAGGACGAGGTCGGGCACCGGCAAGCCGAGCGCCCGACCGACCTCGCCGGCGACGAGCTCCGCGATCAGCGCTTTCGGTCCCTGTCCCGCGCCACGGAACTTGAGGACGTAGAGGCCATCGTCGTCCGCCTCGATGATGGCGGGGAGCGAGCCGCCCTCGCGGAGCGGCGTAACATAGCGGGTGGCGATGACGGTGCGGAGCAAAGGCGGCTTTCCTCAAGTCCGCCCAACTCCATGCGGAACAGGCGGTTAGTCCGAGATCACTGATTGATCATTATTGCCTAAGTACGGGTGTCGCGGGAGCGGACTCGACTGATATGTCGGTCGGCTCCCCACCACATCAGGCTGCAGCCAGGTAGGCGCCGGCGACCCAACCGGTGCCGGCTTCGTCGGACTCGACTTCGTACCAGAGGTAGCCATCGGCGCTGGTCGGGCCGGACAGCACGACCAGGAGATCGCCCTCGAAGAAGACGGCCTCGACGTCCTCGCCCAGACCGGGACCGGCGCGGAGGTTGAGCGAGTCGGTGTTGACCTCCACATCGTCACCGGGCGAGAAGTCGCCGGTGCCGCCGCCGAAGTCGAGGTAGTCGCCGTGGGCCCAGCCGGCCTGCTGCTGCTCGAATCGGACTGAGAAAAACCCGTTGGTCGGCCCGGAGAGCACCTGGAGGTTGGATCCCGCCGGCATGACCTCGATTACATCGGCTGAGAGACTCGGGTCTTCGCGCAAGTTGAGGCGGTCCGTCGTGGTCGCGGGCGCGGGAAAGAGGTACAGGTAGGCGGCGTAGGCCCAGCCGTCGGTTCCGTCGTAACTGACGGCAACAAAGCCGTTCCTGCGATCCTGAGACGAATCCCATTCCAACTCGGCACCGGCCGGAATCACGCGCAGGATGTCGTCCGTTAGGCTCGGTCCATCGCGGAGGTTGAGATCGTCGGTGGCCGTCGCCGGGCAGGGCCCACAGGAGAGGGCAGCGGCGGGTTGTGCCCTGGTGATGCCGGCACTCACCACACCGAGCAACAAGATCACGGCAACGACTATCCGGTAACCCATTGCTTTCACAACTCCTTCGTTCTTAGGCAGGAACGCCCTTGTATTCGCTCTCGGTTCCGTCGCCGGCACGGGCCCGGGCGCCCCGTGCCGACTCCGTTTACCCAAACGCATCGTGCCCCGCAAGCGTTCCGGGCACATCCGATGTTTTGCTTTTATGGGTGTGGGACCTCGGCTGCGGGCCGCGGGACGGGGCAAACCTCGGCGCCAGTCGTCCCAGGTGCTCAGAACCGGCTAGGCGGCTGCGTCGATGGCGCTCACCGGTCCCAGCGCCATGCGTCCGCCTCCAGATGGTGCGTGAGCGCTGCCACCGCGGCGGCAACCCCGTCCTCCGCCTGCAGACGCCGGCCGAGGATCTCGGCACGCAATCCGATACTGCCTTCGGTGGTCGCCGAGCGGATGGCCTCGGCGAGTCGAGCCGCGGTGAGGCGGGTGCGAGGGATCGGTGCCGGCCCCGCGCCGAGTGCCGAAACTCGATCCGCCCAGAAGAACTGATCGCCGAAGGACGGTATGACGACGCTGGGGCGTCCGGCCCGCAGTCCCGCCGCGGTGGTGCCGGCACCGCCGTGGTGCACGACGGCGGCCACACGCGGAAGGAGCCAGGCGTGGGGGACCGACTCGACGACGAAGATGCGATCGGACCGGGCCGCCGCGGAGGGGGAGAGTCCGCCCCAGCCCATCGCCAATACCCCGCGGCGACCGACACGCGCCAGCGCCTCGACAACCAGTGCGGTCAGGGCTTCCGCGTCGCTGGCGGTCGAACTCCCGAAGCCGACGAAGATCGGGGGCGAGCCGGCCGTAAGGAAATCGACGAGGTCAGGCGGGGGTTGCCAGCCCTCGGGCGGCGACATCGCCCAGAATCCGGTGATGTGATTCTCCGACGGCCAGTCGGGCGGACGCGGAACCAGGGCTTCGCTGAAGCCGCACAAGATGGGCGTCCGGCGACGACGGCTATCCGGGATTGGACCTGCCAACGAATAGGGTGGCAACCCGAGTTCCGTGGTACGCCATCGGTTCACCGCGGGGCGGAGCAGTTGCCAGAAGAGTTGCTCGGTCAGGCGGTAGCTGAGGAGATTGCCGGCGCCGCCGAACGGGAGCGGGCGCGGGAATGCAAAGGCGCGGGTCGGCGTTCTCGGCACCAGCGTGGCGGCAACTGGTCGACTTCCGGTCGCCTCGGCAAGGCTGTAGCCGACGGCGAACAGCACGTCACGGTAGAGGATGACCTCGGCGTCCCGGCAGGCGGTCTCGGCGTCCCGAACGAGCTCGCCGACGCCGGCGGCAACGGCACGACGGATGCGGCTGATGACGCGGAATTGCCGGCTGCCGGTTCTGGCGAGCTCCGGTTCCACCTCGGCCCGGAGGGCACGTGGATCGCCCGGCAGCGAAGCGAAGGCGAGACCGGCCCCCGTGACGGCATCGCGGAACAACTCGTGCGTCGCCAAACGGACGGCGTGGCCGGCGCGCGTCAGCCCCGCCCCTAGGGCGATGAAAGGCTCGACGTCGCCGCGACTGCCGACGGTCAGGATGACGATGCGCATCGGCTCCCTGAGTTCGTGCCGGCATCGTCGGCAGGCCAGACCGGCTGGAACATCGCCCACTGCCCGGGAGTGGCAGCCACGGCGCGCGTCAGCGACGCGACGACGCGGTCCATGCCGGCGGCGACGTCGGCGTTGCGGTGGGCAGTCCGGGCGACGCAAAACGGTTCCTCCAAGAGGAGGTCATACCCGGTCGGGGTCCGGCGCAGATAGGCCGCAAGGATGGGCGCGCCCGTCTCGCGAGCGAGGCGGACGGCTCCACTCGGCAGCGTTGTCCGGCGGCCGAAGAACTCGACGAGCGTCCCATTGCCAAAGAAATCGCGGTCGCCGAGAAAGCCGACGCATTCACCTCGCCGTAGCGCCTCGATCAGGCTGCGGACGCCGAGCGGCGTTGCCTCGATCACAGTCATCCCGTGCGCCTGACGCAGGGCGACGGCGGCGTCGAAGATCGGCCGTGGGAGGGTTCGTCCCAGCACCACCGTCATCGGGTAACCTCGTCCGGCCGGCAACTGGCTGAGGGAATCGAAGGCACCGAGATGGCCGGTGAGGAGGATCAGGCCACGCCCCTGTGACAGCGCGGCGGCAATGACCGACCAATGGTCCTCACCGACGCCGATCGTCCGCGCGAGCGCTGCCGGTGTCAGTCTCTGAAAGCGAAGGAGATCGATCATGTTCTGGACGCTCGTCCGGAACGCCTCGTGGGCGGTCCGTCGAACCTCCTCGGCGGGCACATCCGGACCGAGCACCTGCCGGAAGTTCGCCATCGCGTTCGCTCGATAGGTCCGCGCGAGCACGAGCGCGACGTCAGCGACGCGGTTGCCACCCCAGAGGCACAGCGACCGGGGCAGCAGCCGAATGACGCGGGAGGACATGCGCGCGATGAGGTAGCACGCCCGGGACACGACTGACGCGGGCGCCGGATCATCGTTCTCGCTGCCCGTCCCCGCAGCTCTCCCCATCGACGTACTCTACCGCCGCTGCACGGTTGCCTTGATCCCGAACCGCGGGCGCAGGGTGACGGCGGGGTGCAAGGTCACGGGGTGGTCCGGGACGGGCACAAACCGAAGGTGCTGTCCGATCGTCGCGAGCAGGAGAACGCCCTCCAGCATGGCAAATCCGGCGCCGACACAGGAGCGGGGGCCACCACCGAAGGGGGGGAAAGCGTACTTCGGGGGCCGCGGGGCGCGGTCGCTCAACCAGCGGTCGGGATCGAAGCGATCGGGATCGACGAAGAAGCGGGGATCCCGCTGCAACGCCCAGGGGCTGACAACGATCCGTCGGCCCTTGGGAATGCGGTAACCACCGATCGTCGTCGACCGCGCCGCTACCCGGGCGAAGACCCAGATGGGGGGATAGAGACGGAGCGATTCCTGGAGCACCGCTTCGGTGTAGCGGAGCCGGGGGAGATCCTGGGCGGTGGGCGCCCGACCGCCGAGAACCTCCCTCAGCTCGGCATGGAAGGCGGTCTCGGCCGTGGGGTTCTGGGCCAGGAGATACCAACTCCAGGTTAGCGCCAGCGCGACGGACTCGTGGCCGGCAAGCAGGAAAGTGATCATTTCGTCACGCAGCAATTCGTCGGACATCCAACCATCTTCGGCGTCGCGCGCGTGGAAATAGCGGGAGAGGAGATCATCGTGGTCGCCTCCACCGGCGCGGCGGGCGGCGACCAGCCGGTGAACGACCCGTTCCAGTTCCCGCGCTCCGTGGCGCAAGCGTCGGTTGGCCGGCGTCGGCAGCCATTCCGGGATCGCGAAGTAGGTGTTGAGTCGGGCGGCGGACGCGCCGATGAGTTGCCCGACGGCGGCGGAGATGCGATCGAGGTACTCGTCGACCCCGACGCCGAAGAGCGACTCGGCGACCGTCGCCAGGGTGACGTGGATCATCTCGCGCTGGATGTCGTAGGTTTCGCCATCGCGCCAACCGGGCAGGGCCCGCTCCGCGGCGGCGACCATCACTGGAGCGTAGGCAGCAAGGGAACTCCGGTTGAACGCCGGCTGCGCGAGCTTGCGCTGGCGTCGCCACTGCTCGCCCTCGCTGGTGAAGAGCCCTCGACCAAAGACCGCCCGATTCCGGCGAAAGATGGGAGGCTTGGCAAGTGCGTCGTGTCTGACAACGAGCGCTTCCTCGATGTGGGCGGGGTTATTGAGCAGCAGGGCGCGGACGTTGATGAGCCGCAACGGCACGATGTCCCCGTAGTCGCGGGCGCACGTTGTCATGAATCCAGGGCCGTCCGCGATCACCGCGGGAAGATGTCCCCAAAGTGGATGCGCCGCGGGTCCGCGTAACTCTCCCAAATCGGCACCGGCGACGCTCCGACCCAAACCGAGACTGACCATCCCCACCTCTCAGGAATCGGCTGGTCGATGCCCATCCAACTGCGCAGGACACGGAACGGCACGGCGGGATTCGGCACCGGCCACCGCGCGGTGGCCGTCCCGCGATGCTCCCTTCACGGACGGTAAGCAGCCTACACCAACCGGAGACGGTTCTGTCAAGCCGACCCGGTGCGCCGGCGGGGGGAATAGAGCCCGGACCACGTCACAATCGGCTCTACCCGACGCCGCCCCAGATATCGCCGACGGTGAAGCCCTCGGGGAACGGATCGCTCGGATCGATGAGGTACTGACTGATGCCGTAGATCCAGGCCTGACCGCTGATCGTCGGGACGACGGCAGGGTAGGAACCGAGCTTCGTTTGTTCGATCAGGCGGCCGGTGAAGGTCGTTCCAAGGATGCTCTCGTGGACGAAGTCCTGGTTGAGTGCGAGTTGCCCCTTGGCGTGGAGAGCGGCCATCTTGGCGCAGGTGCCGGTGCCGCAGGCGGAGCGATCGAGGACACCGGTCCAGGTGGCGGGTTTGGCCCAGTCGAAGACGCCGGTCGAGATAACGACGGTGTTCTTCATCGCCGCACCGGGGAGGGTCGGCGGTGCCGAGAACTCGGTGACGGTGACGCCGGCGATCTCGGCGTTCTCCGGATGGACGGCCGGGAGTTGCTCGCGCGCTGCCGCCTTGATGACCTCACCAAGCCGAACGATGTCGGCCCCTTCGTCCGGCGTAACCTGCAATCCGACTTGGGCCGCGTCGACGATGACATAGAACATGCCGCCGAACGCGACGTCGACGGTGAGGGTGCCGAGGTTGGGGACTTCGAGCGGTGCGTCGAGGTGGACCGCGAAGGCGGGCACGTTGCGGAAGGTGACGCTGGTGACTTTGCCGTCGCGGCAGTCCGCGCGGACGCGGATCAGACCCGCCGGAGCCTCGAGCGTCAGCTCCGTGACCGGTTCCCGCATCGGCAGGAGGCCGGTCTCAAGCAGGACGGTCGTGACGCAGATGGTGTTGCTGCCCGACATCGCCGGGTATTCCATCTGCTCCATGATGACGAAGCCGGCGTCGGCCTCAGGCGTCGTCGGCGGCAGCAAGATATTGGCGCAGAGTCCGGGGTAGCCGCGCGGCTCCCGCAGCATCAGCTTGCGAATCTCGTCCCGGTGCCGTTCCAGGTGCTGTTTCTTCTCAAACATGGTCGCGCCGGGCACGTCGATGACGCCTCCGGTGACGACGCGTCCCGGTTCGCCGCCGGCGTGGGCCTCGACGGCGGTGATCAGGCGGGAGAAGCGCATGATGGAGACCTCAGAGCGAGCGGCGGCAGGTGCATCCGTTGGTCAACCGTCGCGGTGGTGATCTTCAGTCGGAGAGAAGCCGGTCTAGAGTAGGGCGATGGAGTTCAATAAGGTCTAGCAATTCGCCATATCGAGCCTGCTGCAGCGGTGTCAGCGCATGCAGCCCTGCCCAATAATCCAGGCGCATCAGGCGGTCGACGCGCAACGGCCACTCGACGACAAAAACAAGCCGATCGAGTTCGTCCCATTCGTCCCACTCTTGCGCGACCTGAGGAATAGCTCGCCACTCTCGGAGGAGATAGTCGAGGTCGTCGTCGATCCAGGCTTTCGTCCGGAGATCGTGCGCTACCTGAGCCACTGGGCGTCCCCCGGTATTGCTACCGCAGCCATTTCTGAAAACTGGTAGCCAGAAACAATGATACCGCGATCGGCCGAATACAGAACGAGCAGATGAGGGAGCGATTTGGCTCCCAAACGTGCAGCAGGAACGACTACCTCGGTCTCCGCAATCACCGTCACCATCGATCCACCCCGCCGGGTATAGACCGCGAG
>JAXDKI010000191.1:0-3138 GCA_034667245.1 Thermomicrobiales bacterium | reverse complement strand
GCCGCGTTGCTGACCAGGACGTCGAGTTTGCCGTCAACGAACGCGAGCGTGTCCTCGACCAGCTTCTCGCAGGCGGCGACGTCGCCGACGTCGCATCGAACCGCCAGTGCCTGCGCGCCCAGTGCCTCGACCTCGGCTTTGACCTCCTCCGCCTTCTCCTGCCGGATGTCGGCGAGGACGAGCTTCGCCGCACCCTCCTCGGCGAAGCGCCGTGCCGTCGCCCGGCCGAATCCGCTGCCTCCCCCCGTGATCACTGCCGTTCGCCCGCTCAAGCGCGGCCCTGCCATCCCTCACTCCTTTCGCTTGTCCTCGACCAATCGCACGGGATTTCTGGAGTCACCGTAGAATCGCGTTTCAGGTAGGAACAGGCTTTGCCCTGTCCAGACGTGACACGAAAGGACGACCGTGGTTCAGCCCCTGCGATTCGGAGTCATCCGCAACAACATCCTCTCGTGGGATGAGACGATCGCCCAGTGGCGCCGGTTCGAGGAGGCCGGGTTCGACAGCGTCTGGAACTGCGACCACTTCCAGCGGCCGAGCGATCCCGGCGGCCCGCACCTCGACGCCTGGACGATCCTGGCCGCCGTCGCCGCCGGTACCTCGCGCGTCCGCCTGGGAGTCCTGGTGACCAGCAACACGTTCCGCCACCCGGCGCTGCTGGCGAAGCAGGCGGTCACGGTCGACCACGTTTCGGGCGGGCGCTTGGAGCTCGGCATCGGCACGGGGTGGTTTCGGGAGGAGCACGACCGCTTCGGCATCCCTTTCCCGCCGACGCCAGAGCTGGTCGAACGCTTCCAGGAGGCGGTCGAGATCGTCGACCTCTTGATGCGACAGGACGTGACGACCTACGAGGGGCGTCACTACCGGCTGCAGGATGCGCCGTTTCGGCCTGCCCCGATCCAGAAACCGCGCCCGCCGCTGACGCTCGGCGCCCACGGCCCCCGCATGCTGCGCATCGTCGCCCGCTATGCCGACCGCTGGAACTCCTACGCCTCGGTCGAGGAGATGCGCGCCCGCAATGAGGCGATCGATCGCGCCTGCGCCGAGATCGGCCGCGACCCGACGACGATCATCCGCTCCCTCTACGGCTGGCCCAAGATCATCGGTGCCGACCCCTGGGAGTCCTCCGACGCCTTCTGCGACATCGTCGGTCGCTACCGGGAGGCAGGGATGAACGAGTTCATCTTCGAACCACCCGGCGACGGACAGTGGGACACGATGGAGCGGATCGCGTCTGAGGTGATCCCCGACCTGAGAAGGGCGGGCGGTTAGGCGCATCCTCACCCCGACACCTCGGTTCGGTGATAGAACGGGTAAAGGATCGCTTGCGCCGGGTCCCAATTCGAGACCCGCTTCGCATGCACCCAGACGTCCTGCGGCACCAGCAGCGGGATGTACGGCAGCTCGTCTGCGACGACGAGCTGCACCTGTGTTGCCGTGTCCTGGAGCGCCTCCGGTGTCTCCGCCCGAAGCCAGGCATGGTACGCGTCGTCGAGCCGCGGGATCGAAGCCTGCTGCCAATTTGGAAAGGGACGACCCCAGGAGGCCGTGAATCCGATCGCCGCATCGACCGGGTCCTGCCAGAGCCACTTGTTGATAAAGCTCGCCGGTCCGCTCGCGACGGTTTGGTAGAAGCCGCTGAAGGTCAAGATCGGCTTCAGCTCCAGGTCGATGCCGACAGTGCGGAGGTGCTCGCGCAGACCGGCCGCCACCTGCTTGTGGATCGCGTCGTCCTGGATGACGCACTCAAATGCGAGGCGCTGCTCGCCTTTGGCACGGATGCCGTCCGGTCCGAGGCGCCAACCGGCCTCGTCGAGCAGCCGCGCTGCCGTAGCCGGATCGTGACCTCGACCCGACTCGACGACCGGGTCGTAGAACTCCCCGCCGGGCGACAGCGGCCCGAACGTTGGTGCGCCATAGCCCAGGAGCGAGTCGGCCACGAGGCGAGGGCGATCGATCGCGGCAGAGATGGCGCGGCGGACGCGGACGTCGTCGAAGCCGAGGTCGGCCCGCTGCCAGTTGAGTCCGAGGTAGGCGTTCGCGGCCTGGCTGAAGCGGACGACGCGAAAGCGTTCGTCGGCTTCCAGCCGTGCCACGTCGGCGTAGTTCGGACCGTGGATGCAGTCCACCTCTCCTCGCTCCAACGCCGCCACCCGCTCCGCCGGGTCGAGCATCATCGTCCACTCGATCCGGTCCAGCTTCGCCGCGCCACCGGTCGCGAGAAATGGGGCCTTCGAGCCGGCGTAGTCGGGCCACCGCTCGAGGACAACCTTCTCCTCCGACCAACTCACGAAGCGGAACGGCCCGGTCCCGTCAGCGAGCTCGTAGCCGAACCGGTCGGGTTCCGCCGCCCGGAGCGCCTGGTTGTAGATCGCCGTGTGCGTGCCCCAGAGGAGCGAGGGCAGCCGGACGTAGGGATGGTGGAGCGTGAAGACGACCGTATCGGCGCCTTCCGCGCGGACGGAGTCGACCGGGTCCCAGTACCAGAGCTGGCGTCGCGGACTGAAGTGGTCGAAGCGCAACGGATCGAGCGCTGCCACGACGGCCTCGGCGTCACACGGCGCTCCGGAGTGGAACCGCGCGTTCGGCCGCAGCCAAAACCGCCACTCCAGCCCGTCCGGTGAGATCTCCCACGACTCCGCCAACCCCGGCTGCGCCGTCCCGTCCGGCCCCTTGACGACGATCGTCTCGTAGAGCGCGACACTCGGCGGGTCGATGTGCGCCCCGAACGGGTCGAGCCGGCTCAACGGATAGTCGAAGCCCTCACGTAAGACGGACAGGCGGAGAGACGGAGAGACCGACAGTGGAGATCGAGACGTTCCACCGCCGAGTTCGCTGCCGGAATCAGCGTTCATCTCTCCTCCTGTCCGCCTGTCCGTCTCTCCGTCTAGTCCTTGTACCGGGAGTGCCAGTCGACACCCTGCCACGTCACCAACGCGGTCGGCGTGATTTTGAAAAGCCAGCGGGGTTTGTCCAGGGTTGGCACGATGTAGTCGGGACCGTGGTCGCCCAGGTACCGGGTTGCCATCAGCTTGGCGATCTCGACCCATTGGCCGCCGACGTTCGGTTCCTCGATCATCTCGGCGGTCCCCTGGAGGGCGACTTTGCGATAGGGGCGCGTCTCGCCGTCGATCGTGA
>JAXDKI010000190.1:0-5722 GCA_034667245.1 Thermomicrobiales bacterium | reverse complement strand
TCGGCAAAGTCGTCCTCACGTTCGACGATGCTTGACTACGGCCAACCCCTCGGACCAATTACCAGAGTGCGGGGACGTAGGGATTTGGGCATTGCTGCTGTGCTTGTACCCGTAGCGAAGATCAGCGGAGACCTGGAGTTGCGCGATGCTGCCGCTTGAGGGCGTCAAGATCCTCGATTTTTCTCGGGTGGTCGTCGGACCGATCTGCACCCAAGTCCTTGGTGACCTGGGAGCCGACGTCTACAAGGTCGAGTCGATCGGCTCCGGCGACTACAGCCGGACGTTCCTGGTGAGCGAAGAGCACGATGGCGAGAGCTTCAGTTTCATGGCCTTGAATCGAAACAAGCGCAGCATCTGCCTGGACGTGCGCCAGCCCGAGGGAAAGGAGATCGCCCTCACCCTCGTCGAAGAGTGCGACGTCGTGGTCCAGAACTTCCGCCCCGGCGTCATGGCACGCCTCGGTCTCGACTATCACTCTCTCAAGCAACGGAAGCCGGACATCATCTACGCCTCGGCTTCGGGTTTCGGTCAGACCGGCCCATACAGTGGCAAGCCCGGACAGGACATGCTTGCCCAAGCCATCGGCGGCGTGGCCTGGCTCAATGGCGAGCGGGACGGACCGCCGGTGCCATCCGGCGCCATCATCGCCGACCACCTCGCCGGGATGCTGTTGGTCCAGGGGATCCTGGCCGCGATGTGGTCGCGCGAAATGACCGGCAAGGGACAAGAGGTCGATGTCGCACTCCTCGACGGCATTCTCCATCTGCAGTCGGAGTTCGCCACCGCGTTCCTCAATTCCGGTCAACCGCAGGCGAAGAACACGCGACCCATCAACCGCTTTTACCGCGCGAAGGACGACAAATGGCTCGCATTAGCGGGCACATTCGGGACTGAGCCGGTCCGCGACGTCTGCCTCGCGCTCGGCCTACCGGATCTCTCCCAGGACGACCGCTTCAATACCTGGGAGAAAGCGAACTACGCCTACGCCAACGAATTGGAGGCCATCTTCGCCGAGCGGTTTGCCAGCCGAACGAGAGAAGAATGGCTCGCCGTCATGGAGGACAAGGGCATCCTCTGCGCGCCGGTTCACTCGTACGCGGAGACGTTCTCCGATCCGCAGGTGCTCCACAACGAATCGATTGTCGAGTTCGACCACCCGCGGGCAGGCCGAGTCCGCGGGATCGCGTACCCCATCAAGTTCTCGGAGACACCGGCCGAGGTGCGCCTACCGCCGCCTCTCCTTGGTCAGCACACCGATGAGATCCTGGCCATGCTGGGGTACTCGGCGGAACGGGTGCGGGAGCTCCGGGCGAAGAACGTGGTCGCTTGATCACGAACACAGACGGCAGATTCGAGAGAAAGGACGCATGGTGGTTCAGACGAGCGTGCCAAACGCGAGCGGGTTGAAAGAGGCCAAATTCGAGCTGGTGCAGGTGGGCGAGCAGTTTGGACCGCTCGAGGAGACGGTGACCGACCACAAGGTCAAGAGCTTCGCCTTCACCGTCGACGATTACTCGCCCTGGTACTTCGGCGAATCGCCGTTCGGCGGCAGGATCGGGCATCCCGCGCTCCTGGCGAACGACCTGCTCATGCTCTACCTGACCAAGTACGATGCGACGACGATCATGGGCTTGCATACGCACGAGGAGGTCTGGTTTCACAACCCGGTCTTTGTCGGCGAAACGGTCTCCCTCCAGGCACGCTACGTCGACAAGTACGTGCGCCGGGACAAGGGCTACGTGGTCACGGAAGCCGAAGCACGCGGTCAGGACGGCCGGCTGTTGCTGCGCCGACGCGGTACCGAAATCTTGCGCGTTCAACCCGGCTCGGTCGTTGGCAGGCACACCGACGAGGTCAAGAGTCGGCGAGTCAGCGGCGACTACGATCGGACTCTGGCCTTTGCGCCCCGGGCGCGTGCCGACCTGCCGATCGGGACGCCGGTCGCGCCGCTCACCAAGCAGCTCCACCAGGACCAGGTCTCTATCTTCTCCCGCATCGACCAGTTCTTTCTCAACATTCACACCGACCTGGAAAGTGCCCGCGGGGCCGGGCTCGAGACGACCATCGCCCAGGGAGAGATGTCGGTCGTCTTCCTCTCAGAGATGCTGACCAACTTCTTTGGACCGTCTTGGCTCACCAGTGGCTGGCTCAGCGCGAAGTTCATCCACCCGACCTACACCGGCAAAACCGTGACGGTCTCGGCAGTTGTCACCGACCGGGTCGAAGAGGCGGCGGGCCTCCGGCTGGAGTTGGAATGTTGGGTGAAGGACGACGAGGAGCAGATGACAGTCGTCGGCTGGGCCAGCGGTCTGGTTGGGCGATGAGCGTCGCCACGCCACACGCTGTCCAGTCTGGGAGTGCAGCAATGGGAACCAGTGATCACGGCCTATCCGCCCACGCGGTCGTGGAGGAACTCAAACGGTGCGGTATCTCGCACGTCGTTTGGCTCCCCGATAGCGAATCGAAGCATCTCTACGAACTCTTGAACGACGACGACTCGCTCAAGCTCGTGCCGATCTGCCGTGAAGGCGAGGCGATCGGCGTTGCGCTCGGCCTCTTGGTCGGTGGGCGGACACCGGCGGTCGTGATCCAGAACACCGGGCTCTTCGAGTCGGGTGACTCCCTGCGTGGTCTGGGGCTCAACCTGAATCTGCCACTGCTGATGCTGATCAGTTACCGCGGCTGGCGCGCTGATGGTGCAATCACCGATTCGGCCGCCATCTACCTGGAACCGGTGCTGAAGGGCTGGGGCATCACCAGCCATCTGGTCAAAAGCGACGCCGATGTCCACCTGATCGGCGAGGCATTACGGGAAGCGGGCGTCCAGCGGCGACCGGTCGCCGTGCTGATGGCACAGGAGTACGTCTGATGACGATGACCGCGCGCGAAGCCCACGATGTTCTGGCCACTCATCGCACCGATGAGGTCGTCGTCACCGAGATGACCGCGGCGCTGCTCTGGCCCTTTGTTTCGAAGCGGCAGGAATTGGATCTCTGCCTCTTCGACTGTATGGGCAAGGCGTCGTCGATCGGACTGGGGATCGCCCTCGCCCGTCCCGATCGAACCGTCATGGTCTTCGACGGCGACGGCAGCCTGCTCATGAACCTCGGCTCGCTTGTGACGATTGCCGGACTGGCTCCCGCAAACCTTATCCACGTCGTCTTCGAGAACGGTCAGTACGAGGTCACGGGCGGTCAACCGATCCCGGCGGCAGGCACACTCAGCTTCGTCAAACTCGCCGCGGGCGCCGGGTACAGGCAGACGTTCGATTTTTCGGAAGCCGAGGAGTTTGCGGCGGCGCTGCCGGCGATCCTCGATTCGACCGGTCCAACGCTCGTCTGTCTCAAGGTGCAATCCACGGAGCGAACGCTGCCGATACCGGAGCGACTGACCGCGCAGGCCGTGTCAGAGGTGACGGCCGCACTGGCCCGGGGCGACTGACCCGGAACCCGGAGGAAGGAGGACAATCGGGACGAATCGCGACTTCTCGGATGACGTCACGACGATGAAGAAAGCAGGAGGTCAGCGATGAGTAGGGACTCACATCGAACACCGGCGACGAAACCCTGGTCGGCAGTAACCACCCGGCGTCGTGTCCTCGCCGGTGCCGGCGGCATGCTCGGTGCCGGTCTCTTGACCGGCCCGGCCAGACTGGCGGCGGCACCCCGCGCGGCACAAGATGCCGCGGCGAAGCCAGGCGGCACGTTCATCACCGCGAAGACGACCGAGGCGCCAAGCCTGGACCCCCAAACCCAGGGCAGCGTCTCCCGTCAGCTTCGCACCTCTCTGATCTACAGCAATCTCCTCCGGCTCGATGCGAACCTGGAGAGGCAGCCCGATCTCGCCGAATCGTACGAAGTATCGGAAGACGGCAAGCAAGTCAGCTTCCGTCTCCGCCAGGGCGTCAAGTGGCACCCGCCGGTGAGTCGAGAGTTGGTGGCCGACGATGTGAAGTTCAGCTACGAACGACTCATCGCCGAGTCCCCCGGCAAGTCGTCCTTTGCCAGCATCCAGGACATCGAGGTGGTCGATAGCCACACGGTGACCTTTCACCTCAGCCAGCCCGATGCCGGATTGCTCGAATCGATGGCGTCGAGTTGGTACGGCTCGATCGTCAACCGGGAAACGGTGGAGCAACACGGCGACCTCAACAACACCGCCGTCGGCACCGGACCGTTCATCGTCGAAGAATGGGCGGTCGACAACGAGCTGCGACTCCGCAAGAACCCAGACTACTTTGTGGAAGGTCGTCCCTACGTCGACCAGGTCCTGATCAAGGTCATCCCCGACGAGTCGAACATCGTCGCCGGTCTGCGGTCGAATACCATCCACCACGCGACCCTCGAAGACAATTTGCTCTTCGATCTCCTCGAAGGCGAGGGCAACCTGACGACGTTCCGCTCGCAACGCCTCGGGTTCGAGTTGATGAACATCAACAACTCGGTCCCGCCGTTCGACAAGCTCCAGGTGCGCCAGGCGATGAGCGCGGCGATCGACCGGGCGGAACTGATCAATGTCGTGGCCGGCGGCCACGCGCAGCTCACGGCGCCGGCCAGTCCCGCCCTGAAGCAATGGCAACTCCCCGAAGAGCAGTGGAAGCCGTTCTACCAGCCCGATCTGGACAAAGCCAAGCAGCTCTTGGCCGAAGCCGGTCTGCCGAACGGCTTCGCGTCCAAGCTCACGATCATCACCGGCTACCCGACGATGGCCTCGGGTGCGCAGGTGATCCAAGCCAATCTCAAGCGCATCGGCATCGACCTTGAGATCGAGAGTCTGGAAGCAGCCGTCTGGGCGCCGCGGTCGCTGTCGAAGGACCCGAACGAGTGGTTCCCGTTGATGCTCAACATCACCCCCGGCTGGACCGATCCGGACCACTATTTTTATCGCTGGTTCCACTCCGGGGCGCTCAACATCAACAACTGGAGCGATCCAGAGGTCGACGCGCTCGTCGCGGAGGGTCGGGCAACCCTCGACTTCGCGCAGCGGAAGGCGATCTACGACAAGGTCCAACTCCTCTTTCTCGAGCGCGTCCCGATGACCTGGCACTTCTCGCCGGAGTTGATCGATGTGACTCAGAACTACGTTCAGGGCTACTGGCAGCATCCGACCTCTTACCCGCTGAGCTTCAGCGACGTGTGGCTCGACCAGTAGCGACAAAGGGACACGCGGAACGGAACGTCGCGCGACGCCGGATCGGTGACCGAACACGGAGTGCCGATCCGGCCCGACGCGATCCGTCTCGCCTCCACCGGTAACGAGGGAGCGGACGCAGCAGCACAGGGGGCAAGCGGATCACCCCAATCTGCGGTCTAATCCACGTCTGAGCAAGCGCGGGGGACGGCGGCGAGCAACGACGTCGACACGGGAGCTGTCTTTGGCAAAGTACATCGCCACGCGGCTGGTCTCGGTGATCCCGACGCTTTTCGGGATCAGCGTCCTGGTGTTCCTCGCGGTTCGATTCATTCCCGGAACGATCGTCGATCAAATCCTCGGTGCCGACTCCATCCCCACCCAGGAAACGATCGACAGTCTGCGCGCCTACTTCGGGATCGACCAACCGATCCACACCCAGTACCTGCGCTGGATCGGTGATGCCGTCCAAGGTGACCTGGGGACGAGTTGGAGGACGAGTCAGCCCGTTGCTTCGATGATTGCGGCTCGTCTCCCGGTGACGATCGAACTCACCGTTGCGGCAATGTTCGTCGCGTTGGTGACTGGTATT
>JAXDKI010000189.1:0-11760 GCA_034667245.1 Thermomicrobiales bacterium | reverse complement strand
CGATCTTGGCCTTGACGTTGACGAGCTCCTGCATCATCCGCTCGTCGATCTGGAGGCGGCCGGCGGTGTCGACGATGACCGGGTTGTAGCCGCGCTCGCGGGCGAACTTGAGGCTGTTGTTGGCGATGTCGACCGGGTTCTGTTGGATGCCCTCGTCGTAGACGGGGATGTTGACCTGGCGGCCGAGTGCCTGGAGTTGATTGACGGCGGCGGGGCGGTAAACGTCGCCGGCGACGAGGAGTGGGTTGCGGCCCTCCTTGCGGAGGTGGACCGCAAGCTTGGCGGCGTGGGTCGTTTTGCCGGAGCCTTGGAGACCGACGAGCATGAGGATTTGGGGCGGTCGGTCAGGGACGCGGAGCGGTTCGCGGTCGGTGCCGAGGACCCTGATGAGTTCCTCGTTGACGATGCCGATGGCAGTCTGGGCGGGTGTGAGCGACTTGAGAACGTCCTGACCGACGGCGCGCTCGCGGACGGCGGCGACGAAGTCCTTGACGACTTTGAAGTTAACGTCGGCTTCGAGGAGGGCGCGACGGACCTCGCGCATCGCCTCGTCGACGTCTTGCTCGGTCAGTCTGCCCTTCCGGGAGAGGCGACCGAAGGTTTCGTTGAGCCGATCGGAGAGTGATTCGAACATGATGCTTTCCTTGCAATGATCTCCGTGCCGGCCGCTAGAGACCTTCGCCTACACCGAAGAAGAGGGAATCGACGTAGGTATCGGGACGGAACTCGGCGAGGTCGGTGGCCTTTTCGCCGATGCCGATGTAGGAGATGGGTGTGCCGAGCTCTTTGGCGACGGAGAAGGCGATGCCGCCCTTGGCGGTGCCGTCGAGCTTGGCGATCATGATGTCGGAGATCTCGACGGACTCGGCGAACTTCTTCGCCTGGACGAGGCCGTTCTGACCGGTGGTGGCGTCGATGACCAGCAGCACTTCCTGGGGCGCGTCTTCGACGTGGCGCTGCATGATCTTGCGGAGTTTCTTCAACTCCTCCATCAGATTGAACTTGGTATGGAGGCGGCCGGCGGTGTCGACGATGAGGACATCGACGCCGCGGTTGTGCGCGGCCTGCATGGCGTCAAAGACGACGGCACCGGGGTCGGCGCCCTGATCGTGGGCGATGACCGGGACCTTGAGACGTTCGCCCCAGACTTTGAGCTGGTCGATGGCGGCGGCACGGAAGGTGTCGCCGGCGGCGACCATGACGGTACGGCCGAAGCCCTGGTGATAGGCGGCCAACTTGGCGATCGAGGTGGTCTTGCCGACGCCGTTGACGCCGACGACCATGATGACGAATGGGACGCCGCGCTGGAGGATCTTGACCCGGCGATTGCGGGTGGCGAGCTCGAGGAGCTCGATCATCTCCAGTCGGAGAATCTCGCGGGCATCGGCCGGGTCTTTGATGCGGTCGCGGTCGACGCGCTCGCGGAGCTCGCGGACGAGGCGCTGGCTGACGTCCCAACCGACGTCGGCCTGGATGAGGAGCATCTCGAGGTCTTCGTAGAGCTCGTCGTCGAGGACGCCACGGTCGAAGAGACGCGTGATCTCGCTGAAGACGCCGCGGCGTGTCTTTTCGAGACCTTTTTCGAGTTGGACGTCGGGCTCGGCACGGCGTCGGAAGAGGCGACTAAAGACCAAAGGTGTTACTCCAAGCAGGGGGCGTGAGGGAAGTTTGCATGCAATCGCCCCGGAGACAAGACGATGCGCCGCCAGCGGCGGCGCAGCCAAAAGTATACCATCGGCAGGTTTGCGCCCCTGGTTTCTTGGGATAGGATAGGCTGACTGCGTAGGGCATGCTCCGGCTGTAGGCTGATGTCTTCCGACGCGAGTTGGGGGGAGAAGGTCGTGGTCCGTCAGTTCACCCTGAAGGAGTTGGCGCCCGACGAGCGGCCACGCGAGCGGCTGCTGATGCGGGGGGCGGCATCGCTGACGAACGGCGATCTGATCGCGATCATCCTCAACACCGGGACGCAGGGGGAGACGGTGACGGCGCTCGCGCAGAGGCTGCTCTCCGAAAACGACGGTCTCCTCGGGTTGATGAAGATGGACGCCGTCGAACTGGCGCGGATCCATGGACTTGGACCGGCGAAGGCGGCGAAACTGAAGGCGGCGCTGGAGATCGCGGCACGGGTGGTAGCACTCGGGCCGGACCAACGACCGATGATCGGGTCGCCGGACGACGTGGTCAACCTGGTCGGGATCGAGATGGCGACGCTGGATCAGGAGCAGCTGCGCGTCGTCGTGCTCGACACGAAACACCGGGTGCTGGCGATCAGGACGATTTACCAGGGGAGTGTCAATCAAGCGCAGGTGCGGATCGCGGAGGTCTTTCGGGAGGCAATTCGGCACAATGCGGTGGCGCTGATCGCGGTGCACAATCATCCGTCGGGCGACCCGACGCCGTCGGCGGCCGATGTCGCCTTGACGGCGGAACTGGCGCGGGCGGGGGACCTGCTAGATGTTGACGTGCTCGACCATCTGATCATTGGGCGCGGGCGCCACTCGTCGTTGCGACGACTGGGGCTGGGGTTCCCGTCGAACCGGTGACGCAGAGGGCGGATCATCAAGAAACGGAGCAGTTGATGGCGACGAAGCGGGGTTTCGGGATTGCGGGTGCGCTCGATCACGGGATCGTGGAGGAGGTCGCCGCGGCGGTCCAGCAGGCAGGGTTTTCGTCGTTTTGGGCGAACGACACGCCGGGCGGCGATGGGCTGGCGGCGTTGGCAGCGGCGGCACGGGTCACGGAAGGTATCGAGCTTGGCGTTGGGGTGATTCCGGTTGACCGGACGGGGCCGGAGCAGATCGCGGCGCGGTTGGTCGAGTTGGGACTGCCGCTCGAGCGGACGATCGTTGGGGTGGGATCGGGTGGGGCGCGGACGGGGTCGGTGGAGTTGGTCAGAGAGGCGGTGACGGCGCTGAAGAGGTTGGTGCCAGTGCGCGTCTACGTTGGTGCGCTGGGGCCGCGGATGGTTCGAATGGGAGGAGAGGTGGCGGATGGTCTTTTGTTGAATTGGTTGACGCCGGAGGAGGCGGAGCAGTCGGTGCAGTGGGTGCGTGAGGCGGCGGCGAATGCGGGCCGGCCTGCGCCGGTGGTTGCCGCCTATGTGAGGGTCGGACTGGAGGCCGGTCGGGAACGGCTTCAGATCGAGGCCGATCGCTATGCCGGGTTTCCGGCGTACGCCGCGCATTTCGAGCGCATGGGGGTGCCGGCGATCGCAACGACGGTCTCTGGCGGTGACGTCGAGATTGAGCGCGGGCTGGCGGGGTTTGACGGCAAGGTGGATGAGGTGATCGTGCGAGCGATAGCCGCGGAGGAGACGGCGGAGGCCTACCTGGAGTTGGTCCGGGCGTCCGCGCCGCCTCCGGAGCGTTAGGGGAAGCCGTCTTGGGCTACAGTTTGGGCATGAGGGAAGTCTCAAGCGGAGTAGGGGTTTGATGTCGTTCGAGACGCCGTTCGATCGCACGTCTGCGGTTGCGTGGTCACGGGCGGTCGTGGCTGCGCCGGAGACGGTATTTCTGGATACGGAGACGACTGGGCTCGGACCGAGCGCGGAAATCGTCGACGTCGCGGTGATCACGGTCAATGGTGAGGTACTGGTGGACGCGTTGGTGCGACCGGGTTGTCGCATCCCGAACGAGGCAACGCGGATCCACGGCATTCGGGATGAGGATGTGGCGACCGCACCGACGTGGCCGGAGATACTGGAGTTGCTGTCGCCGGTGCTTTCGGATCGACCGGTCGTGGTCTACAACGCCGGTTTCGATCGGACGATGGTGCGGCAGTGCTGCGACCGGGTCGGGGCGCTTTTTCCGCGGGCGAGCTGGCATTGTGCGATGAAGGCGTATGCCGCGTACCGCGAGGAGCGCGGACGGACCGGCTATCGATGGCACAAACTGCCGGCGGCGGCGGCGTCCTTTGGGCTGGCCCCAGGAGGTCATCGCGCGTTGGCGGATGCGGAGGTCTGTCGTCGGATTGTGTGGGCGATGGCGGAGACGGATTGGTAATCAGGACGGGGGCTCGTAGAGGACGACTTGGTTGCGACCCGAGTGCTTGGCACTGTAGAGGGCCCTATCGGCGCGCTCGCTGAGGGAGGCGGCGTCGGGAGCGTGCTCGGGTAGGCCGGCGATACCGACGCTGATGGTGAGTCGGAGCGGCTGATTTCCCGCCAGGTTGAAGGTGTGCTCTGCGACGGCGCGGCGAAGGCGCTCGCCGAGGATGGCGGCGTCCTCGGACCAGGTGCCGGGGACCAGGACGACGAATTCCTCGCCACCGAAGCGGCCGACGAAGTCGATGGTACGGGCGGTGCGGCGGAGGATTGAGGCGACCTGCCGGAGCGCGGCGTCGCCGGCGGCGTGCCCGTGACCGTCGTTGACCTGTTTGAAGTGGTCAAGATCGACGAAGCAGAAGCTGAGCGGTTGCTTGTAGCGGAGTGCGCGCTCGACTTCCTCGGCGAGGCGTTCGTCGAGGGCGCGACGGTTCGGTAAATCGGTGACCGGGTCGACGTTGGCGCGGGCGGCGAGCTCGTGTTTGGCTTGTTCAAGGCGTCTGAAGGCGCGTGAACTGCTCGTCTGCACGACGACCTGGCGCACAAGAATCAACATTGCGATGAGTGCGGCGACCAAGGCGATGGAGTCGTCGCGCCTGCTCTCCGAGCTCTGAAGTCGCGCGACGGCGATGGTTACAGCGACCGCGACCGCGAGATAGGGGGCGAGCGCTCGCAGCCAACTCCCCTGTCCGAGCGCGACCCCGTCGGTTGAGTTGCCTGTTGCCGAGAGGGGCTGATAGGACCCGTTTACACGACTTTGCAGATTGCCGATGGCCGATGCGGCGAGGCACGCCGCGGCGGGGAGTGCGGCCCAATTCGTGCGGGGACTGAGAAGGCTCTCGCCGAGGAGTCGATCGAGGGCGGGACCGGCGAGGACGATTGACAAAGTGGTCCAACCGAGGGCCAACCTGATCGATCTGAACCGGGGCTTAGACTCGGGGGTCGCGACCGCTGACCAGCAGATTAGTGTTGCGCACAGCGGGAGCGCGAGGAGCGCGGTTGCGGCAAGCCAATCGGGAGCGGAGCTCGACAAGTCTTGAGCCGTCGCGAGGGCAAAACCGATGAGGAAGAGGAGGGATGCGGCGATCGCGACCGAGGGGGAGACGAGGGATTTCCACTCGAACCGACCCGAATCTCTCCGGCTTCGAGTTGCGGCTGCCATGGCGGCGGCGCCCAATGCGGCGCCGCAGATGCGCAGTAGGTCGATCCAGAGTGGCGCAACTTCGGCGCGCCGGTCGCCGATGACCAGGATGGTCGAGGCGAGCTGGGCGTATGCGAGGACGCCGAGCGAAGCGGCCATCAGGCGCCAGGCGGGGAGCCAGCGCGATCGGCGTTCCAACCAGGCCGCCCACAACCATGGAACGAGGGCAATGCAGACGGCGACCGACACCGCCACCGATGATTCGCGACGCGCGGTGCCGAGTGCCGCGCCGAAGACGAGGGCGAGGACGATCGTGCCGACCAATAGCCAGTCCTGCGCCGGTACTTGGGGCGGAGTGGGTTTCGTCTGGCCGCGGTCGAAAGTTTGTCGCGGCATGTCAGACCACGTGGGTAAGGCGGACATCACGTTCCAATGCCGGAGGAGCAGTTCGTCGAGCGAGCGACGCTTCGTGTGGACTAGCGTACCGACGACCCTGGGAACGTTCAACCTGTACGAACGCCCGATTTGCAGCCCGACGCATGCGTTCCGGACCGTAATAGGTGACGGACTGAGGACCCATTTCCTGAGACGGCACTTTTACTTTTCAATCTCGTTTGCGTCAGTATTGAGACCGCAGTCCCGCCGACCTCGAATATTGTCGGGCGCGGAGAGTCGGATAGGATTTTGGAGTAGTCGTGCGAGAACATCAACGCGATTTTCGCCTGCTTCGCCGTCTGGTTCAGACGGAGGCAGGTGCTTGGGGCATCCTCTCGGCGATCAACAACGCCTTCGTCAACCCATTGTTGATCTCGCGGGGCGCGGGTCCAATCGCCCTCGGGATCTATAACAGCGGCGCGAACCTCTTCGGATTTGGCTCGGGTTTCGCGGGTCCACGTCTGGCGGCGCGAATGGGCAGCGTCGCGCGGACGACGCTGATCTGCCTCACCGTGGCGCGGATTTTCTTCCTCGTCGTGCCGTTGACGCTGATCGCGTCAGGCTCGGGCAGGGTCGGCCTCCTGGTGGCGCTGTTCCTCGCGTGGGCGGCCGGTGAGGGGCTGGCGCTCCCGCTCTGGACGTCGTTCCTGACTGGCATGGTCAGAGCGCAAGAACGGGGTCGGTGGCTGGCATTGCGCGCGACGGCGGCCACCGGTGCCTCCGCGGTCGTGATGCTCGGGTTGGCGATTCTGCTTCGATTTACCTCAAGGGAATCGGCATTGCCTTTCGCCTACGGGGTGGCGGCGTTGGCCGGCTTCCTGAGTCTCCGGCAGCTCCGACTCTTGTTTGCGCGATCGGAAGCACCTCCTGTGCCCGCGCCTCGGTCGCTGCGCTCGTTGCCGCCCGAGCCGGAAGCACGCAGCTTTCTGAAGGGAGTTGTCTGCTTTTGGTTTGGGGCAGGTCTGGTATGGCCCGTCTTGCCCCCGTACATCATCAACGACCTGAACGCGCCGACGGCGTACTTCGCAATGGTCGCGGTGTTAGCGGCGGTCGCGGGCGTCGTGGTACAGCGGGCGTGGGGGAGGCTGTGCGACGAGTCGGGAGCGAGGCGGATCTTGCTCATCGGTGGGGTCGGCGCTGGGCTCGTGCCGTTTCTTTGGGCGTTGGTGCCGGTTTATTGGCTGGGATTTGCCGTGGAGATGATGGCCGCGGCCGCTTGGCCCGGACACATGATGGGCCTGACCTTGCGCTCGGCTGAGTTGGCGGAGCATGACGCCGACCGGCCGAACCTATTAGCGTGGACAAGTCTGGCACAGGGCGCAGGCTCATTCCTTTCGCCATTGATCGCGTCGGTCCTTGTCGGCTTCACCGGGCCGGTCCCACTCCTGGTGGCATCGAGTGTGATCCGGATCGGCGCGACGCTCATGATCGTAGGATCGCCGAGATTGCGACTCGGGCGGTACCGTCAGGCGTCACGGTCGCGGGCAATCTCGCCGTCCGGCCAGGAATGAGGCCCATCGTGCTCGCAATCGCACAGGAGAGCGGAGTCCAGTCGTCGTGCGACGATCACCGGCGTGAGCGCGGCGACTCCGGTGCGATGCTGGACCGGAAAGGCGGGCGGCGGGAGGTGCCGAAGGGAGAGGCAAAACGCCCGCTCGATGCCGTCTTCATAACCGGCCGTCGCGCGGCGCTCACCGCCAGAGGGCTTCCGCCGGCGTCGATCGTCCGCTCCCTCAGGGGGACGACTGCCGCGACGGCTCTGGTTGCCGCCTTTCGGCCGGGAGTGTGACATCGATCCAGACTCGTATTGCGGCGCATCGCTCGCCGCGACCTCGGGCTCGCCAGGTGATTCGTCGCCAATCATCGCCGCGTCCTTCGCCCTTCCCAGGCGTGGTTCCCGCTAATTCGGAGACCTCAGTCGAGGGTGCTCGATGGGCGCTATGATACAATCGCTAGCTGCTGAACGAAGCAAACGCGGTCGCGCTGCTTGACGGCACGGCCGCGAATCGTGTTCCGAACCGGGATCGGGGTTCCACCACGTGGCAAAGCAGATCGGGATCGACCTCGGGACAGCGAATGTCCTGGTATTTGTCCGTGGCCGAGGCATCGTGATTAACGAGCCGTCGGTTGTCGCCATCTCCGCCAAGGACGGGAAGGTGAAGGCGGTGGGGATTGAAGCGAGGAATATGCTGGGCCGTGAGCCGCGCGAGACGATCGAAGTCGTGCGGCCGATGCGCGACGGGGTGATCGCGGACTACGTCGTGACCCAGGAGATGCTGCGTTACTTCATCAACAAGAGCTGCGGTCGTTTCTCGCTCATTCGGCCCGAGGTCATGATCTGCGTCCCGGCCGGAGTAACTGGCGTCGAGCGGCGGGCGGTGCGCGACGCGGCGCTGAACGCTGGCGCCCGCAAGGCGTATTTGATCAGTGAGCCGCTCGCCGCGGCCATCGGCGCGCGGGTTCCGGTGGCCGACCCCTCCGGCAACATGATCATCGACATCGGCGGAGGCACCACCGAGGTTGCCGTCATCTCGCTGAACGGTATCGTCGTCGCACGGTCGCTTCGGGTGGGGGGCAACCGGTTCGATGAGTCGATCGCGAACTACATCAAGCGCAAATACAACTTGCGGGTGGGCGAGCGGACCGCGGAAGAGGTCAAGATCGCGATCGGCAGTGCGATGCCGGTCGAAGAGGACGTCGTGATGGAGGTTCGCGGACGTGACGAGGTAGCGGGGCTGCCGCGGACGATCCAGATCCACGCGAACGAGGTTACAGACGCGATCACCGAGCCATTGGAGGCGATCATCGGCGCGGTTCGGGCGGTGCTCGAAGAGACGCCCCCTGAATTGTCGTCCGACATCATCGACAAAGGCATGATTCTGACGGGCGGAGGGTCGATGCTGCGTCAGCTCCCCGAACTGTTGATGGAGGTGACCGGTGTTCCTTGCTATGTGGCAGACGATCCGCTCTCCTGCGTCGCGGTTGGGACTGGTCTGGCGCTCGAACACATGGACATTCTCCGAGACAGCCTCGAGGAGCCCTAGGCGCCGGTTGCGCCCAGCTCCCTCCTCGCCATCCCCGTCGGTATGCCGCATGAGGCGGAACCAGAGCCCCGACACATCCTTCGCCAGCTCAGGACGAATGACGGTAATTCCCGCGTACGAGCGGGTTCGTTTACCGGACTGACGGCATTGTGCTTGCATAGAGGCTGCCGGGAGCACGCGCACGGTTTGCGATGAGCCACACCGGGGCGTGACTTCGCACGTGGCTTGAGGGCAACCGAGAGACTACTCATTCGTCTCACGAAGACGCTTGACGGACCAACGCGTCTCAGCGACAGAGGAGTGTTCATGGGGTTTCAGCGGGCGAGTGGGGTTCTGGCTCATCCGACGTCGTTTCCTGGACCCCACGGCATCGGCGACGTCGGCGAGGCGGCTTTCCGGTTCGTTGACTGGTTGGCGGTCGCCGGACAGCGGTATTGGCAGGTGATGCCGCTGGGTCCCACCGGCTTTGGTGACTCGCCGTACGCATCGCCATCGGCGTTCGCCGGCAACCCACTGCTCATCTCGCTCACGTGGCTGGCAGGCGAAGGGTTGCTGGACGAATCGGATCTCCAAACCGCCGAAGGATTCCCCGATCACGAGGTCCAGTTCGGCGCGGTCATCCCGTTCAAATACGCGGTGCTCAGGAAGGCGTTCGATCGCTTTCGGCGCGGTGCGGCGAGCGCTCAACGACAGCCGTTCGAAGCGTTCAGACGAGACGAAGCCCATTGGTTAGACGACTTCGCGCTCTACATGGCGCTCAAGGACCATTTCGGCGGTCGTTCATGGGTCGAGTGGGACGAGCCAATTCGACTTCGTGTTCCGGGGGCGGTCGCGGAGTGGAACGAGCGCCTTAAGGACGACGTCACGTTTCATCAGTTCGTCCAGTTTCAGTTCCGCCGCCAGTGGTCGGAGCTCAAGCGGTACGCGAACGAGCGTGATATCCAGATCATCGGCGACATTCCGATCTTCGTCGCCCACGATAGTGCCGACGTGTGGGCAAACCGGGATGTCTTTCGGTTGGACGAGCAGGGCCAGCCGACGGTGATGTCGGGAGTGCCACCGGATCTGTTCACGAGCGAGGGTCAGCTCTGGGGAAATCCGATGTTCGACTGGCAGCGGCTTGAAGCCACCGGCTACCGGTGGTGGATCGACCGAGTGCGGGGCCTGCTGTCGGTGGTTGACGTGATTCGGATCGACCACTTTCGAGGTTTCGCCGCGGCGTGGACCGTCCCGGCCGGTGCGCCGACCGCCGAGTCCGGCCGCTGGGAGCGGGGACCGGGGCGGAAGGTGTTCGACGCAATCGTCAATGCGATTGGTCAGGTGCCGATCATCGTCGAGGATCTGGGGCTGATCACCGACGACGTCGATCAGCTACGGAATGACCTCGGGCTGCCCGGGATGAAGGTCTTGCAATTCGCATTCGACGACGATCCCGAGAACGAGTACCTGCCGCACAACTACGAGCCGAATTGCGTCGTCTACACCGGCACCCACGACAACCAGACCACGATTGGCTGGTTCCAGGGGCTCGACGGACGGACGAGACGGCAGGTTCAGACGTATTTGGGTCGAGATGGCAGCGACATCTCCTGGGATTTCATTCGGGCCGCACTCGGTTCTGTGGCGGACCTCGCCGTACTGTCGCTCCAGGACGTGATGCGACTCGGCGATGAGGCTCGCATGAACACTCCTGGACGCCCGATGGGCAACTGGGGTTGGCGGTTCTTGCCGCACCAGCTCCATCCCGGTGTGGCGGCAGGGCTGGGCGAATTGACCACCGTCTACGGAAGACGTGCGCGGCCGGAGAAAGCGAAGACGTACGATCCGTACGACTACACCGCGCAAGGCACGGAACATCGACTGTGGTGAGCGGGAGACTGTCTGGGATTTAATGGCGGGCAGTACAGACGGGTCGTGATTGACGTGCGACGCGATGCTGCGGGCGTACGACGACATGACGGCATGGCTCCGCTGGTCCGCAACGGTCTGTGCGGTCAAGGAAAGGGATTCGATGAGCAAGATCGGGGCGTTCACATTCGTTCTGCACAGTCACCTGCCGTACGCGAGGCAAGCTGGCATGTGGCCACACGGAGAGGAGTGGGTCCACGAGGCAATCGCCGAGACGTACGTGCCCCTGCTCAACGCCCTGTACGATCTTCAGGAAGAGGGAGTTCCGTTTGCCTTGACGATCGGGATCACCCCGATCCTGGCCGAGCAGCTTGCCGATCCGTTGATCGTCGACCACTTCATCCACTACGCGGCCGAGCGGGCGGCCTGGGCGGCTGCCGACGTCAAACGCTTCGAAGAGGCCGGCGATCCGGTGATGCGGGATCTCGCCCGGTTCTACCATCACTGGTATGCAAGGACGCTGACCAGCTTCCGCGATCGTTACGGGAGCGACATCATCGGGGCCCTCCGGCGGTTGCAGGACGCGGGCAGGATCGAGATCGCGACGTCCGCCGCGACCCACGGGTATCTGCCCTTGCTCGCTCGCGATTCGTCCGTCTTTGGCCAAATCAGCACCGGGGTCTCCGCGTACCGTCGACACTTTGGCCGCGACCCGAAGGCGATCTGGCTGCCCGAGTGCGCTTACCGTCCGGCAGTGCTGGAGGACGAGGGCGGTCGGACGATCCGGCGGCCGGGGTTGGAGTCATTCCTGGCCGAACAGGGGCTAGAGGTCTTCTTCAGCGAGACGCACACGGTGGAGGGGGGGCGCCCGGTCGGCAAGGCCGCTGGAGAGGCGATCGGGCCGTACGGCGCAGTACCGCGTCGCTACGCGATGAAGGTGATGCCCGAGGCGCAGGACGAACCGGGGACGACCTACCAGCCGTACTGGGTGGGCGATGCACCGGGGCAAGTGGCGGTGCTCGGCCGGAACAATCAGACTGGTCAGCAGGTGTGGTCGGGAACGTTTGGGTACCCCGGCGACTTCCAGTATCGAGAGTTCCATCGCAAGGACGGCGTGTCCGGCCTGCAGTACTGGCGGATCGGCGGTGCGGGAGTCGACCTCGGCGACAAGCCGCCCTATGATCCGGCGAAGGCGCAGGATCAGGTGAAAGGGCATGCCGGCCACTTCACGCACCTCGTCGAGACGCTCT